>JAJDEV010000193.1 GCA_029259605.1 Planctomycetota bacterium | reverse complement strand
CCTGAGAATTCCACCAGACGAGAGGAACACGTTCGGAACTTCCCTCCTCGATTCGATCCCCCGAACCATCCGGACCGTCACGATCCGAGGAACGTCTGCAACTCCCCGAATCGAAGGGGACACCAACACGAGCGAAGCGAGCCCGCGAAGCGATAGGAGAACGTCAACAACTCCCCGTCCCTGAGAGACCCAACTCGCAAGTCCCCGAACGCCTCATCGGCCGCTCCGGAGCCTGCGCGACTGCCGTGTAAACCCCTGGTCCGTTGCGGAACGCGGCACGCGAGCGAAGCGAGCCTGTGCCGCAGCAGCGCGAAGCGCTGCGCGTGAATCGATAACGAGCGTCTGCAACTCCCCGAATCGAAGGGGACACCAACACGAGCGCAGCGAGCGGAGCGAGCCCGCGAGGCGAAAGGAGAACGTCAACAACTCCCCGCGACTCCAGTTCGCCCCCCGGCACGCGAGCGAAGCGAGCCCGCGAGGCAAAAGGAGAACATCAACAACTCCCCGTCCCTGAGAAATCCACCAGACGAGAGGAACACGTTCGGAACTTCCCTCCGCGATTCGATCCCCCGAACCATCCGGACCGTCACGATCCGAGGAACGTCAGCAACTCCCCGTCTCCGGGACCTCCGCCAGGCCTCGACGAACGCCCGCGACTCCCCGGCTCCTCACCCCCACCACGCGCGCGAGCGAAGCTCGCGCCGCGCCCTACGCGCCAAACGTCGCGGCCACGAGCCCCTGGAAGCCCTGCACGGCCGTCCGCTGCAGGTAGGGCTCGAGACCGCGGAGGCCGCCGAGTTCTTGCCCCCCACCGGCGCGGCCGGGGCCACCGTGGACGCTCGCCGGGAGGACCATGCCCGGGGGCAGCGCCTGTTCGGCGACTTTCTCGCTGCCGATCCACACGCGTCCGTGCCACGGGCTGATGCCGAGCACGACCGTCTCGGTCCAGCGTTTGTCGTTCGAGTAGACGCTCGCCACCAGACCGCCGCCGCCCCGGTTGGCGAGGCGCACGGCTTCGTCCGCTTCGCCCGAGTACGGGATGAGCGTCGCGACCGGGCCGAAGACCTCGAGCGCGTGGACCGTGTCGACGTCCGCGTGGCTCGCGCGGACGAGGGTCGGCGCGACGTAGCAACCCTTGTCGTGCACGGCGTCGGTGCCTCCGCACAGGACCTCGCCCTCGGCCGCGAGCGCGTCGATGCCGGCGCGCACGCTGTCGAGCGCTTCGCGGCTGGCGAGCGGGCCCATGCGGTTCGCGCTGTCGCGCGGGTCGCCGACTTGGATGCGCGCGAGCCCCGCGACGAGGTCGGTCGCGACGTCATCGATCAAAGACTCGGGCACGAGCACGCGGCGCACCGCGGTGCACTTCTGCCCCGTCTTCTGCGTCATGTCGAGCTGCACGTTCGCCAGGAAGAGGCCGTAGGTCTCCGAGTCGGTTTCGACGTCGGGCGCGAGGATCGCGGCGTTGAGCGAGTCCGCCTCGACGTTGACGTGCACGTTGTGGCGCACGAGGTTCGCGTTGCCGCGGAGCAGCGCGCCGGTGCCCGACGAGCCGGTGAAGGCGAGCACGTCCTGCGGTCCCATGCGATCGACGAGGTCACCGGAGCTGCCGCACAGGAACTGGAACGCTCCTTCGGGAAGCAGGCCGGAGTCGACGATCACCTGAGCCATCCGCCACGCGACCATCGCGGTCGGCGTGCCGGGCTTCTCGATCACGGGCATGCCGGCGAGCAGCGCGCACGCCATCTTCTCGGCCATGTTCCACGCCGGGAAGTTGAACGCGTTGATGTGAACGGCGGCGCCGTGCTTGGGCACGTGAATGTGCTGGCCCCAGAAGCGCGCCGTGCGGCCGAGCTGGACGCCGTCGCCGTCCGCGAGGAAGTCCTTCTCCGACAGCTCCTTGGCGAAGTGCGCGTAGGCGGCCAGCGTGCCGGTCGCGCCGTCGACGTCGAACTTCGCGTCGCCGCGCGTCGTGCCGGCGGTGGCGACCGAGAGGTCGAGTAGCTCGTCGCGGTACTCGTAGATGGCGGCCGAGAGCGACTTCAGCAGCTTGCCGCGCTCCGCGAAACCGAGGGCGCGTAGGGCGGGACCGCCGACGTTGCGCGCGTGGTCGAGCACGGCGCCGAAGTCGATGCCGCCGGTCCCGCACTCGGCGACGGCCTCGTCGGTCGAGGGGTCGTAGAGCGTGCGCGTTTGGCCGTCAGGGGCGTGCCAGCGGCCGAGGACGTAGCTTTCGAGGGTCTTCATGGGTGGCGTGCGATGCGGATGCGGGGCGAACACTCTAACGGCAAGGGGCGCGAAATGCCCGCGGCGGGCGGCGCTCGCTCGGCGTGTGCAAATCGCGCCGCCGCTCTCCCAATGAAATGCTGGCCGGCGATCGCGTAGTCGTGCGTGCGACGCCACCACCGCTCGTCCCGGCCACCCCGCCGAGCGTCAACGAACCGAACCGTCGCCCCACCACTCCGCCGCCATGGGTCACAGCTTTCCGATCGTCGCACTGGTCGTCTTCGTCGTCTTTCTCGGCATCCTGGGGGGGCTCGCCGTCGCGGTCACCAAGACCGTGAACCCGGACGGGCGCGTTTCGCGCGGCTTCTTCGGCGGGCTGGCCTCCGCCGCGACGCTCGTCTTCCTTTGTTGCTTGGCGCTCGTCGGCACGGGGCTGTTCGGCGTGGCTCTCGCCGCGGGCACGGCGCTCGACAAGAACCCGATCCGGCACATCGAGGTGCGCCGCGAACCGCCGGTCGCCTACGACGACGGCAACCTCGAGCGCTCCTCCGACGAACGCGGACGGCGCGGCTACGGCACGACGCACGACGGCACGCTGCACGTGATGTTCTCCGTCGAGGGTGACGGCGGCGAGCAGCTGGTCTCCTTCCTCGAGGACATCGTCGGCGTGAACAAGCGCGACCTCGAGCGCCTGCTCACCGTCACCGAGCACACGGCGTCGAGCGGAGAGACGCTGTCCGTGTACACGCTCGAGCTCCCGATCGACGACGACGAGATCGATGAGATCGAGCGCGAGATCCGGCGCGAGCTCGACGGCGTGCGCGTCTCGCTGCCGGACAGCGTCGCGATCACGTTCGCGGGCGCCGAGCGCTGGTAGGCCGCGCGACGCGCGCAGCGGGCCTTTTCCGCGTGCGCTGAATCTGTCACGCTCTGTCGATGAGCGCGACCCACGCACCCGCCGGCGTCTCCTTCCTGCCCGACGGAACGTTCCAGGACCGCGTCGCGGTCGTGACGGGCGGCGGAACCGGGCTCGGCCTCGAGATCAGTCGCGGACTCGCCGCGCTCGGCGCCGACGTCACGATCCTCTCGCGCAACCCGGAGCATCACACGGCGCTGCTCGAAGAAGGCACGCGGAACGGTTGGCGCGTGACGGCCGGGACCATCGACGTGCGCGAGGGCAAGGACGTCTCGCGCGCGACGGCGGAGTTGCTCGAGCGCACGGGCCACGTCGACATCCTCGTCAACAACGCCGCGGGCAACTTCGTCTGCCCGTCCGAGCGCCTGTCGTTCAACGCGTGGCGCGCCGTGCTCGGCATCGTGCTCGACGGGACGTTCTTCTGCAGCCGCGAGTTCGGGCGCTCGATGATCGAGCACGGAGGCGGGCAGATCCTGAACATCGTCGCGACCTACGCGTGGACGGGCATGCCCGGCGTCGTGCACTCGGCCAGCGCCAAGGCGGGCGTGCTCGCGATGACGAAGACGCTCGCCTCGGAGTGGGCCCGACACGGGATCCGCGTCAACGCGATCGCACCGGGACCGTTCGAGTCGCAGGGCGCGGCCGGCAACCTCTGGCCCGACGAGGAATGGGCCGAACGCTTGCGGAAACAGGTGCCGCTCGGGCGCTTCGGTACGGCCGAGGAGATCGCGCTCCATTGCCTGTACATGCTGTCGCCCGCGAGTGCGTGGATGACCGGCGAGTGCGTGGTGGTCGACGGCGGCTCTTCGCTGACGCCGTCGTGGTGGAACGCGGGCGAGCACGTCAAGCGCAAGAAGGACGCTTGAGGCGATGAGCGAGCGCGCGCACTTCGACACCGAACGCGCGAACCCCGCGTCGGCGCACCTCGACCGCGCGACCGTCGCTGAGGCGTTCGACGTGTTCGACGCCGAGGAGCGCAACGTCGTCGAAGCCGTGACCGTGTGTCGCGCGGAAATCGTCGCGGCGATCGAGCTCGTCACCGAACGCCTGCGCGCCGGCGGACGGCTGCTCTACGTCGGCGCGGGAACGAGCGGGCGGCTCGGCGTGCTCGACGCGGTGGAGTGTCCCCCCACGTTCCAGAGCGATCGGGAGCAGGTGCAGGGACGCATGGCGGGAGGCCCGGACGCGCTCGTGAACTCGATCGAAGGAGCCGAGGACGATCGCGACGCGGGAGCGGCGGCGGTGGCGGACGCGACCGAGCGCGACGTCGTATTCGGAATCGCGGCGGGCGGAACGACGCCGTTCGTGCACGGTGCGCTCGCGCACGCGCGCTCAATCGGCGCCGCGACGGTCTTCCTCGCCTGCGTCACGCGCGAGCAAGCGGGCGACGAGGCCGACATCTCGATCCGCCTACTCACCGGACCGGAAGTGCTCGCGGGCAGCACGCGGCTCAAGGCGGGCACGGCGACGAAGATGGTGCTCAACCGCGTCACGACCATCGCGATGGCGCAGCTCGGCAAGGTGCACGGAAACCTGATGGTCGATGTGAACACGCGCGCGAACGCGAAGCTGACGCGGCGCGGTGTCGCGCTCGTCGCGACCATCGCCGACGTTCCCGAGGACGAAGCCGCCGGTCTGCTCGAACGCGCGAACGGCCGCGTCAAGGTCGCGGTCGTGATGCACGCGAAGCGCTGCGACGCGCGCGAGGCCGGTGAGCACTTGGAACGCGCCGGCGGCTTCCTGCGCGACGCGCTCCGCTAGCCCGGATCATTCATGAGCCTTCACCGAGATCGACGCAGCTGCGTCGATCTCGGTGAAGGCTCATGAATGATCCGGGCTAGGCGACGCGCTTCTCGTGGTGCTCGGGGTCCGCGCGGTGCACGGCCTTCTGCATGCGGCGCAGGTGGCGCGCCTCGCGACGCACCGGCCACGGCAGGAACGCGAGCGCGAGGAACGCCACGACGTTCAGTCCCGGGACGAGCATCAGGAGCCCGGCCATGCCGTGAAAGCCCGCCTTCGAAAAGACGCGGCACGAGGCGAGCGCGAGGAGCAGAACAGTCAGCGCGAGAGACACTTGCCACGTCGGGTCGTCGAGCGCCACGCGCAACCACTCGAGCGCCCGGTCCATCCAGGTGTTCATGCCCTGCGATTCGGCCGTTCCCTGCGGGATCTTGAGCCGGCGGCGCGGCTTTCGAGCGCGGCCCCCTAGAGATAGCTCAGGAGCTGCGAGCGGCTGCGCTGCTTGACGCCCGCGTACCACGCGCAAACCGGGTACAGCGCGGTCACGACCGCGATCCAGACGAGCCAGACTCCGGCCAGCGGCAGCCCCGCACACCCTTCCGGCCGCGCCGCGCCGCTGATCTGGGACGCGACGACGTTCACCGGCTCGCCGCAACGAACGAGGTAGAGCAGGCGCGACGAGAGCACGATCACGAGCACGTGCGCGACGTAGTAGAAGAGCGGCACGCGACCGAAGGCGACCAGGAAGCGCGCGACGAAGCCGGGCTCCGCGTCGCGCTTCGGTTCTCGATCCACGAGCGCCAATACGACGCACGCCGGACCGAGCGTCATCGCGAGGAACGCGAGCGACGGCGGATACTTGAGCGTGTTGAGAAACGACATCACGGTGCGCATGTCGGTCGCCTGCGAGCTCCACGGCCACGCGTTGCCGTATCCGTTGAGCGCGCGAAGGACGACGAACAGCGCCGTGACGGCGCACCCGATGCCCAGGAGCGCGACGCGGCGACGACTGCGGTCCCACGCGACGATCGGCCCGAGCGCATAGCCGAGGGCCAGCACCCCGACCCACGGAAGCGCGGGATAGAGCACGAGCACCGACACGCCGAGGTGACGCTCCACCCCGAACTCGCCGGTGAAGATCCCCGCGTGGACGTAGCGCCAGAGCGTTCCCCACTCCCCCATCTGCGCGATCGTGATCCCGTCGAGCAGGTTGTGCCCGAAGATCGTCACGAGCGCGAACGCCAGAATCACCGACCGCGGCAGCCACACGAGGATCGAGAGCGTGATCATCGCGAGGCCGATCACCGCGATGACCTGCCAATAGATCATCGCGAGCGACTGCGCCCACGCGTAGGTGACGACCGTGACCTCGAGGAACACGAGCCAAACGCCGCGCGTGAACAGGAAGCGCGACAGCTCGCCCGTCGAACGCCCGTCCTTCGATCCGTACAGGAACGCCGACACGCCGGCGAGCAGCACGAAGACCGGCGCGCAGAAGTGCGTCACCCAACGCGTGAAGAAGAGCGCCGGCGACGCGTTCACCACGTCCTGCGGATTGATCGGCGACGTGGAGAAGTAGTCGCGCGTGTGGTCGAGCGCCATCAGCACCATGACCGCACCGCGCAGCCAGTCGATCGCTTGCAGTCTTCCGGATCCCTTCGCCATGACGTTCGTCGCTCCGCCGATTCTGACGGCTGTCCCCGTCCGAGCGAGCGTAAAGAGCTGGTGCGCGATTTCGCAGGCCCCGGTTCGCCCCGATTGCCCCGCCCGCGGAGTTCGTCTAGCTTCGGCGGATGCAAACCGAGCGGCAGCCCTCGCGTGCGACGCGCGCATGCGCCGTGCTGTTCGCCCTATGCGCCTACGGCTGCGCCGACGGCGGGGCCGCGGTTCCCGAGCCGGTGGTGCACGAGACGCCGCGCTTGCTCATCGTCGGCTGGGACGGCGCGAGCTTCCGCATGATCGACCGGCTCATCGACGAGGGTCGTCTGCCGAATGCCAAGGCGCTCCTGGAGCGCGGGACCTCCGCCGTGCTCGAGTCGACGATCATCCCGATCTCGTCCGCGGCGTGGACGTCGGCCGTGACGGGCAAGGGCCCCGGGCAGACCGGGGTCTACACGTTCTTCGCGACGCAGCCGAACTCCTACGACGTCGAGCTCGTCAGCTCGCGATCCAACCAGGCCGCGCCGCTCTGGCGCATCCTCACCTGGCGCGGCGAACGCTCGATCGTCTTCGGCGTTCCGATCACGTACCCGCCCGAGCCGATCCTCGGAACGATGGTCGCCGGAATGCTCAGTCCGTTCGACGCCGCGTACACATGGCCGCCGGAGTTCGCCGACGAGCTGCGCGGGCGCGGTTTCGAACCGGACCTCGACGTGTGGCGCGAGCAGCGCGTCGTCCGCTGGGACGCCCTCGAGCGCCAACTCGCGCTCAAGCGCGAGATCGTCACCGAACTGCTCACCGAGCAGGACTGGCGCTTCGCCATGGTCGTCTTCAAGTCCCTCGACGTCGTCTCGCACCACTCGCTCGAGGCCGACTTCCACGACCACGTCGGTCCGGTGTACGACGTCTTGGACGACGTGCTCGGCACGCTGCTCGAAACCGTCGGGCCCGAGACCAACGTCGTGTTGATGAGCGACCACGGCTTCAACTCGTACGCGTGGGGCTTCAACCTGCACCGGTGGCTCGCCAACGAGTCCTACGCACGGCGGCGCGCCGACGCGCCTCCCGTCGAGGTGCGCGCCGAGGACCCGCTCGACGTGCGTGAACGCCAGGTCATTCGCAGGCTGCGCGGTGAGCTGAACTGGTCGAAGACGCGCGCGTTCGCGATGCAGGCGGAGGGCAACTTCGGCGGGATCCGGTTGAACCTCGTCGGGCGCGAGCCCGAGGGCATCGTCGCGGCCGCGGACGCCGAGCGCGTGCTCACCTCGCTCGAGGAACGTCTGCGTGCGATCGTCATGCCCGACGGTGCCGCGCTCGTCACGAACGTCTTTCGCGGCAAGGACCTGTATCCCGGTCCCCACGACGCGCTCCTGCCCGACCTCCTGTTCGAAGCGCGCGAGGACACGCAGGTGTTCTCCGACATCGACGAGCAGCGCGTCTTCGGGAGGATGCGCACCCTCGAGCCGGACCACGATCGGCATGGCATCTGGATCGGCGCCGGCCCGAACATCGCCCGTGCGCGCGAGCGTGGAACCGCGCACATTCACGACATCGCCCCCACCGCGCTCCACCTGCTCGGACACCCGGTGTTCGCCGAGATGGAGGGGCGCGTCCTGTCCGAGCTCCTGACCGGCACGCCCCCGGTGCGCGCGATCGCCGAAGCGGACGACCCGCTCGCGCGCGATGCGCCCAGCGGCGGCGCGCGTCCGTTCACGGCCGACGAGCTCGACGCGCTCGCGCGACGCCTGCGCGCGCTCGGCTACACGGACTAGCAGCCCGTGGTGAAACTCACGCCACCCTCGAAGGGCGCTGGATCCGCGCTACCTGCGTTCCGCTTCCTCCGAGTATCCACGAATACGCGTCGTCAGCGCGCCTCGTCAGCGCGGATCCATCACCCTCCGAGGACGCCGTGAGTTTAGCCACGGCCTGCTAGCGCGCGCGCGCGGCGGCGAGGAACGCTTCCCAGTCGAACGCCGGCCCCGGGTCGCGCTTGTCCTCGGAGACGTGGTAGTGGCCAAGGATGCCGCGGAAGCGCCGGAGCTCGTCGTCGCTGAGAGCGTCCGTGCGCACGGCGCCGGACGCATCGCGTGGCGCATCGAGCTCGAGGTGCGGGAACACGCGCGCCAGCGTCGCGGTCAGCTTGACGAGCGAGTCGTACTGCTCGGGAGTGAAGTCGTACTGCTCGTACTTCTCGCCTTGGATCTCGCCCGTGATGCGTTCGCGGCGCGCCGGTCGTCCGAGGAAGTGCGGCGTCCGCACGCCGCCGTCGCCGTAGCGAAACGGAACCTGCAGCCGCACGCCACCGTCCTCGTGGATGTACCAGGTCTCGAGCGGCTCGCTCTCCTCGCGCGGGTACGCGCCGATCTGCGCGATCTCGATCCCGATGGAACGCGGGTTCGCCTGGCGCGCGTGCCACGCCTCGTCGACGAGATCGAGCGTCTGGTAGATCGTCCCGTCGATGTCGAGCAGGAAGTGCACCGAGAGCTCGCGCCGATCGTGCAGGACTTCGAAGCACGTGCGACTCGTTCCGCAAACGTCGTAGTGCAAGACGAACAGATCAACCGCATCGGCGAGCGTGTTGCGCGTCCAGCCGCGCGCCGCGACGCGCGCGGCGAGATGCTCGTCGTCGACGCGGCGCCCCGGGCGATAGCGCAGCCCGCGCGGCCCGTCGTCCGCGAAGCGCGGCTCGGTGGAGTAGGCGTCGTAGCGCGGCTCCTCGAACCACAGGACGACCGGCGCGCCGGTGGCGAAGCGCTCGCCGCAAACGACGATTTCGTCGCCGGGCGTCGCGCGCCCGGCGTCGGCGTAGGGCGTGACGGCGGGTGCGCGGCACGCGGTGAGCAGCAGCGCGGAAACGAGCGCGAGTCGGCCGATCACCCGAGGCTCCCCCCGCACGACGACCCCGAACCCGCCGTGCAACCGAAGCAGTGCCGACGCGTGACGATACGGCGTGCGGCGAGTGCGTCGAGGTCGAAGTCGTCGATGTGCGTCGGTGCGCCGAATCCCGTGCCGAGTTCGAGCATCTGGTTGAAGTCGCAGTCGTACAGATGACCGGTCCACGACACGCTGAGCGTGTTCCGGCACATCACACCGCTCGCCGCGGTCGGGTTGAACGCGGACACGAGCGTCTGCATGTAGCGTTCGAGGTTGCCCGACTCGTGCAGCCACCCGAGGTAGCGGCTGATCGGCATGTTGGTGATCGTGTAGAGCGCGTCGAAGTCGATGCCGTGCAGGCGCTTCATCTCACGCTTCCACTCGTCCTCGAGCGATGCCTGGCCCGCCGGTAGGAACGCGCCGACCGGGTTCGTCACGAGCACGAGCCGCAGCCGCTCGTCGCGCCCGTAGCCGACCTCGTTCAAACGCCGCAGCGCCTCGAGCGAGCGCTCGAACACACCGTCGCCGCGCTGCTTGTCCGTGCCGATCTTGCGGTAGTGCGGCAGCGAGCAGACGACCTCGACGTCGTGCGCGGCGAGGAATTCGGGCAGGTCGCGATAGCGCGGCGCGAGCAGGATCGTCAGATTGCAGCGATCGATGACGTGGCGCCCGAGCTTGTGCGCCTCCTCGACCAGGAAGCGGAACGACTGCGACATCTCCGGCGCGCCGCCCGTGATGTCGACGGTCGGGATGCTTGTGCGCGCGAGCACGTCGATGCAACGGCGCGCGGTGTCGAGCGTCATGTCCTCGGTGCGATCCGGACCGGCGTCGACGTGGCAGTGGACGCAGGTCTGGTTGCAGATGCGGCCGACGTTGACCTGAAAGACCTCGATCGATGTGGCGCGCAGCGGGAACAGCTCGGACGCCGCGAGGTGCGCGTCGAAGTCGCCGCCACGCTCGTCGTCGACGGCGACCGCGTCGAGCACGCGCAGCTGCTCCTCCCCCGCTGCGAGCGGATTCCCCGCGCGGTGCAGCGTCGGCAGGATGCGCAGCGCGCTGTCGTTCGAGACGCTCACGTCACATTCCCACGTCGTCGGCGACGTTCCGCATCTGGATCCCGTGAACGAGCGCGGAGCCGCCCTTGATCGCGGCCGCCACGTGGACGACCTCGGTGAGCTGCTCCTGATCGCAACCCTTCGACAGGCTGTCGCGCGTGTACGCGTCGATGCAGTACGGGCACTGCACCGCGTGCGCGACGCCGAGCGCGATCAACGCCTTCTCGCGCGCGGACAGCGCGCCGTCCTCGAACACGGCGCCGTACCAGTCGAAGAACTTCTTCCCGAGCTCGGGGGCGTGCTCGCCGATCTCGTGGAACTTGGCGAGGTCGGCCGGGTCGTAGTAGGTGTCCATGCGTCGTTGGATCGTGCGTGTCGCGGTGCGCTAGCCTCGCCCGTCAGAGCGAGCGGCGCAAGCGGTCGGCGGTTTCCGGGGCGGAACGGCAACCGTCGCCTTCATCGTTCGTCTTGTTCCCATGCGCTCCGCTCGAACCGTCCGCGTGCACGGCGTCTCCCTGACCGGCACCGAGGCGTCGCTCATCACGATCCAGGCGCGCTTCGAGCGCCGCGATCGCGAGCGCACCGACGTCGTCCTGACCGGTCTTCCCGACGCCGTGATCCGTGAGAGCAAGACCCGGCTCGTCGCGGCGCTCGAGGAGAACGGGCTGCATCTGCCGTCGGGTCGTGTGCACGTGCATCTGGCGCCTGCGGGGCTGAAGAAGTTCGGCGAGGGGCTCGATCTACCGCTCGCGCTCGGACTCGCGGCTGCGGTCGGGCACATACGCACGCGTCGGCTCGCGAAGACCGTCTTTCTCGGAGAGCTGGGCATCGACGGCGCGCTGCACGACGTGCCGGGCGGACTCGCCGCGGCGGACGTGGTCGAGCGCGTCGGGTTCGAGCGCGTCGTCGCGCCGCCGCGCACGGCGCGCGAGGCCGCCTTCCTGCCGCGCGCATCGGTCCTCGAGGCGCCCGGGCTCGCCGATGTCGTGCGCTGGGTCGAAACCGGTGAGGGGCTCGCGGCGCCGGCCCCGCGCGCGAGCACGCCCGATCGGTTCTCTGCTCCGGCGTCGAACGGCCGACCGTCCTCCTCCGGGCTCGACGCGATCCGCGGACAAGCGGCGGGGAAGCGTGCGCTGGCCGTCGCGGCCGCGGGTGGGCACGGGCTGCTGTTCGTCGGCCCGCCAGGACCGGGCAAGAGCCTGCTCGCGCGCGGATTGCTGCGCGTTCTGCCGGCGCTCGAGCTCGAGGAGAGCCTCGCCGTCATGCGCATCCGCTCGGTGATGCGCGCGTGGACGACGTCGCTCGTCACCGAGCGCCCGTTCCGCGCTCCGCACCACACCACGTCGCAGGCGGGCCTCATCGGCGGCGGCACGCCGATCTCGCCCGGGGAGATCACGCGCGCACACCAGGGCGTGCTGTTCCTCGACGAGCTGCCGGAGTTTCGGCGCGACGTGCTCGAGAGCCTGCGCCAGCCGCTCGAAACGGGGACGGTCGTCATCTCGCGCGCGGGCGCGCGGCTCGAGCTGCCGGCGCGCTTTCGACTCGTCGCGGCGATGAACCCGTGTCCGTGCGGCTTTCGCGGACACCCCGCGCGGCCGTGCCGGTGCTCGCCCTTCGACGTGCGCCGCTATCGGCGGCGCATCTCCGGCCCGCTGCTCGATCGCATCGAGCTGCGCATCGACGTTCCCGTGCCCGAGTTCCTCGCGCTCGCACGCCTGCCGCCCGAGCCGGAACGCGAGACGAACATGCGCGCGCGCATCGGCGAGGCGCTCGCGCTGCGAGCCGCGCGCCAGGGCGCGCGCGAGAACGCCGACCTCGATGCGGACGAGCTCGACGCGTACGTACCGCTCGACGCGGGCATGCGGCGACTGCTCGCAACGGCGGCCGAACGACGCGCGCTCTCGGCGCGCGCGAT
>JAJDEV010000192.1 GCA_029259605.1 Planctomycetota bacterium | reverse complement strand
AGATCGACGCAGCTGCGCGCCAGATCAACGCTTCCCTTCCTCACCGGGTTCGACGACCCGTCAAGGTCGCCTGCACGCGCTTCGGTCGCGAAGCGCTGATCTGACGCACATCCGCGTCGATCTCGGCAAAGCCTCATGAATCACCCGGGCTAGCATCCCGTGGTGAAACTCACGCCATCGTCGGAGGGTGATGGATCCGTGCTGGCAAGGCGCGCTGACGACGCGTGTTGGTGGAACCTCGGAGGAAGCGGAACGCAGGCAGCGCGGATCCAGCGCCGTTCGAGGGTGGCGTGAGTTTCACCACGGGCTGCTAGCAGCCGGTCGCCGTGAGTTCCTCAACGGGCGCATACCGCCTGCGCCCGGAAACGCCTTGGTCCGCTACTCGGACTCCGGGGCGACGGCGAGCTCCTTCGGATCGACGCGAACGCTGTACAGTTTGCCGAGCGCTTCGATCAGCTCGACCATCTCGGTCGTCGAGTCCCCGAAGAACGCCAGGCCGCGGAAGAACGGGTTCTCGATCTCGCCGTGCTCCGTGATCACGAGCTGTGAACCGACCGGGACCGGGTCCGTCCGGATGGTCCACTTCCCCGAGAAGCGCTCGCCGCGAATGATCGCGTCGATGTCGTACGGCTCGCGGACCGCGACGATCTCCACGTCGGCGTTGCCCCAGTCTCCGTCGATGCGCCAAACCGGATTGCCGTCGTGGGACGACCGCGGGCGCGCCGTGTCGATTCCCGGTACCCACTCGGCCCAGCGATCACCGTTCGTGAAGGTCGTCCAGAGGTCCTCGGGGCTGACGCGGATGGTCGAAGCGACGCGCAGCGTGTGCTGGGGCGCGCGCATCAGTCCGATGCCGAACATCAAGGCGCCGGCGGTGAGGACGTACCCCAGGATCGTTAAGACTTTTTTCATCGGTGTTTGGCGTTGGAAGGCATGGTTCCGGGTCCGCCACCGGAACTATCGAGCGTCGGCTGGAATCACTTGTGGACCTTGTGGGCCTTTAAAGCGGTAGGGACCCTCGCGCCGTCGCTGGACCGGATTTGGCGCCGTCTCGCCTCGCTCGCGGGGGTCGCCGAGTAGATTCACGGCCCATGCTCCTCCCCCTGCTCTGCGCTTCGCTCTCGTTCCCCGGCGGTCCCCCGCAGGAGACCGGCGCCCCGGTCGTCGTCGTCGATCGTGACAACGTGACGATCGACCGCTCCTGCACGGTCCGCATCGACGGGCCCATCGTCGACGCCGACGGGAACGGCGTCGTGCACATCGTCGGCGACGCGCTGCAGGTCGACTTCGACGGACAGTCCCTGCGCGGTGCCGCGCCTTCGACCGACGCGGACGCGTTCACGGGGATCGGCGTCACGGTCCGCGGCCGCGAGGTCGTGGTCCGCAACGCGCGCATCGCCGGCTTCCGCGTCGGCATCCACGCGCGCAACGCGGACGCGCTCGTCCTCGAGCACTGCGACGTGTCGGGCAACTTCCGCCAGCGCCTGGGCTCGACGCCCGAGCGCGAGGACCCCGCCGATTGGTTGTGGCCGCACGCGAACGATGACGGCGAGTGGCAGAAGAACTACGGCGCCGGGATCCTGATCGAGTCGAGCGCGGGCGTGACGGTGCGCCGCTGCCGCGCGAGGAACGGGCAGAACGGACTGCTCCTGGATCGGGTCGAACGCTCGCTCGTCTACGACAACGACTTCTCGTTCCTGTCGGGTTGGGGCATCGCGCTGTGGCGGTCGAGCCGCAACGCGATCACGCGCAACGCGCTCGACTTCAACATCCGCGGCTACAGCCACGGGGTCTACAACCGCGGGCAGGACTCGGCCGGACTGCTCCTGTTCGAGCAGTGCTCGCAGAACGTGATCGCCGAGAACTCGGCGACGCATTGCGGCGACGGTCTGTTCGCGTTCGCGGGCAAGCAGGCGCTCGGTGAGGGCGAAGCGGACTCGGACCTCGAGCACACGCGCCTCGGCAACAACGACAACCTGATCGCGGCCAACGACTTCTCCTACGCCGCCGCGCACGGGCTCGAGCTGACCTTCAGCTTCGGCAACCGGATCTTCGCCAACCGGTTCGTCGGCAACGCGATCTGCGGCATCTGGGGCGGCTACTCGCGCGACTCGCTGATCGCCGAGAACCTCTTCGCGCGCAACGGCGACGCGGGCTACGGCGACGAGCGCGGAGGCGTCAACATCGAGCACGGCCAGCGCAACGTCGTGTTCAAGAACCGCTTCGAAGCCAACGCGTGCGGCGTCCGGCTGTGGTGGGACGACGACGCGGCGCTGCGCGAGCTGCCGTGGGTCGTCGCCAACGGGTTCGGATCGGGCGACAACCTGATCATCGCGAACGAGTTCCGCGCCGACGCGCGCGGGATCGAACTCGTGCTCGCCGGACGCACCACGCTCGCCGAGAACCGCTTCCTCGACGTTCCGTCGGAGATCGAGCGCGACGAGCGGTCGCCCGTGTTCACGCGCGCCTCCTTCGAGGCCGACTGGTCGCTCCCGGAGTACCCGGTCTTCGGCGAGACGCAGCCGATCGGCGCGCGCAGCTCGCTCGCCGGGCGCGAGCACATCCTGGTCGACGGGTGGGGACCGTACGACGGAGCGCACCCGGCGCTGCTCCGCGTCGCGAGCGACTCGCCGGCCGAGCATCGCTATCGAGTCGGCGGACCTGGCGCGGAGGCCGGCACCGTCACCGCCGACGGCGACGTGACGGTCACGCGCGACGGACCGCGTCGGGACGTCGTCGTGCGCGGCACGCGCGATGGCGCGCTCCCTTACGAGCTCGTCCTCCAGACCGGCGGCGAGTCGGTGCGCGTCGCGGCGCGCCTCGTGCGCCTGACGCCGCCCGCGTGGAGCGTGCGCTTCTTCGACTGGACCGTGGATCCGCGCGAGGACGTCGAGGCGTGGCGGCGCGAAGCGGACGGGGCGGACGAGCTCACGCTCGGCGCGCTCGACTTCGACTTCGGGGGCAACGCGCCCGGCAACGGCACGGACGTCGGCAAGGACCGTTTCGGTACGCTCGCGACCGCCCGCGTCGCGCTCCCGGCCGGCGAGTGGATCGTGCGCACGGCATCCGACGACGGAATCCGCCTGTGGGTCGACGACCGGCTCGTGATCGACGACTGGACACACCACGCAACGCGCACCCACGAGGCGCCGTTGCGGGTCGAAGCGGCGCGCGAGCACGTGCTGCGCGTCGAGCACTTCGAGCTCGACGGCGCGGCTGCGCTCCGTGTCGAGTTCGACGCGCCATAACGATCGAAGGCGCCCTTCGAAGTCGGCGGAGATCGGTACGACCGCGCGGCTCGCGCCCCTACAATGGCGCGCCGTGTCCTCGACCTCTCTCCACGCCTCGGGCGCGCAAATCGAGATCTGCCGCGGTCCGCTCGCCGCCGAGCGGCACGTCCTCGACCTGGTCGGAGAGCTGCGCGCGGAGGCGCTCGCCGATCCCGCGCGACTCGCGACTCCCCTGCGCATCATCGTTCCGTCGCGCTCGTTGCGCATGCATCTGTCCGAGCGCATCGTCGCGCGCTTCGGTGCGGTGCTCGGCCTCACGATCCAGACGCTGCACACGCTTGCGATCGAGCTCCTCGATCGGGGCGCACAGCCGGCGACCGGCGGCGACGCGCTCGTCGACCTCCTCATCCGCCGTCAGGCAAGGAACGAGGCGGTCCTACGGCGCGAGTGCGACGGCTTCGTGGACGGACTGCGGAGCGCGATCGCGCCGGTCCGCGACCTGCTCGACGCGGGCTTCGAGCCCGAGCTCGCGGACGCGCTGCTCGAACGCCTCGACGAGGCGCCCGTCCCCCACCCGCAGCGCAAGCGTGCCCAGGCGCTCGTGTCGACCGCGGCGGCCGTCGGACGTGAGCTCGAGGCGCGCGGTGCGGGAGGACGCGCCGAGCTCCTGCGCCGCGCGCGCGAGGCGTTCGAAACGAGCACCGACACGCTGCCCACGCGCCTCTTGATCGTTCACGGTTTCGCGGACGCGACCGGCCGCGCGACGGACCTGCTCGAGGCGCTCGCGCGCCGCCTGCCGACGCGCTTCGTGTTCGATCACCCCGCCGATCCGGACGCGCCCGACGACCTCGAGCGCGTCGACCTGGGCGTCGCGTTCACCGCGCGCTTGCTCGAACGCCTGAGCGGAACGGCGAGCGCAGCCGCAGGGGACGACGCGCCGACCGAGGCGCCGCACTCCTCACCTCCCATCCTCTTCGTCGCACCCGGCGCTTCGGCCGAGGCGCGCGAAGTCGCCGTGCGCGTGCGCGCGCTACTCGACGCCGGCGTCGTGCCCGAACGCATCGGCATCATCGCGCGCGACCTGACGTCGTACCGCTCGCCGTTGCGCGCGCAGCTCGAACGCCTCGGCGTCCCGTTCTCGGCGTGGCGCACGACGGGCACGCTCGACGCGTCCGCGCGCCGCGTGCACGCGCTCGTCGATCTGCTGCGCTCCGCCGAGCGCGCGCCGTGCGATCGCTGGCTCGACGCGACCGCGCGCCTCTCGTCCGAGCGCAACGGTGGACAGGCATGGCCCGCGTCCGCCGATCTGCGCCTCGGATTGCGCGTCGTCGGAGCCGGACAACTCGGCGACGCGGCGACGCTGAAGCCGGACGAATTCCTGTCCGAGCGCGATCGCCTGCGCCTGCCCGTCCGGCGCGGGGCCTTCATTCCCGACGAGGACATCGCGAGCGGTCGCGACCGGCGCAGCGGCTCGTTCCTGCTCAGCCGGCGCTCGCTCCACGGCGACGACCTGCGCGGCGCGCTGCAGGCCGCGCGCGGCACGCTGCGGCGGCTCGAGCGCTGGCCGCAACGGGCGTCGGTCGAACGGCACCTGCAGGAGCTCGAACGGCTGCGCCACCGCGAGCTCGGTTGGCGCCCGAAGGACGACGCCGAGCGGCGCATCCAAGTCGCGCTGACGCGGCTCGGCGAAGCGCTCGCGGGCGAGACGCTCTCGCGCGAGGAGTTCTTGCTCGTCGCCGAGCGCGCCGTGTTGCCCGCGTCGTTCCCGCCGCTCGGCGGCGCCGGCGCCGGCGTCCAGGTGCTCGACGCGATGGAGGCGCGCGCGCGCACGTTCGAGCACGTCTTCGTGCTCGGGCTGAACCAGGGCATCTTCCCGCGCGTGCACAACGAAGATCCGCTCTTGCCCGACGACGTGCGCCGGCGCTTGCTCGACGTCTTGCCCGACCTGCCGATCAAGGCGCGCGCGCGTTCGGAGGAGCGCTACCTCTTCGCCCAACTGCTCGCGTCGAGCGAGCACGTGACCGTGTCATGGCAGTCGAACGACGACGACGGCAAGGCGCGCGTCATCTCGCCGCTCGTCGAGCGCCTGCTGCGCGAGGAGGACATCCGTTCGGTCCCCGCCGCGCCGGCGTTGCCGCGGCGCACGAACGACGGGGGCGAGCGCCAGTCCGCGCACGAGCACGCCATCCTCGCCGGGCTCGCCGGCGCGCGCGTCGGCGCCGAGTTCGCCGATCGGCTGCAGTTCGCCTTGGGCGAGAGCGGCCTGGCGTCGACGGCGGACGACGGCGCGAGCTCGGCGCGCGCGCTCGCCCAGTCGCGCGCACGCGTGCTCGACGCCTACGAGAGCTCGCGCGCGCACCCCGAACGGCTCGCACCGTGGCTCGGTTTCCTCGGCGCCCAGGACCACATCCGCCCGGACCCGCGCGTCGAACCGCTGTGGGTCACGCGCGTCGAGGCGATGATCCGCTGCCCGTGGCAGGCGGCGCTCGGCAAGCTGCTGCGCCTCGAGGACGCGCCCGATCCGCTCGAACGCCTGCCCGGCATCGAGCCGCTCTCGCTCGGCAACATCGTCCACGCGGTTTTGCAGCGCATCGACGAGGAGAGCCTGGGCAGCGAGCCGGTCGACCTCGCGGTCGTCGCCAAGCGCGAGCCGTCCCGCGCGCCCTGGCCCACCGGCGAGCGCTTCGAGGCGCTGCTCATCGAGTGCGCGCGCAGCGAAGCACGGAAGAAGCACGCGCCGCTCCCGGGACTCGTGCGCATGCTCGCCGAGTGCGCGCGTCCGTACGTCGAGAGCGCGCGCGCGTTCTTCGCGAGCGAGGCTCCCGCCGGCGGCGAGCGCGGCGTGGTGGGCGTCGAGGTCACGGGAGTCGCTCGCATCGCGCGCGGCGCCGACGAGACGCTCGAGCTCGTGTTCCGCGCGGACCGGGTCGACCGGCACGGCGACACGCTCGTTCTCACCGACTACAAGACCGGCGCGGCGATCACGACCAAGGAGCTGAAGAAGAGCGGCATTCCGAGCGGCGCGAACCTGCAGGCGATGGCGTACATCCTCGCGGCGCTCGAACACGCGCCGGCCGCCGTCGGGCGCTACCTTTATCTCGGCGCGACGGAGGACTCCAAGGGCGACCTCCAGGTCGCGATCGGCGACGAGTACGCCGAGCACGTACCCGACTTCGCCAACGCCGTGTCGACCGCCATCGACGCGTGGACGACGGGGACGTTCTTTCCACGCCTGATCGACGCGGCAGCCGAGAAGGAGCCCAACGCGTGCCGCACCTGTGACGTGCGCGAGGCGTGCGTCATCGGCGACAGCGGCGCGCGGCGCGCGCTGACCGAGTGGACGCACGGCGACGCGCCGCGCGGCAACGAACGTGACGCCCTGCGCAAGCTGTTCGAGCTGAGCGCGGCAACGCACGCTCCCAAGAAGAAGGGTGGCGCGTGAAGCAGGGCGACCTCTTCTCGAGTCCCACGGCGAGCGAGCCGGCGCGCCACGATCCCGTCGCCGAGCCCCCGGCTCCGCCGCAGCCGGCGGCGACTCCGGCGCCCGCGCGCAGAGCGCCGCCGAAACCCATTGCCGACGCCGAACACCGCGCGCGCGCCGTCACCGTGTTCGATCGCCCGATCCTGCTCGAAGCCGGCGCCGGAACGGGCAAGACCGCGACGCTCGTGGCGCGCGTCCTGTCCTGGTGCCTCGGCCCCGGATGGGACGAGGAAGCGGCGGGTGGCGAGCGCGGCCCCGAGGACGTCGCCCTCGCGGTCCTGCGCGGTGTCGCCGCGATCACGTTCACCGAGGCGGCGGCGGCGGAGATGTCGACGCGCGTCGGAACGGCGCTCGCGCGCGTCCAGCGCGTCGCGGACGCATGCGGCGCCGAGGCGGTCACGGCGCTCGCGGACGAGCTCCCCATCGGCCTCGCCCTCGACCGGCTGCCCGCGACGCCCGCCGAGCTGTCGGTCCGCGCGCGCGCGCTGCGCGCCGCGCTCGACCAGCTCGCGGTCAGCACGATCCACGCCTTCTGCCGGCGCCTGCTCGCGACCTATCCGCTCGAGGCGTCCTTCGCGCCGCTGTTCGAGGTCGACGCCTCGGGTTCGCGCACGGCGACGATCGTGCGCGAGGTCCTCGAGACCTACGTGCGCGACGCGTGGGAGGACCCGATCGACGAGGACCTGCTCGCGCTCGCCAAGCGTCGCAAGGCGCCGCCCGAGATCGAAGCCGCGATCCACAAGCTGATGGACGACGGCGCGCGCGCGGTCGACTTCGAGATCGATCCGCTCGCGGGCGACGTCCTCGACGGGATGCTCGACCGCTTCCGCCTGCGCGCCGAGCGTGTGCTCGAGCTCGGCGGCGAGCCGCTCTCCACGGTTCCGAGCTCCCAGCAGACGGGTGACGCGCTCGACGCCCTGCGCGCATCGCTCGAACGGATCGAGCTCGCCGGCCCGACCGCCGAGCTCGACGAAGCCGCGACGAACGAACTCTTCGCCGCGATCGGCGCGGCGTGGACGACGCGCGCGCAGAAGAAGCTGAAGAACTGGCGCGACACGCTGACCGCCACCGAGACGAAGAAGCTCGGCGACAAGGCGGACGAGTTCCTCGTGCTCGTCAAGGAGCTCGCCGCCGCCTGCGAACCGGTGATCGCGCTCGACCCCGCCTTCCTCGGAAGCGCGCGGCGCGTCCTGCACACGGTGCTCGAGCGCGTCGAGGCCGAGATGCGTCGCCGCGGCGTCGCGACGTTCAACGACCTGTTGCGCGGCGCGCGCGACCTGCTCGTGCGCCACCCCGAGCTCGCGCGCCGCGAGCGACGACGCATGCGCCAGCTGCTCGTCGACGAGTTCCAGGACACCGACGGCGTCCAGTGCGACATCGTGCGCGCGCTGACGCTCGACGCGGATCCCGGCGAGCGCGCGCCCTGCCTCTTCCTCGTCGGCGACCCGAAGCAGTCGATCTTCGCGTGGCGCAACGCGGACCTGGCGGCCTACGACGCGTTCAAGCGCGACGTCCGGAGCGTCGACGGCCACGTGCTCGAGCTGACGGAGAACTTCCGTTCCGTTCCGGACGTGCTCGCCGAGGTCGAGCGCGTCATCGCGCCCGTCATGCGACGCGTCGAGGGCGTGCAGCCCGAGTTCGTCACTCTCAACGCGTACCGCGACACGCGCGACGACTCGGCTCCCGTGATCGAGTACTGGGCGTCCTGGCCCGTTGACCCCCTCGACGGAACGATTCGAACCAAGCTGGGTCACGCGCAGGGTGCGAGCTACGACGCCGAGGCGAGCGCCCTCGCGCGCGACGTCCTCGCGCAGCACGGACGCGACGGCATGCAGTGGAAGGACGTGTGCGTCATCTTCCGCGCGCTGACGGACGTCGAGCGCTACCTGCGCGAGCTGCGCGAACGGGGGATCCCGTACGCGGTGCAGTCCGAGCGCAAGTACTACCAGCGGCGTGAGATCGTCGACGCGACCGCGCTCGTGCGCGCCGTGCTCGACCCGAACGACCTCCTCGCGCTCGTCACGCTCCTGCGCTCGCCGATGGTCGGCCTGCCGGACGCGGCGCTGTTGCCGCTCTGGAACGAGAGCTTCCCCGCGCGCGTCGCCGAGCTCCAACGCCCCGACGACGAGCGCCTGCGTGACATCGAAGCGATCGTCCGGGGCGCGGGCAAGGCGCTCGACGGCGACATTCCCGGGCTCGAGGAACTCGGGGATTGGGAGACGAGCGCCGTCGCTGCCGTGCGCGCCATCGCGCTCGCGCGCGACGCCTACGGACGGCAGTCGATCGATCGCTGGATCGAAACGCTGCGCGCGTTGTTCCTACCCGACGCGACCGAGAGCGCGCGCTTCCTCGGCGAGTATCGGCTCGCGAACATCGAGCGCTTCTTCCGCGAGCTGCAGCGGACGCTCGAGGAGCGCGACGGAGACACGCAGTCGATCCTGCGCACGCTGCGCGCCAACCTGTCGCGCGACGACAAGACCGAGGCGGGGCGCCCGTCCGACTCCGGACACGACGCGGTCCAGATCCTGACCATCCACGGCGCGAAGGGGCTCGAGTTCCGCCACGTCTACCTCGCGCAGATGCACAAGCGCGAGAAATCCGGGGATCGCGACGGAGACACGAGCTTCTCGACGCGCGCCGGCCTCGCGACCTATCGCCTGTTCGGCGCGACGAGCCCCGCCTACTTCGACGCCGAGGACCTCGCGCGCCAGGCCGAGCGCGCGGAACGCATTCGCTTGCTCTACGTCGCCATGACGCGCGCGTGCGATCGACTCGTGCTGCTCAGCGGTTGGAGGACGGAGCTGAAGCCCGACCTCGACGGAATCGGCAAGCTCTCCGATGCGCTCGAGCATCGGCGCGACGCGCAGGCCGCCGTGCTCGCGCTCGCGCGCAACGCGAACACGGGCGACGCGACGCCCGTCGCGGACGCC
The DNA here is from genome assembly GCA_029259605.1 of Planctomycetota bacterium. Taxonomy (GTDB): domain Bacteria; phylum Planctomycetota; class UBA1135; order UBA1135; genus OFTM281. Next base: position 5,306 of record JAJDEV010000192.1, on the reverse strand, counting down.
GCCTCCCCCGCCGTCGCCTGGCGGCTCGCGACGACGATCGAGGGCGGCCCGTCCGCCGCACCGACCGCGCGTGCGCGCGAGACGCTCACGCCGATCGACCGCGTGCGCACGGACTCGCGCGTGCTCTCCAAGCACCGCGCGAACGCCGACGCACATCGACAGCGCCCGTACCACGGGCGCGCGAGCTCGGCGGCAGCCGACGACCGCGGGCACGCATCCGTCGAGCTCGCCGAACGGGCCTTCGCCGAGGTCGGCCTGGATGCCGGGATGGACGCGGCACAGGTGACCGCGCCGCTCGAGCGCGAGGCCGCCATGTTGGCCGGGTCGCTCGTGCACCGCGTCCTCGAGACGCTCGACTTCTCCGCGGATGCGGCGGACGCGAGCGCGCACCAGACCGCGACGCTCGATGCCGAGCTCGCCGCGTTCGACGACACCGAGCTCGTCGACGAGCTGCGCGCGCGTTGCGCCGACGTGCTGGACCGCATGGGCGCGAACGGCGTGCTCGATCGCCTGCGCGCGATCGCGGGGCATGTCGTCGCGCGCGAGCTCCCGCTGCTCGTCGCTCCGCCGGCGCGCGATGATTCCTCGGCCCGCGACGCGAGCGACGATGCCCGGCCGGTCGCCTTCGTCTCGGGCGCGATCGACCTGGTCTATCGCGATCCCGAGACGAGCGAGCTGGTCGTCGCCGACTACAAGACCGACATCGTCCAGGGACCGGACGAGCTGCGCGAGCGCGCCGGCCACTATCGCGCCCAGGGTCGTGCGTACGTCGACAGCGTGCGTGCGGCGCTCGAACTCGACGCACCGCCGCGCTTCGAACTCTGGTTCCTGCACGGCGGTCAGGTCGTTGTGCTCGAATAGACCCGACGACCTGACGCGCCTTGCCCGCGTTTTCCCACATCCTCCGACTGTCGCCATGAAGACGCTCGATCCAGGATCCGCCACCGTTCGCATCGTCTCGCTCCTCGCCGCGTGCCTCGCGCTCGCGTCCGGCTTCTCGACGCCCCGCAAGGAGACCCCCTTCGAACGGGCGCTGGCGCGCGCCGAAGACGCGCTCGCTTCGGGCGAACTCGACGCGGCGCGGACGAGCATCCAACGCGCGCTCGAAACGGACTCGAACTCGGTTCGTGTGTGGTCGCTCGAAGCGCGGCGCGCCGAGGCCGCGGACGAACGCGACGAGCTCGTCTACGCGCTCCACCGCCAGCTCTCCCTCGGCGTCGGGCAAGGCGTGCTCGACGCGAGCGCCGCGAACGCCCTGCGCGCGCGCATCACGAACGTCGACCCGATCGCGAACGACCTGTTCGGCCTGAAGACCAAGTACGTCGGCCAGTTCCGGCCGATCGCCGACCGTTACGAGAAGTCGCGCTGGCCGCACGCCGCGATCGCCATCCACCGGCGCATCCTCGCGCTCGACCCCGACAACGCCGAGAGCGCCGCCGCCATCGAGCGCCTCGCCGCCGCACCCGATCCGAGCCTGGCCGCCGACGCGAAGCCGGTCGATCTGCTCGACGGCGTGTCCAAGCAGTGGATCGCCGAACACGACGCGCAACACGCGACCTGGGACACGCGCGCGCGCCTCGAGCGCGAGAACTACACGACGACGACGGACGCGGGCTACGAGGTGCTCGTGCGCGCGGCCGAGGCGATGGAGCAGATGAACGCGTTCTATCGCCAGTTCTTCGACTACGGCGTCGGGCGCTCGGGAAAGACCGTTCCGCGCGTCGAGCTCCGCATCTTCCGCGACCAGGCGGGCTACCTCGAGCACGGCACGGGGCCGCCGCGCGAGTGGTCCGGGGGTCAGTACACCGGCGCGGCGGTCGAGACCTTCGTCGGAAGAGCGGGCTTCGCGAGCATGACGGGCACGCTGTTCCACGAGGCCGCGCACCAATTCGTCGGCCTCGCGACGAACTCGGCCGGCTGGCTCAACGAGGGGCTCGCGTCGTTCTTCGAGGGCTGCGTCATCCTGAACAACGGGACGGTGCTCATGAACCGTCCGGCGGACCACCGCCTGTTCCCGCTCGTCGCGCGCATGCAGAACGGTTGGATGGGCAGCTCGAGCGACGGGATCACGGGCGACCCGAACGACATCCCATCCAAGGCGCCTACGTTTCGAACGGTGATCGAGAACGAGTACGAGTGGGGACCGGCGTGGTATGCGCCGACCTGGGGCGTCGTCTACTTCCTCTACAACTTCCAGGACCACGCCGACGGACGCTTCGTCTATCGCGCCGCGTTCCGCGATTTCATCGGTCGTTCGGGGGGCCTGAAGGGCGCGACCGCGGTCAACCTGTTCAACCGCTCGGTGCTCGCGAACCCCGCGCCGCCGACGAAGGGCACCAAGTCTTTCGCGAACCTGCCCGCCGCGATCGACGACGTCGACGAGGTCTGGAAGGCGTGGCTCGTGCGCTTGCGCGACAAGCAGAGTGGCAAGACCGAGGGCGTGTACCCCTATGCGCGCTGGGCGCGATTCGCGATCGAGCGTGGCGACCTCGGCGACGCCACGGAGTTCTTCGAGCGCGGAGTCGAGTCCGATCCGGACGACCTCGAGTTGCTCTCGGACTTCGGGGAGTTCCTCGCGGGCCCCGGAAAGAACCCCGACCGCGCGTTGAAGCTCTTCCGACGGGCAGTGGCGCGCTTCGATCCCGAGACCGAAGCCGCGGAGCTGCGCAACGCGAAGGAGCAGCTCGATCGCATCGATCCCGAGATCAAGAAGCTCGAGCGTGTCCAAGCCGCGCTCGTTGCGGACGCCACGGAGCTGCCCAAGCGCTATCTCGCCGAGAAGCTCGAGCTGATGGCAATGGACGTCTCCTGGCGCCTCGGATCCGAGCTCGGCATCGACTCCATGTTCGACACGTACGAGCTCGCGATTCGTGCGAAGGGGCGCTCGCTCGTGCCGTGGCAACGCGCGTACAACGAGACCGACCTCGATGGCTGGTCGAGCGCAACGCCGTCGATCTTCGAGCCCGTCGGTGACGTGATCGACGCGACCTTCGGTGAGTACGAGGGCGGAGACTTCGCGTATCGCTCCCTCTCGTTGGAAGAGGTCACGTCGGGCGACTTCTCGCTCGAGGCCGACGTGCAGATGGAACGCGGTCGGGTCGCGTTCGGCGGCCTCGTTTTCGGTCAGAAGTCGGCAACGGACTTCCACGCGTTGATCCTGTTCCCACCCGGCAAGGACAAGGCCGGCTACGCGGACCTCGCCACGTTCTATGGCGATGGCGCGACGAAGACGTGGCGGCACGAACCCGTGTGGGAGAAGGACCGAATCGGCGAGGACGGTGACCGTTCGTGGCATCGCCTCCGCGTCGACGTGGTCGATGGAGACGTCGACGTGTGGCTGAACGACTCGCCGGTCGCGTCACAGAGCTTCGCGTCGGCCGACGTCGTTCGCGGCCGTTTCGGGCTCCTGGTCGGACGTGGTCAGTCGCGCTTCCGCCGTGTGCGCTACCTCTCGCGTCGTCCGCGCGACCCCGCGAGCCGGCTCGAGCGCGAGCTGCGCACCGACGTTCCGTCCGACGCCGAGTCGAACAACGGGAGCTGGATCGACGCCGTGGCCCCGTTCCCGCGCGTCAGCTCCTGGGTGAGCGGCGAGGCGCGCACGAGCTGGGGCGAAGCCCGCGGCTTTCCGCAGGTCCTCGTCCTCTGGAGCATCGGACAGAACGACGTCGTGAAGATCGACCGGTGGCTGATGGACCTGAACGAGCGCTATTCCGCGCTAGGACTGCGCGTGGTCTGCATCGCCGAGAATCAGGACGCCGGCCGGCTCAGCGCGTACCTGGCGGAGCATCCCTTTCCCGGGTCAGTCGGTGTCGACGAGCAGGCGGAGGGCAGCGGACTCGGTCCGACCTTCCGCACCTACGACGTCTCGCGCTTCTTCCTGCCCCGGTTGTTGCTCATCGATGTCGACGGCAAGGTCGTGTGGGAAGGCGATCCCGGTTTCTCGTCGAACCGCGAATGGAGCGGCGCACGCGGGCTGCTCGAGGACCCGCTCGACGAGCTCATCAAGCGCAGGAAGCTGAAGGAGCTCGCCGAGTGGCGTGAAACGTGGTCGGACGCGCGCGCGGCGTTGAGCGCAGGCGACTACGCGAAGGCCGCGCCGTCGCTCACGGCCGCGGCCGACTTCGACGCCGACGTGTACGAGGACGTCGCCGACGCGGTCGCCACGACACGCGCCGTCGATGCGGCGCTCGAGAACTTCTCGGAGGTGCGTGAGGACTTCGAGGCGAGCGGGCGTGAGCCGGCGTTGCTCTTGATCGCACAATGGGGCGCCGAACGCGGCGCGACGCTGCGTGAGGTGAAGGCGATCGAGAAGGACGCCCACGTGAAGGCCTGGCAACGCGCCCTCGGCTTCCTCCGCCCCGCCGTCGAGAAGGCCGCGAACGGCGAGACCGCGTCGCTCTCCGACCGCGTGCTCGAACGCATCGACGAGCTCGAGGGCGCCTTCTGCGACGAGCTCTTCGCGCAGCTCGATGCGGCGCGGGACGATCCGGAGCGCCTCACCGCGGTCTGCGCGGCCGCGTCCGCGATGCCGGCGCGCTGGTTGGCCGACGAGTATTTCGATTGGTAGGCGCGCAATCCGCGCGGCCGAACTCCCAACAAGCGTGTGGCCCCACCCTCGAGACTATGCGCTATCTGATCGCCATCCTCCTCCCGCCCGTCGCCGTGCTGCTCTGCGGCAAGCCCTTCCAGGCGCTGATCAACGTCCTGCTGACGCTGTGCTTCTACCTGCCTGGACAGGTTCACGCGTGCCTCGTCGTGCACAACCATCTGGCCGACGAGCGCGCCGAGCGGATCGTCCGCGCCGTACGCGGTCCCGCGTGACGGATCACGGCCGGCCGGCCTTGCCCGCCGCGCCCGAATCGCTAGCGTGGCGTGTGCGTCGCAGTTCCGCGGCGTAAGCCCAAGACGAAGCGATGACCGACGACCGCCCGATTCCCCAGCGCATGCCCGTGGTCCAGAAGACCGCCCCCGGCGAGTACTTCTACTGCCGCTGCGGTCGCTCCCAGACGCAACCCTTCTGCGACGGCTCGCACAAGGGAACGGGCTACGAACCGCTGGCGGTCACGATCGAAGAGGAGCGCGTCGTCGCCTGGTGCGCCTGCAAGCGCTCGGGCAACGAGCCCTTCTGTGACGGGACGCACGCCAAGCTTCCGTAGCGCTAGCAGCCCGTGGCGAAACTCACGACGTCCTCGGAGCGCGCTGAATCCGCGCTGTCCGCGTTCCGCCTCCTCCGAGTATCCAGCGAATACGCGTCGTCGGCGCGCCTCGACACCGCGAATTCATCGCGCTCCGAAGACATCGTGAGT
>JAJDEV010000191.1 GCA_029259605.1 Planctomycetota bacterium | reverse complement strand
CTGCCGGTGCTTTGCGGGCGTTGGCCCCGGAGGCGACCTTGTCAGGTCGTCGAGGACGCCGACGTTCGCAAAGTGCCGGCAGGGGCCGAGAGACCGGCGTAGCCGGTCGATTGCAGCTCTTGGCGTGCATGCTCATGAATGATCCGGGCTAGCTCGGATCATTCATGACGCTTCACCGAGATCGACACAGCTACGCGCCATATCAGCACTTCCCTCCCTCACCGGGTTCGACGACCCGTCAAGGTCGCCTGCACGCGCTTCGGTCGCGAAGCGCGGATCTGACGCACATCCGCGTCGATCTCGGCAAAGCCTCATGAATAACCCGGGCTAGTGAACCGCGCGGCGACGCTCGCTCGGCTCGCCCACGAACTCGTCGGACTTGGAGCGCGGGACCATTTGCATGTGGTCGCAGTAGGGCTCGGGGCAGGTCAGCGCGATCACTCGGCGCTTGGAACCTTCGACGGCGTGGACGGGGACGAGGGGGTAATCGCAGCGCGGGCAGGCGAAATCGTTGTGGTTGGTCATTGCGTCATATTCTTCGGCCGGTCGGCCGGGAAACTCATCGGTCTTCGCGCAAGAACTTCCGTGCGGACGGCGGCTCGACGGAGCGCGTCGTCGTGCATTCGGGTGGAAGACCGGCATGAGCACCGAGAGGAACTAGCGGAGTTTCGGTCCAGGGTTACGACCTTCGCGCGCTCCGGATCGGTCGTGCGAGGAGGCCGCGCGGACCACGACGCGTCGGGATTCGGACTCCGGAGGCAGGGACGAGGGGCGACGCGTCCTTGCCGGTTTGGAGGTCGCGCGCTAACCTCTCTCGCTTCATTTGGCGATTCGACCCGGAGGATCGCCCCGAATCGACAACCGCTCGCGCGACCCCTCCACCCCCTGCGCCTCCCATGGACTACGCCGCCGCCCTCGAACAGAAGCTCGGCCTGAAAGGCATCTCGTACCGCTACAACCTGTCGAAGGAAGAGCTCTTTCACGCGGCGATCGAGAACGACCGCGGTCGTGTCACGGTCGACGGTCCGGACGATGCGCAGAAGGCGTACGCGACCAAGCTCGGGGTGAACGGACCGCTCGTTTACTACACCGACCCGACCTGCACGGGCCGCCCGGTCCAGGACACGTTCGGCGTCGCCTGGCCCGAGATCGACGGCACGATCTGGTGGAAGAAGGACTACAAGCGCTTCGACCCCGCCAAGTACGAAGGCCTGCTCCAGCGCGTGGTCGAGCACGTCAACGCGCGCGGCGCGACGATGTTCGTCAAGGACGTCTACTGCGGGGCCGACGCCTCCTACGCGGTTCCGTACCGCTTCGTGGGTGAGTACGCGACGCACGCGCTCTTCGCTCACAACATGTTCCCGAAGGACGTCGCGGGCGTGGCGGACGAGGACAAGAAGCGTTGGACCATGCTCAACGTGCCGTCCTTCCGCTGCGATCCCGAGCGCGACGGCACGGCCTCCGAGCGCGCCGTGATCATGGACTTCAAGAACCAGATCGGCCTCGTCGTCGGTCGCGCCGATTACTGCGGCGTCGTCAAGAAGACCATGTTCACGGTCATGAACTTCCTCCTCCCCGAGATGAACGAGATGTCGATGCACTGCTCGGCAAACGTCGGGGCGAAGGGGGATTGCGCGATCCTGTTCGGCCTCTCGGGTACGGGGAAGACCACGCTGTCGGCCGATCCGGATCGCAAGCTCATCGGCGACGACGAGCACGCGTGGACCAAGAACGGCATCTCGAACTTCGAGGACGGCTGCTACGCGAAGCTGATCGACCTCAACAAGGAGGCCGAGCCCGTCATCGCCGCGGCGCTGTCGATGCCCGGCACGCTCATCGAGAACGTGCCCGCGCTGGCGGGGCGCTCGCTCGCCGACACCGATCCGCAGGAGTTCGACCTGAGCGACGGCTCGGTCACCGAGAACACGCGCTTCTCCTACCCGCTCTCCTGCAACCCGAACGTGATGGAGGGCGCCAAGGGCCCGCATCCTGAGACGATCGTGCTGCTCACGGCCGACGCGTTCGGCGTCCTGCCGCCGATCTCCGTGCTCGAGGGCAAGGACGTGATGTACCACTTCGTGTCGGGCTTCACGGCCAAGCTCGCCGGCACCGAAGTCGGCATCACGGAGCCCCAGGCGGCCTTCAGCGCGTGCTTCGGCGCGCCGTTCATGGCGCAGAAGCCGCCGGTCTACGCGCGGCTCCTGGCGGAGAAGATGGAGCAGCAGAACGCACGCTGCATCCTCCTGAACACCGGTTGGTCCGGCGGGCGCCACGGGGTTGGCAAGCGCATCTCGATCGGCCACACGCGTGCGCTGCTCGACGCCGCGCTCGCGGGGGAGCTCGACGACGGCAAGGTCGAGTTCGAGACGCATCCCGTCTTCAACCTCAAGATGCCCAAGAGCTGCCCCGGCGTTCCCGCCGAGATCCTCAACCCGCGTAACACGTGGGAAGACAAGACCGCGTACGATGCCCAGGCGGAACAGCTCCGCGACATGTTCCGCAAGAACTTCGACGAGAAGGGCTTTGCGGGACTCGGCATCGAACCGGTGATGTGACCGTGCCCGACCCCGCAATCGAACTCTACAAGGAAGGCCTCGGACTCTACGGCCAGCGCAAGTTCGCCGAGGCCGGGGACGCGTACACGAAGGCGCTCGAGCTGAAGCCCGACTGGACCGACTGCCTTCAGGCGCTCGGGATGGCGCAGATGAATGACGGCAAGCTCGAGGTCGCGCTCGAGAACTTGCAGCGCGTCACCGAGCTAGCGCCCGAGGATCCGCTCGCGTTCACGAGCTTGTCCATGTGCCTGCAGCGCATGGACCGCATCGACGACGCCGAGAAGGCGCAAGCCCAGGCGCGCATGCTCTCCTGGAAGCAAGAGCTGAAGTCGAACCCGAACGCGCCGCCGCCGGACAACGACGGCATGCACGTCACGCAGTAGGCGCTTCGCCCTCGGCCGCCGGCGCCGGATCCTCGATCCCGAGCACCTTGCGCCCTTCCGCGCTGATCAGCTGCGGCGTCCATTGCGGTTCCCACACGATGTCGATCTCGCAGTCGTCGACGCCATCGAGGTCGAGCACGCGGCGCTTCATGACCTCGGGAATCGTGCGGGCTTCCGGGCACGCTTGCGACGTCAGCGTCATCCGGATGTTGCAGGTCTTGCCGTCGATCTTCACGTCGTAGACGAGGCCGAGGTCGATGATGTTGACCGGGATCTCGGGGTCGAAGACCTGGCGGAGTTCGTTGAAGACGTCTTCGGTCGTGGTCATGGGATGCCTGACGGGCTGGGCGCCGGGCGGCGCCGCGTTCGGTGGGATCGGCGAAAGGGCCGAACATCCTAGCAGCTCTGGGCGGAAGTCCCAGGGTGCGCGGTCGACCGGACCCGAGCAGGCCGTGGCGAAACTCGCGGCGTCGTTGAAGGGGGATGAACTCGCGCTGCCGACGTTGCGCCTCCTCCGTTCGACGACCCGTCAAGGTCGCCTCCACGCGCGTCGGTCACGAAGCGCCGATCTGGCGCGCATCCGCGTCGATCTCGGCAAAGCCTCATGAAGAACCCGGGCTAGCGCGCGCGTCGTGCGCGAACGCGAATTGGACCGCGCGATTCTCGGCCCAGCGCCGATCCGCGTCGCTCCACGTCGTCGTTCGGGCGGGGCGCTTCCCGACGAACGCGACGTGTCCACCGCGCTCCGTGATCACGACCTGGATCGGAGCTGGGCCGATGGCGAGCGCCTCGAACGTTTCGACCGGAACCAGCGGATCGTCGCGCGCGGTGAGGACCAGCGTCGGAACGCGGATCGGCGCCAGGTTCGTCCGCACGCCCGCCTGTGCGTAGTAGTCCGCCGCGTTGGCGTAGCCGGAGAGCGGCGCGGTGAAGCGCTCGTCGAACGCGCGCACGGTGCGAATGCCGTCGATCCCGGCCAGCGAGATCGAGCTGGGGTCGAGCGCGTGGCGGCGCTCGACGATCGCCTTGAGCCCTTGGACGAAGCGGCGTTGGACGGCGCGTTGGAAGAGGCCGAGCTGGAAGGTCGCGACGGAGGCGGCGAAATCGATGCACGGCGAGAGCGCCCCGATGCTAGCCAACCACGGCGGAGGCGCGTCGCCGTAGCCGACGGCGAGCCGCAGCACTTGGTTGCCCCCGATGGAGAAGCCGACGAGGTGGACACGCTCGACGCCTTCGCGCTCGACGAGTTCGCGCGCGACCGCGTCGAGCTCTTCGGTCTGCCCCCCGTTGTAAACCTCGCGCGTCAGGGCCTCGGTGCCGCCGCAGTTGCGCGCGTTGAGGCGCGCCACGAGGAAGCCGCGCTCGAGCGCCTTCTGCGCGGTTCCGAGGACGTAGATCGATGCAGAACTGCCGACGAGCCCGTGCAGGATCACGATGGCCGAGCGCGGCGTCGAACCGACCGGACGATCGAGCGCGACGCGCACCTTCGTCGACGCGTCGACCCGCACCTCGAACGACTCCTCGCGCGCGACCAACGCACCGATGCCGCGCCGCGGCAGCGTCCCGATCCACGTCATCACGGCGGGGCGCGCGAGCAGCGGGTGCGGTTCGTAGGGGGGGAAGTCGATCGCGGGGGCGGTCACGGCGCGGGTCGTCCGTCTACAATCGGGACGTGATTCAATACGAAGGGACTCTGTACCGTCCGCCGTCCGAGGCGAACAGCCTGATCCTCCAGGCGACGATCGGTTGTAGCTACAACGAGTGCAGCTTTTGCGGAATGTACCGCGACAAGCGCTTTCGTGTTCGCCCGCTCGACGAGCTGCTGTCGGAGATCGCGCGAGCGAAGGACGAGTTCGGCGCCGGCCACGTGCGCAAGGTGTTCCTGGCAGACGGCGACGCGCTGATCGCGAAGACCGCCTTTCTCCAGAAGATTCTCGTCGCCCTGCGCGACGCCTTTCCGAACCTGCGGCGCGTCTCGTGCTACGCCTCGCCGCAGTCGCTGCAAGTGCGCAGCGTCGACGACATGCGCGCGTTGCGCGACGCCGGGCTGACGCTCTACTACCTCGGAATCGAGAGCGGCCACGACGTCGTTCTCGAGCGGCTCGTCAAGGGCGTCGACGCGGCCGAGATGATTCGCGTCGCCGTGAAGGCGAACGAGGCGGGCGTCGCGTTGTCGACGATGGTGCTGCTCGGCGCGGGAGGGCGCGAGCTGTCGGAGGCCCACGCGCTCGAGTCGGCGCGAGTCGTGAACGCGATCCAGCCGCGCTTCGTCAGCACGCTGGTGATGACGCCGGTCGAAGGGACTCCGCTCGCGGAGGAAGACGCGCGCGGCGAAGTCGATCACCTGGACCCGCTCGAGCTCGCGGCCGAACTGCGCACGTTCGTGGACGCGCTCGAGCTCGACGGCTCGATCTTCCGCTCGAACCACGCGAGCAACTATCTGACGCTCTCCGGTTCGTTGCCCAAGGACAAGGCGCGCATGGTCGAGGCGCTCGACGCCGTGCTCGCGCGCCCGGACAGCGCTCCGTTCCGGCCGGAGTGGTTGCGCGGCCTATGAAGGCGGTCGTCATCGGCTACCTCGTGCTCGTGAACACGGTCGCGTTCGTCGCCTTCGGCTGGGACAAGCACGCGGCGCGCACGGGGCGCTCGCGTACGCCGGAGAAGCGGCTCCTGCTCTACGCGTTCCTGTTCGGCGCGCCCGGTGCGTGGGCCGGGAGCCGCGCGTTCCGTCACAAGACCGTGAAGCGCAGCTTCCGTATCAAGCTGATCGCGGTGACCGCGCTCGAGATCGCGATCCTCGTCGGCGGCCTCTGGTTCGCCTACCGCTAGCCCGGATCATTCATGAGCCTTCACCGAGATCGACGCAGCTGCGCGCCATATCAACGCAGCCCTTCCTCACCGGGTTCGACGACCCGTCCAGGTCGCCTCCACGCGCTTCGGTCGCGAAGCGCTGATCTGACGCACATCCGCGTCGATTTCGGTGAAGGCTCATGAATGATCCGGGCTAGCCGAGCACGTCGAGCGCCGCGTGGCTCGTCGAGGGCTCGAGCCCGAGCCAGTCGCGCTCGAGCGTCGTGTACACCGAGCGGAAGTCGGTGCTGAACGGGACGTCTCCCTCCTCGAGGCGCGCGAGGTCCGGTGCGCGTCCGTGCAGGCCGCCGCGCACGCCGTCGCCGATGAGCAGCACCGGCGCCGCAGCGCCGTGGTCGGTTCCGCGCGACCCGTTCTCGGCCGCGCGTCGACCGAACTCGCTGAAGACGAGCGTGAGGACGCGCTTCGCGACGCCGCTCGTCGTCAGGTCGCGTTGGAACGCGGCGACGCTCTCGGACAGCTCGCGCAAGAGGTCCGTGTGCGCCGGCGCCTGGCGCGCGTGCGTGTCGAAGCCGCCGAGCTCGACGTGGAACAGGCGCGTGTCGAAGCCACCGCTCACGAGCTGGGCGACGAGGCGCAGGCGTTGGGCGAGCGCGTATCCGGGATACTCGGTTCCGCTGTGTCGCGCCGCGGCCTGCTCCATCCGCGCCGCCGCGCGATAGGACGTCGAGGCCGCGGAGCGCAGGAACGCGGTCAGCTCGCCCGCTGCTCGGTCATCGCGTAGCAGCGCGTCGCGCCGCGCTCGGAACGCGGCCGAGCCACGCAGTTCGAAGCCCGATGCGTCGCGCACCGTCGGCGCGAACGAGTCGCGCGCGTACAGCGCGAGCGGAAGCTCGCCGTCTCCGATGTGGAGCGCGGGTAGCGCGCCGACGGTGCGCCGCGCGAGCTGATCGGAGAGCCGTCCCATCCAACCGACTCCCGTCGGCGCGTCGATCGGATCCGCGGTGTGCCAGATCTCCATCGAGCGAAAGTGCGACCGGTTCGGCTCCGGATAGCCGACGCCGTGCACGACGGCGACGCGACCGTCGTCGAAGAGCCGGCCGATGCCTCCGAGCGACGGGTGCAGCCCGTGCTCGTCGTCGAGCGCGACCAGGTCGCCGCGCGCGATCGACAGCGTTGGCCGCAGCCGGAAGTACGCGTCCTGGCGATGGGGGACCACGGTGTTCAGTCCGTCGTTCCCGCCGGAGAGCTGCAGGACGACGAGCACCGTGTCGTTGTCGCGACTCGCACCGAACGACAGGCCGGACGCGAACGGGAGCGCGGCCGAGATGCGGGCTCCGTTGACGAGGAATTGTCTGCGCGTGGAGGTCATGGTTCGAATCTCAGACGACGTGGTACTCCGGAGCCGTGAGGACTAGCGCAGCGCCGAGGGACGCGCGCGCGTCGCGCGAACCGTCTGCCGAGCGGAGCGCATCGGCGAGGCGCGCCTCGAGCGTCCCGCCGAGCAGGTCGGGCACGAGCACGCTCACGAGCGTTGCGGCGAGCGCCTCTGGTGTGCCGCCGTCCTCGCCCTCGAGCACCGCACCCCAATCGACCGTCGTCGATTCGGCGGCCGTCGTCATCGCGTTGTGCCGCGCGACCCACGTGCCCGCGTTGATCCAGGCGCGCATGCCGTCCCATCCCTTGACCGTCGGCGGACGGAGGAGCGCTTGGCCCATCCGCGCCGCCGCTTCGGTCGCCTCGCGCGGGGCGATTCGAGCGCTCAGTCCGCGCGCGGTCATGGCGACGAGCTCGACCGGCGCCGCGATGCGTGAGCGGCGTGCCGCGGGCGAGAAGAAGAGCTCGGAGCGCACGATGCGCTCGATCGTGCGACCGATGTGCCACTCGTTCGTGATGAGCGCGCGCGCCACGTCGTCGACCCAGGCGGGCTCGGGCGAGCTCGTCACGAACTCCTCGAGCAAGCGGCGCGCGACGTGCCGTGCGCAGGCAGGCTGCGCGAGCACGCGATCGATGACGTCGTCGCCGGTGAGGTTCCCGCGCTCGCCGAAGAGTTCCTTCTCGCCGTCGTCGTGATCTTCCGCGCGCATTCGAAAGGCGCGCCCCTCCGTGCCCCATCCGGTGAGCCCGCGCGCCGCCTCCTGAACGTCGCGCTCGGTGTAGTTGCCGATGCCGAGCGCGAACAGCTCCATGACTTCGCGCGCGAAGTTCTCGTTCGGCTGCCCGCGTCGGTTTGCACCACCGTCGAGCCAAACGAGCATCGCAGGATCCTTGGCGACCGAGTGCAAGAGCACGCGAAAGTCGCCGAGGCCATGCTCGCGGAAGAGCTCGTTCTGCCGGTACATCATGCGCACGTCGTCGACCTTCGCATCCGACGTGGCGAAGTGGTCGTGCCACATCAACGTCGCGCGTTCACGCAACGGAGCACCGCCGGAGAGGATGAGCGACATCCACCACGCGGCGACGCGCTGCGTGTCGCCCCCGGGGAGCAGTGCGTGCACGCCCTTCGTCACGCGCTCGTCGTAGGCGTCGCGTGACAACCAATCGTCGAGCGCGTCGTGCGCGGGTTCGTTCGCGAGCGTCGCGGCCTCGCCCGGTCCGCCGCCGAAGCCGGCGCGCCGCGTGAGGTGCGTCGCCGCGGCGCGGTCCCACTCGCCCTTCGAGGGGCGCCATGCGCGCAGGACGTCCGCACTCATTTCGCGACGCCTCCGAGCGTGATGCGCGCGCGTGCATCGACCGATCCGTCCTCGTATGCGACCGACACGTCGAGCGCTTCGATCGACGCGGCGAGCAACACGAGCCCGCCGAGCTCCTGCTGCGCTTCCTCGTACGACAACCCGTCGTCGACGACCTTCTGCATGACGAGCGTCTCGAGGTTCTCGCGCAGCGCGGCGGCGATTCTCGACCCGGAGAGACGCAGCGCCTCGGTCGGTCGTGAGGTGCGCGCGTCACGCGGCGCACCGGAAGCGAGCTGGCGCACGACCGAGCGCACGACGTGCTCGTGCGTCCCGAGGACGAGGAAGCGATCGACCACCGCGCACGCGGGCTGCAGGTTGTAGCTCACGTCGACGCCGTCCTCGGGGCCGGGGTCCAGGAAGCGCGCGGATGTGACTTGGACATCGCCTTCGAGTCCGAGCTCGAGCTGCATCATCCCCCCCTGCTTCTGCGCCGCGTCGGCGTTGAGGATGCCGATCAGCGTTTGGAACGCGGTGATCCAGCGCGGGCCGTCGACGTCCGGAGCAGCGAGTTCGGCGACGAGCGCCGCGCCCGGGATCCGATTCTCCGGCGTGCGCCCCTCGTCGTACTCGAGCTCCCGCGACACGATCTGCAACCAGGGCGAGACCTGCGGCAGAACGTCCTCGCCGACGTCCCTTCCTCCGAAGAAGAGCGAGATCGTCGAGAGCGCCTTGGTGAATTCGGGCAGCGTCTCCGGCGGGAAGAGGGCGACGCGCTCGCTGACGAACGCCGCGAAGTCGCGATAGACGGTGGCATGACCGACGTCGTCGGGCAGCGCGAGCACCGGCAGGTCGCGGGACGCGTTCGCACGCGCTCCCGGGGCGAGCTTCGCGACCGCGCGGGCGTCGCGGCCCCGAACACCGAGCTCCGCCGCCCGGCCTTCGAGCGAGAGCCACACCGACGCCGCGTCGCTCGAGCCGAGCGCACACAGGCCCGGACCGAGGAGCGCCTGGGTCGCCGGCAGGTTCGCCGCCAGCCCGAGCTTTCCGTACTTCTCGGGCTCCAGCGACTTCAGGCGTGTCAGATCGAGCCACGACCAGAGCGCCTCGCTTCCCGTCCGCTGTGCGTCGAGCGCGGCGAAGCGCGCGTCCGCCGCGACACCGCTCCGCTCACCGTCGTCGACGAGCGCGAGCGTGTCGTGCGCGAGGTCCGAGTCGTTGCTGACGACGAGCAGCGCGTCGCGCTTCGCGACCACGAGCTCCTCGCCGAGCCTCCAAACGTCCGCGCCGAGCTCGCGCCGCTGCGGTCGGTCGAGGATGCCGGGCAGCCCCAACTTGTTCTCGACGATGTCGAACGCGGCAGCGAGCGCGCTGTCGAGCAGCGCGGCATCGTCGCCCCGCACGACGAGCACCAGCGCCGGCTTTCCGTCGCGCGGCACGACGCCGAACGCGATTCCCTTGGACGTGAGCTTGCCGACCGTCGCGAGCACCGGGCGGCCGAAGAGCGCATCGCCGATGGCGAGCACCGCCGCCGGCGTCATCGTCGTCTTCGCGAGCAGCGTCTGCGCGAACTCCGAGGCGAGCACGTTGCGGACGAACGGATGCTCGAGCCCGTCGGAGAGCACCGGGCTCAACCCCGAGCCATCGACGTAGGCGACGATCGAGTCGGGAAGGAGCGTCGCGATGTCGCGCTCGAGATCGAGGGGCGCGCGCTCCTCCGTCGCGATCAAGAACGGCGCCGCGAGGGGCAAGAGCACGAGTGCACAGAGCGGAGCGAGGCGATGCGTCATGGCGGTTGTTCGGGCGGGACGTTCGGACCTGCAGCAGACGCGGGGCGGCGCCCGTCGTGAAAGCGAAAGGGCGATTTGGCGCCGGCGTCCGGCCGAAACGCTCTCGATGACGGGCAATCGCGCCCCGACGGTTCGGCTGCGCGCCCGGTCTCACAGATGCCTTGCGAGCCGCGCCGTGGCTGGAATCGGAACTCGCGTGCAGAATGAGGCCTCGCGTCCGACCTCACCCCTCGATCTGGACCACGCACCGCACGGGATCCTTCCCGGCGATCGCGAAGCGTGGACCGTGAACCACCGGTCGCGCGTTCCGCCTCGAGCCGCCCACCATCGAAAAGGAGAGGGCATGTTCCGCATTCGACGCTTTCTATCCGTCATCGGCTGCGCCGTTCTGACGACCGCGCTCGCGACCGCGCAGGCGCCGGCCACCCCGCAACCGACGTGCATCACGAACGTGAGCCTCGGACTTCCCGACGACGACGGAGGCGAGCCTACGAAGGTGCACGTCGTCCTGCGCTACGGTCGGATCGACGAGATCCTGAGCGCCGACGCGCCGATCCCGAGCGGCGTGCGCATCGTCGACGGAGAAGGCCTCATCGGTCTGCCCGCGTTCATCGACGCGTACACGCGAACGGGAGTCGAGACGCCCGAGCCCGCGATCGACCAGGACATCCCGGTCGACGTCGGAGCGAGCGTTCGCATCGACATGCGCGAAGCGAACCGCAAGGGCATCGAGCCGGCGTTCCGCGCGGCCGAAGCGCTGGCCATCGACGCCGATGCGTCGAGGGCGTGGCGCGAGAACGGCTTCGGAGCCGCACACGTCGCGCCGGGCGGACAGCTGCTCGCTGGCACGACGTGCGTCGCGTCGACGCGCGAGGCCGCGATGCGCGACGTCGTGCTGCGCCCCGACGCGTTCGCCGCCGCCGCGTTCCAGGCGAGTGGCCCGGGCTATCCGGGCACGCTGATGGGCTACATGGCCCAGCTCCGCCAGTTCTTCCTCGACGCGGCGCGCCATGCGGAACTCGCGGCCCGCTACGAGGCCGGTCGTCCCGGGCTGCGCCCGCCGTTCGACGCCGAGCTCGAGGCCGGGGGCGACGTCCTCGCCGGCAAGCGCGTGCTGCTCTGCGAGACGGGTTCCCACCGCGACATCGAGCGCTGGATCGGACTCGCCGACGAGCTCGAGTTCGCGATCGCGATCAGCGGCGGCAAGGACGCGTGGCGCGCCGCCGATCGTCTGGCCGAGCGCGACATCCCCGTCTACCTGACGCTCGATTGGGGCAAGGAGGTCAAGGATCCGCTGGCGAAGGACAAGAAGAAGAAGGGCAAGGACAAGGAAGAGGACACCGAGGAAGCCATCGACGCCGAAGACCCGGACGCGGGCGACGCGGAAGCGGTCGAGGCCTCCGCTGCGCCCGACGCGGAGACCACCGACGACGACGCGGCGGGTGAGGAGGAAGCCGAAGAGGCGGAGCGCGACTGGCAGTACAAGGAACCGCTCGGCGTTCGCGTCGAGCGTCGACGCCGGTGGGAGGAGACGCGTGACTCGGCGCTCCGGTTGACCGAAGCCGGCGTGCGCTTCGCGTTCGGAACGGGCACCGAGAAGCCGGGCAAGCTGCTCGAGAAGGTGCGCACGCTGGTCGAGACCGGGTTGGCGGAAGACGCCGCGCTCGCCGCGCTCACGACGCACGCCGCCGAGCTGCTCGGCCTCGACAAGCGCCTCGGTCGCATCGAACCCGGATACGACGCGACGCTGGCCCTGTGGAGCGCCGACCCGTTGACGGACAAGAAGGCCAAGGTCGTCTGGGTGTTCGTCGACGGCTTCCCGACCGAGTTCGACCTGCCCGACGAAGCGGATGAGGAAGCGGGCGAAGGTCCGGCCGAGGGCGTCGATGCATCCGGCACGTGGACGCTCACGATCGCGGGCGACGACGGCGAGGCCCAGGAAGCGACGCTGACGATCGAGATGGCCGAGGACGGTGCCGTCACCGGTAAGCACGAGAGCAAGAACCCGCGCGACGACAGCAACATGACCATCGACGTCACGGGCACCGTCAACGGAACGTCGTTGAAGCTCAGCGGGTCGTTCGAGATGGGGGACTTCGCCGTCGACTTCACCTACGCGATGAAGCTCGAAGGCGACAGCCTGTCCGGCGACGTGACCTACGAAATCCCGGTCATGTCCGAACCGATCGTTCGGACCGTGGACGGAGAACGCGACCCGAAGAGCGCCCGCTGAGGAGCATGACAACCATGAACACCTTTCTACCCATTCTGCTTCTCGGAACGCTGGCCGCCTTCGACGACGACGCGACGAGTTCGTACGAGCATCCGTTCGAAACGGACGCGCACCGCACTCCCGTGCTCGACACCTCGGACGGCGCGGTCATTCGCAACGTCACGATCCACGATGCGGTGCAGCCGGCGTACGTCGGCGACGTGCTCGTGCAAGACGGGCGCATCGCGGCGATCGGCCAGGATCTCGACGCGCCCGAGAGCGTCCTCGTCATCGACGGGACGGGCAAGCACGTGACGCCCGGCGCGATCGACACGCACTCGCACCTCGCGATCGAGCGCGGGATCAACGAGGGCTCGCTGTCGATCACCGCCGACTGCGACATCACCGACGTCATCAACTCCGACGACGTCGGGATCTACCGCGCGCTCGCCGGCGGCACGACGACGATGCAGTGCTTGCACGGCTCCGCGAACGCGATCGGCGGCCGCAGCGAGGTGCTCAAGCTCAAGTGGGGCCGCGAGGTCGACGAGCTGCGCTTCGACGACGCGCCCCAGGGCATCAAGTTCGCGCTCGGCGAGAACCCCAAGCAGTCCAACTGGGGTCCCGGCGGTCGCTACCCCGCGACGCGCGCCGGTGTCGAGTCCGTGTTCCAGCGCGGCTTCCGTCGCGCGCAGGAGTACTCGCGCGAATGGGCCGAGTACGACGCCGCGATCGAACGCGGCGAAGACGTCGCGCCGCCGCGCCGCGACGTGCGCCTCGAGGTACTCGTGGGCATCCTCGAGGGCGACGTCAACGTGCACTCGCACTGCTATCGCGCCGACGAGATCCTGATGCTACTGCGCACCGCGGAGTCGTTCGGGTTCCGGATCAAGACGCTCCAGCACGTGCTCGAGGGCTACAAGGTCGCGTTCGAGATCGCCGAGCACGGCGCCGGAACGTCGACCTTCTCCGACTGGTGGGGCTACAAGCAGGAGGCATACGACGCGATCCCGCAGAACGCCGGACTGCTCGACGAGGCCGGCGTCGTGTCGACGATCAACTCGGACAGCGGTGAGTTGATTCGCCACCTGTATCACGAGGCGGCCAAGTCGGTGCGCTACACCGGGATGGATCACGTGCGCGCGCTCGCACTCGCGACGCGCAACGCCGCGATCCAACTCGACATCGCCGACCGCGTCGGAACGCTCGAGCCCGGCAAGGACGCGGACATCGTCCTGCACACCGGCGACCCGCTGTCCGTGTACTCACAGGTCGAGTGGACGATGGTCGACGGCAACATCGAGTTCCAACGCCGCGACGCGTTCGGTCTGGACGACGAACCGGGTCAGGTGCGAGAGCTCGAGCCGCATGCCGCGATCGAGGCGTCGTATACGCCCGGCGGCGGTGACGTCCTCGCGATCGTCGGGGGCACGCTGCATCCCGCCACCGGTCCGGTCATCGAGAACGGCACGCTCGTGATCCAGGCAGGCAAGATCGTCGACCTCGGCTCCGACCTGTCCGTTCCCGCCGAGGCGCAGGTGATCGACGCGACGGGCAAGCACGTTTGGCCCGGGATCATCGCGCTGTCCTCGTACCTCGGACTCAACGAGATCGGATCCGTGAAGGGCACGAACGACACGTCGGAGATCGGTGGCAACCAGCCGGACATTCGCGTCGCGAGTTCGATTCACGCGGCGACCGCGCACATTCCGGTCACGCGCTCGGCGGGCATCACGCGCGCGCAGACGGCGCCGCACGGCCGCGGCCCGATCGTCGGGCAGTCCGCAGTGATTCGTCTCGACGGCGACACGTGGGAGGAGCTCGTGATGGTGGACCGCGACATGCTCCACATCAACTTCCCGCGCGTCCGGGCGAAGGACGACAAGGAGGCCGAGGAACCGGAGTCGGTCGAGGCGATGCGCGACTTGCTCGAAGATGCGCGTGAGTACGCGCGGCTCACCCGCGAGGCGGACGAGAACGGGCTGACGCCGCCGCCGTTCGACCCGCGGCTCGAGGCGCTCGCCGCGTTCGCGTCGGGCGAAAAGCGGGTCGGTGTGCACGCCAACGGTGCGCAGGCGATCCTGTTCGCGCTCAAGTTCGTCGCCGAGGAAGAGCTCGACGCCGTGCTCTTCGGCGCGAAGGAAGGCTGGAAAGTCGTCGACGCGATCGTCGAGGCCGGTGTCCCCGTCGTCGTCGGCCCGGTGCAGTCGGTGCCGAACTCGAACTTCGATCCCTACGAGGCCTGCTACGCGAACGCCGCGGTCCTGCACCGCGCCGGCGTGCACGTTTCGATCATGACCGAGGATCCGGAGAACACGCGCAACACGCCGTTCCACGCGGGTTTCGCGGCTGCCTACGGCCTGCCGCGCGAGGAAGCGCTGCGCGCGATCACGTACTATCCGGCCGAGGTGCTCGGGATCGAAGATCGGGTCGGCAGCTTGGCGGTCGGCAAGATCGCGGACGTCGTCGTTTCCGATGGCGATCTGCTCGAGGCGACGAGTGTCGTCACGCACGTGTTGATCGGCGGCGAGATCCAGGACGTCGGCAACCGGCAGACCGAGCTCTACGACTACTTCCGCGACCGGCTGCACACGCTCCAATCCCGCTAGGACGACGCATGAGCGCTCGAGAAACGAAGGTCACCTGTCCGTGCTGCAACAGCCACCTCGACGTGGATGTGCGCACGGGCACGGTGATGAAGTGGCGGCGCGAGACCGAACTCGACGAGACCGGCAAACCCGTCGTGCGCGAATCCGACTGGGACGACGCGGCGAGTCGCGTCGAGAGCCGACTCTCGACCGCGACCGACAAGTTCGATGCCGGTCTTTCGCGCGAGCAGAACCGCGAGCAAGCGCTCGACGACCTGTTCAGGAAGGCCAACAAGAAGCTCGAGGAACGCGAAGGCGACTAGCGCTCTTCCGCCGCGGGCTTCTCGAGCAGGATGTTGAGCTGCCGCAGCCGACGCACCGCGGCGTCGCGTTCGTCGGACGGGGCGAGCTCGACGGCCTTGCGCTGCCAGTGCAGAGCCTCGGCGCGGTTCCCGAGCTCGGCGTGGACCGTCGCGAGCGTGCTCATGTACTCCCAGTTCGACTCGTCCGTCTCGGTGACGCTGATACGCGCCCAGGCCAGCGCGCGCTGCAGATTGCGCACGCTCACGTCGTCGGACGTGGTGAGCAGGAGCGCGAGCTCGTTCGCCCACGCCGAATTCTTCCCCGCGCCCTCCAACGCGACCTTGAACGCGTCGGAGGCCTTCGTGGGATCGCCGTGCTCGAGGTAGAGGTAGGCGAGCTTGGCGGAGTTCTGGCGGCTGAGCCCCTCGCGCGATCCCGCTTCTTCGAAGTACCGGATGGCGTCGGTCGGGCGCGCCTCGAGGAGGGCCACACGCGCGAGTCCGATCCAGCCGCGGCCGGCGTCGGGCTCGAGCTCCGTCGCGCGCTCGAAGTGGCGCCGCGCGCTGTCGAAGCGACGCTTGTTCGAGTCTTGGATGCCGAGCTCGTACCACGCCCAGGCGTCCGTCTGGTCGAGTTCGAGGAGTCGTTCCAGGTACTCGGTCGCGCGGTCGGCATTGCCGCCGACCGCATACAGTCGCGCGAGGTTGCGCAAGACGTCGTGTGAGTTCGCGTCGAGTTCGAGCGCCCGCTCGAAGTGTTCGCGCGCGCGACCGACGTCGCCGCGGTCGAGCAGGAGCACGCCGAAGTTGTTGTGGACCGAGGCATTGGGCGCGACCTCGAGTGCGCGCGTGTACAGAGCGCGCGCGCGATTGAACTCGCCGCGCTCGTGCACGACGC
Source organism: Planctomycetota bacterium (assembly GCA_029259605.1). Taxonomy (GTDB): domain Bacteria; phylum Planctomycetota; class UBA1135; order UBA1135; genus OFTM281. The sequence continues at coordinate 18,099 of JAJDEV010000191.1, read as the reverse complement.
GACCGAGGTTGATCAGCGCCGGTGCGTAGTTCGAGCGCGCCTCGAGCGCGGCGACGAAGTGCGCCTCGGCCGCCTCGATGTCACCGCCTCGCTCCAGCGCCAGCCCGAGGTTGTTGTGCGCCTTGAAGTTCCCGTCGGTGACGGCGAGAGCGTGCTCGTACAGGCTCGTGTTCGTCGCCCACGTGTCGATCTGCCGCACGGTCACGAAGGCGAGGGCGACGATCCACGCGCCTCCGGCGACGGCGAGCGTCGCGTTTCCGATGCGTGCGCGCTGCGCGAGCCGGGTCCCTCCCCAAACGAGCGTGAGGGCCAGGCCGATCGACGGAACGTACGTGTACCGATCGGCGGTGGACTGCTCGCCGACCTGGACGAACCCGATGACGGGCACGAGCGTGCCGAGGAACCACAGCCATCCGACCAAGAGCGACGGCTCCGAGCGACGGACCCGTATCGCGACCGCCGTGATCAACGTCAGCGTTCCTACGGCGGCGAGCAGGCGAACACCGACCCACGAGTGCGGCGCGTCGAGGACGCTCGGATGTGGGTAGAAGCACGCCAGGCCGGTCGGCCACAGCGTCGAGTGCACGTACGCGGCGTAGCCGATCGTCGCGTTCGCGACGCGCTCGAGCAGGGGTAGGTTGTGGAGGCTCGAGACCGCGCCGGCTCGATCCTGCGCGATGAACGTCACGGTCGCCGCGACGAGGGCGAGCGCGATGAGCGGCAACTTCTCGAGGATCAGCTTCCCGTAGCGTTCCTTCGTCGCGCGCCCGAGGGGCCAGATGTCGAGCAGGAGCAGCACGAACGGTAGCGTCACACCCATGGACTTCGAGAGCAGGCACAACGCATACGAGACGAGCACCGCGGCGTACGCGAGCGGCCGCGGGCGGCGGGCGTACGACGCGTAGGCGACGAGCGTCGCCGCGAAGAAGAGCCCGCAGAGCACGTCCTTGCGCTCGGACACCCACGCGACCGATTCGACGCGCAGCGGATGGAAGGCGAACAGTGCGCCGACGAAGAACGAGCGCCAGAACGCGCCGGTCAGCCGCGCGAAGGCGACGACGAACAGGAGCGCCGTGAGCGCGTGGAGGGCGACGCTCGTCGCGTGATGCCCGCCGGGACGCTCGAGTCCGAACCAACGGTAGTCGAGCGCGTGGCTGAGCCACGTCAAGGGCGCCCAGTTCGCTCCGCGCGCGGTCGTGAACGCCCAGCGCAGGCCGTCGGCGGTGAACGCATCGTCGAGGTGCGGGTTCTTCGTGACATAGATCGGATCGTCGAACGACACGAACTCGTGCTCCACGACGCGCGCGTAAAGGCCCACCGTCGCCAAGACCAGGAGCAGAAGCGCGGCGGCGCGCATGGCTCTCTTCTGCGCGGGGTGCTCTTGGCTCGTCACGGTCCGACCTTTCGATCGGGCGATCGGGTCGTGGACATTCTGACCGAGACACGCGGAGTGTCCAACCCTCGGGCGCTCACCCGACGGCCCGTCTCATGCGAATGCTCACGCGAGCTGCGTCCAGCGCAAGCGCAGACTGTTGAGCACGACGAGCACGCTCGATGCCGCCATCGCCGCCGCGCCCCACTGCGGCGGTAGACTCCAGTGCGTCCACGGTTGGAGCACGCCGGCAGCGACGGGGAGCGCGACGAGGTTGTAGCCGAACGCCCAGGCGAGGTTCGCGTGAATCGTGCCGCGCGTTCGCCTCGCGAGCGACACGAGCGTCGCGATGCGCGCCGGATCGTCGGCGAGCAGCGCGGCATCGGCGGCTTCGATCGCGACATCGGCGCCGCCGCCCATGGCGATCCCGACGTCCGCGACCGTCAGCGCGACGGAATCGTTGATGCCGTCGCCGGCCATGGCCGTGCTCTGTCCGCGCGCAGCGAGTTCGCGCAGGTACTCGGCCTTGTCCGTCGGCGAGACGCCGCCGCGGTGATGCTCGATCCGCAGCAGGCGGGCTGTGCGCTCGACGACCGCCGCGTCGTCGCCGGACAACAGGTGGACTTCGAGGCCGAGCGCATGCAACGCGCGAATCGCGTCGGGACTCGAGGGGCGCAGGTCGTCGACGAATCCGAGCGCGGCCTCGACGCGCCCATCGACGATCAGGATGGCCGGCGTCTCGCCGGATTCGAGCGCGAGCTCCGCTGGTTCGCCGGCTGCGGACGCCGGCGCCGCGCTCGGGCTTCCGATCCACACGTCGTGCCCTTCGACGGTTCCGCGGATGCCGCGCCCCGGCTCCGCCTGCACATCGCTCGCGACCGCGATGCGCAGCGAGCGCGCGAGGGCGGCGCGCACGACCGCCGCGCCGAGCGGTTGCTCGCTCGCGCGTTCGACGGCTGCGGCGAGCGCGAGGAGCTCGTCCTCCGAACGCGTGGCACGCGGCGGGCGAACGACGCGTTCGAGCCGCGGCTCCCCGCGCGTGAGCGTGCCGGTCTTGTCCAGCACGATCGTGTCGACCGTGGCGAGTCGCTCGAGCGCCTCTGCGTTGCGGAACAACGCGCCCTCGCGCGCCGCGCGACCGGCGGCGACGACGATCGCCGTCGGTGTGGCGAGCCCGAGGGCGCACGGGCACGCGACGACGAGCACGGCGACGAGCCGCGCGATGGTCGCCTCCGTTCCGGCGCCGACCGCGAGCCACGTGACCGCCGTGACGAGCGCGATGAGGAGGACGGTCGGGACGAAGACCGCGCTCACGCGGTCGGCGATGCGCTGCGCGGTCGCGCGCGAGCCCTGGGCGTCGCGCACCGCGGCGGCGATCCGGCCGATCGCGGATGCGGTGCCCGTTCGGGTGACCTGGACCGACAACGCGCCGAGTCCGTTGATCGTTCCCGCGAATACCGCGTCGCCCGCGCGTCGCTCGCGCGCCACGCTCTCGCCCGTCAGCATCGCCTCGTCGACCGTCGTCGTGCCGCTCAGGATCGTGCCGTCCACCGGAATGCGTTCGCCGGGACGGACGAGCACGAGCCCGCCGACACGCACTTCGTCCAGGGGCACTTCGGTCTCGATGCCGGCGCGCAGGACGCGCGCGGTGGGGGGCGTCAGGTCGAGCAGCGCCCGCACGGCACCGCCCGTCCGGGCCCGGGCGCGCGTCTCGACGTACCGACCGATCAGCGCGAAGGCGAGCGTCAGCGCGGAGGCGCGCAGGTGGGGGCCCGGGGCCCCGAAGGCGTCGACGCCGAAGGTGGCGATCGCTCCCGCGAGCCAGGCCGACAACGCACCGAGCGCGATGAGCGTGTTCATGTCGGGCGCGAGTCGGCGCGCGGCGCGAAAGCCCGCCGACGCGATCGTCCGGCCGGCGCCGAGCGCGACGACCGACGCCGAGGCGAGCACGACCCAAGCGTCGGCGCGCAGGAGGGACAGCGCGACCGTCGCCGTGCCTGCGAGGATCGCGACGGCCGCGTCGCGGCGCAGGCGCGCGAGCTGCTCGCGCTCGGTGCGTTCGGCGAAGTCGACGTCGGCGCGCAGGTCGCCGGCCCCGTCCTCGAAGCCGTCGGGGACCGTGTAGCCGGTCGCCGTCACCGCGCGCCGGAGTGCGTTGCGCGTCGCGATGTCCGCGTCGAAGACGACCGCCGCGCTGCGCGATCCGAAGTTGACCTCCGCACGCTCGACGCCCGGGACCGCGCGCAGCGAGCGCTCGACGGACTGTGCGCACGCTTGGCACGTCATCCCGCCGACCGGGAAGGTCAGGTTCGTCGCGACTTTGGATTGCACCGCCGTCAGAGTACTCTGCCTCGCGTCCCGACGATCCCTTGAGACGCGTTCAGCGCGCGTCAACTGAACGCTATGGAGGAGACCCGATTTCGCGCCGTCAAGGCGTACGAGAACCAGCCCTTTCTCAAGGGTGCGTCGGCGCGAGGACTGCGGATCCTGGCCGAATACCTCGAGCCCGAATCGCGCTTCGAGGAGCTGCGGATCAAGGACACGGTCGTCATCTTCGGCTCGTCGCGCATCCTCCCGCGGGACGTCGCCGACGAGCGGCTTCAGGCGGCGACCGCGAGCGGCGATGAGCGCGAGCTCGCGAAGGCGACCAAGCAGGTCGAGATGTCGCGCTACTACGAGGACACGCGCACGGTCGCGTTTCGCCTGACGCAGTGGTCGAAGGCGCTCGAGGGTACGGATCGGCGCTTCGTGATCTGCTCCGGCGGTGGCCCCGGGATCATGGAGGCCGCCAACCGCGGCGCTTCGGAAGCCAAGGGCGAGAACATCGGGCTCAACATCTCGATCCCCTTCGAGCAGAACGAGAACCCGTACATCACCCACAGGCTCGCCTTCGAGTTCCACTACTTCTTCATGCGGAAGTACTGGTTCGCCTACATGGCGAAGGTGTTCATCATCATGCCGGGCGGTTTCGGCACGCTCGACGAGTTCTGCGAGATCCTGACGCTGATCCAGACGCAGAAGATCAAGAAGAAGGTGTGCATCGTTCTCTACGGCACGTCCTTCTGGGATCAGGTCCTCCACCTGGACGCGCTCGTCGACGGCGGAACGATCAGCCCGGAGGACCTCGACCTGTTCCACCGCTCGGACGACGTCGAGGACTGCTACTCCTACGTCACGAAGTGGGTCGCCGAGAATTTACTCAGTCCGGAGGAAGCGAAGGCGATCGCACCCGAATGAACGGAGCCGCGCACGCGTAGACGCCGCGTTCCTCCGCTCGAATCCACTCCAAGCCCCCGCAACCCACCATGGCAGATCAGGTCGACTACGAGCTCATCGGCGACGACTTCCAAGCGGTCGTCATCACCCTGGACCCCGGCGAAGGCGTGCGCGCCGAACCCGGATCGATGATGTGGCTCGAGGACGGCGTCGAGATGGCGACCTCGACCGGCGGCGGGCTGATGAGCGGCCTGAAGCGCATGGTCGGGGGCGAGAAGTTCTTCATCACGACCTTCACGAACGAGGGGCGCGCGCGCTCGAAGGTCGGCTTCGCGGCCGACTACCCGGGCAAGATTCTGCCGGTCGACCTGTCGATGGGTTCGATCCTGTGTCAGCGCGACGCCTACCTCTGCTCGGCCCAGGGCATCGAGGTCAGCGTCGTCTTCACCCGCCGTCTCGGCGCCGGCTTCTTCGGCGGCGAGGGCTTCATCCTGCAGCGCCTCTCCGGACACGGCACCGCCTTCATTCACGCCGGCGGTCACATCATCGAACGCGAACTCCAGCACGGAGAATCGCTGCGCGTCGACACCGGCTGCATCGTCGGGTTCGACGAGTCGGTCGACTACGACATCAAGATGATCAAAGGCCTGAAGTCGAAGTTCTTCGGCGGGGAAGGCCTCTTCTACGCCGTGCTGACCGGCCCCGGAAAGTGCTGGATCCAGACGACGCCGTTCTCGCGCTTCGCGAACCGCGTGCTGTCCGCGGCGGGCGGAAACCGCGGGGAGAAGAAGCGCGGCGGCGCGATCAGCGGTGTGCTCGGCGACATCATCGGCGGCGACTGATCGCCGCGCTCGGTCTGAAACGACAAGGAGCCGCGCACGTGCGCGGCTCCTTGCATTCGGTCGATGTGCGCTCGTCGACTAGTCGCCCACGTATCCGAGCCCCGCGAGCGCGTCGTTCGCGCTGTCGTCGCCGGCGGCATTCGCGCGATCACCGATGACCTCGATCGTCGAGGCGAAGTCGGCCTCGGGCATGGCGGCGGTCGCCTCGGCGAGCAGCGTCGCGGCCTCCTTGAACTTTCCGGCGTCCGCCATGCGGTTCGCGATGCGCGTGACGACGCGCGCGTCGACCTTGCTCGGCATCGCCTTCTGGAACGCCATCAGGTCCTTCGTGGCGCGCGTGGCGTCCGTCGGCGCGAGCGCCTCGAACGAGCCGAGCTTGGCGCGTGCATACATCGCGTTGGACGTGTCGTCGCCGATCGCGTCGAGCGCGCCCTGGAAGCTGGTGAGCGCCCCGGCGAAGTCGTTCGTGCCGAGCGCCTTCTCGCCGGACTTGGTGAGTTCGGCCGGATCGGCGGATCCGCCGCAGGAGGCGAAGAGGGCGAGCGAAGCGAGGAGGAGGGAGGCGGTGCGCATGGTGAAGGGGTCGGCCAGTGGCCGGTTCGGTGGGCGAGGTGGCGGGAAGGGCGCCGGGATGCGGTCCGGGGGCGCCTGGACGGAATCCTACCCGGCGGCGACGGGGTGCCACCAGGCGGGGCCAAGTCGTCGCTGCCCAACGAGTTAGGAAGACCGAATGCGAGCGCAGCGTGCAGAAAAGCGAGAAGACACTCCAATTGCACTCCCATCGCACTCCGATAGGAGTATGATCAGAGTGCGATTGGAGTGTCTCGCGTCCCCACGGGCCGCGGAAGGGCACCCCAGGCGAACGAAAGGGCCGAGGAGGCCCGCGACGGCGTTTCCGCGCTGGTCTCGATCCTCCTCGGCCTTTTCCCTCACCTCCCGCCGCGCGGGAATCGCCGGCCGCCAACGTCCGTGCCAGGAGCGCACCCCGTGAGAGAGAGCAAAGTCACCGTCAAGATCCCGCGCCCGCTGTACCGCAAGGTGCAGCAGGTCGTCGAAGACTCGGGCTTCAACTCTCCCACGGACTTCATCGTGTACGTCCTGCGCGATCTGATGGGCGAGGCCGAGGAACACTCGCACGAGTTCAACCAAGACGAACTCGACGAGGTCAAACGCAAGCTCAAGAACCTGGGCTACCTCTAGGCCCACCGACTGACACCCCTTGGAACCGCCATGTCCACCTCGACTGCCGCTACCCTGTCCCCCGTCCACGGTGGCCTCGCCGCCCCGGTCAACCGCATCGTCCCCGCCGCCAAAGCCTCGGATTGGGCCGGGCTCGCGAAGGTCGACGTCAACGACAACGACCGCACGTCCCTCTACCGCATCGCCGACGGCACGCTGTCGCCGCTCGAGGGACCGATGAACGAGTCGGACTACGCGTCCGTCCTCGAGCGCTCCGCGATCGAGCGCAACGGCAAGCTCTGGGCGTGGACCATCCCGATCATGCTTCCCGTCACCGACGCGGAAGCCGCGAATTGCACCGCCGGATCGTCCGTCGCGCTCACGCAGAACGGTGAGGTCTTCGGCGTCCTCGAGGTCGGCTCGGTGTTCGACTGGGACAAGGCCGCGTTCATCCAGTCCGTCTACGGCACGGAGCGCACGGATCACCCGGGCGCCGGCCTGTGGCTGTCCGACGAGCGCTCGAAGCTCGTGGGCGGAACGATCAGCCTGGTCCCGTTCCAGGACGACCGCCGCTTCGCGAAGCTCGTCATGTCGCCCGCCGACACCCGCGCGCTACTCGAATCGAACGGCTACGAGCAATCGGTCGCGTTCCAAACGCGGAACCCGCTGCACCGCGCTCACGAGTACGCGCTGGTCTACGGCGCCGAGGTCATCCTGCGGGAAACCGGCAAGAAGACGGGGGTCGTCCTCAACCCGCTGGTCGGCCAGCTCAAGGGTGACGACGTTCCCGCCGATACGCGCATGAAGACGTACGAGACTCTCGTCGGCGAGCGCTACATCGGTACGGGCGACAAGGACGAGGAGCTGTGGAGCTCCAAGGGCCAGGACCTCAATGACCAGATCCACCTCGCTGGTCTCGACAATCGCATGTACTACGGCGGTCCGAAGGAAGCGGTGATGCACGCGATCTATCGCCAGAACCTCGGCTTCACGCACTTCATCATCGGCCGCAAGCACGCCGACGCGCCCTTCGCGGACGGCTCCCCGATCTGGGGTGACTTCGACGCGCAGGAGATCTTCAAGAACCTCGGAGGCGAGCTCGCGATCTCGACGGTCAACGTCGGCTTCGCCGCCTACTTCGAGGAGATCGGTCGCGTCGGCCTCATCGCCGACAACAAGGGCAAGACGATGGTGAACATCTCGGGCACGAAGATGCGCGAGATCCTCGGCAAGGGAGAGATGCCCGACGACCGCGTCATGCGTCCGTCGACCGCGAAGATCCTCGCCGACTACTATCAGGCGCAGCAGTAGGACGGCTGCGCCGCACACCGTTTCAGCACCGACCAGGACAGACCCATGGGCCTTTTCGACGCGTTCAAGAAGAAGAAGCCGGCGACCTCACGGCCGCCGATCCGCCCGATGATGCGGGGGGGGCAACCGCCTCATCCGGAGCCGCAGGCCGACAACCACTTCGTCATCATCACGCTCGATAGTCTCCGCTGGGACTCGTTCATGGCGGCCCAGCCGAAGACGATCATGAAGCTGGGCAAGGTCGAGAAGCGTTACACCTACGCCTCTTGGACGGCCCCGTCTCACTACAACCTGCTGACGGGACTGCTGCCGCACACGTCGCCCGAGAACGTGTACGCGTCGGAGTACTACAAGGAAGACTTCTTCAACTACAACGAGCGCCTCGGAGCCAAGGGCATCGAGTTCGCGAAGATGGTCCCCGGGCTCTGGTTCCCGGGGCTGCTTCGCAACACGCTCGGCTACAAGACGTGCGCCCGCATGTCTCTGCCGGTCTTGAACCCCAAGACGGGGATCAACCGCGACTTCGACGACTTCCAGCTGATGGACAGCCACAACGACATGGCTGCCATGCTGCCGACGATGAAGTTCGACTCGAGCCGGCCCGAGTTCTACATGCTGAACGTCGGCGAGACGCACTACCCGTACGCCAAGCCGGAAGAGGACAGCTCGATGTGGCCGCGCATCTCAGGCGTCAACGGCGTCTTCAAGAAGATGAACGACCAGATCGAGGGCGCGGGGGACGCGAGCGACGACCGCTTCAAGGAAGAGTTCCAGTTCTTCAACCAGGAGAAGCTCGACGAGCTGCGCGAGCGTCAGATCGACACCGTGCGGTACCTCGACGCCGAGGTGTTCCCGAAGCTCTACGACATGGTGCCGAAGAACACGCACATCATCGTCACCGCCGACCACGGCGAACTCTTCGGCGAGGCCGGCTACTTCGGCCATGGCCCGATCATGCACGAGAAGTGCTTCGAGGTGCCCTACCTCGAGGGCAAGATTCGCTGAACCAACGATCACGACAGATCCACACACCAACGAGAGAACTACCTCACAGCACCCCTTTCGAAGATATGAGCGACAAAGGACTCACCCTCTGGTTCACCGGTCTTTCCGGTAGCGGCAAGAGCACGCTTGCCCAGTACCTCACCCCCAAGCTCCTCGAGCTCGGCAGCAAAGTCGAAGTTCTCGACGGCGACGAGGTGCGCGAGAACCTCAGCAAGGGGCTCGGCTTCTCCAAGGAAGATCGCGACACGAACATCGCGCGCATCGGCTACGTCGCGAACATGCTCGCGCGCAACGGCGTCATCGCGATCACCGCGGCCATCTCGCCCTACGCTTCGCTGCGTCGTGCCGTGCGCGAGCGCGCGCAGGCGCGCTTCGTCGAGGTCTACGTGCAGTGCGCGCTCGACGTCGTCGAGGAGCGGGACACGAAGGGCCTCTACAAGAAGGCACGCGCCGGCATCATCAAGAACTTCACGGGCATCAGCGACCCGTACGAGGAGCCGGAGCACGCCGAAGTGGTCGTGAACACGGGCGAAGAGACGATCGAGCAATCCGCCGAGAAGGTGCTCGACTACCTTCGCAGCGAAGGGCTCCTGAACGAGACCGCCGACTCGGCCTCCTAGCTCGATTCGCGAAAGCGTGTTCCTGCGCGATCGCGTCTCGACGTCCGAAGGCAATGCGATCCGGGCCGGGTGCCGCTAACGCGGACCCGGCCCCTCGCGTAGGGAGCAAGCCCTGAGAAAACCGCCTCGCGACCTCACGAACCGGTATTCTCTCACGGCGAACCCGGCCGCGCTTGCGGGTACGCGCTCCAGCCCACGCGGGGCCGCGCCGATAAGCAACCCGACCGTTCTCCCGCGAGCCCCCCGCGCGACGACTTCCCCCCAGAGCTACCCTTTTCGAATGAACGCACCCCTGCGGAAGCTCCGCGTCGCCAGCCTGCTCGGTCTGGCGCTGTTCGTCAGCGCATCACCCGCCTCGGCGTATATCGGCCCCGGCGCCGGATTCGCCGCCGCGGGTAGCGTGCTGGTGCTCCTCGGAACGTTCCTGCTCGCGTTCGGAATCGTTCTTCTCTACCCGCTCAAGCTGATCGTCCGCCTGTTCCTGTTCCGCGGCAAGACGAAGCCGAAGGTCAAGCGGATGATCGTCGTCGGGCTCGACGGATTCGATCCGGGGCTCGCGAAGGGGTTCATGGAGGAAGGGCTGATGCCCAACTTCCAGAAGCTCGCCGAGAAGGGCAGCTTCAGCACGCTCGCCACGGCGTACCCGTCGATCTCGCCGGTCGCTTGGTCGAGCTACGCGACGGGCGTCGATGCGTCGCGCCACAACATCTACGACTTCCTCACGCGCGACCCCTGCAACTACTTCCCGGTGCTGTCGTCGACCGACATCCGGCAAGTGCCGAAGACGCTGAACCTCGGGCTCGCGAAGATCCCGTGGGGGAAGAAGACGATCTATCGCCTGCTCCAGAAGAGCCAACCGTTCTGGAAGCTGCTCGGCGCGCAGGGCGTCTGGTCGTCGATCATTCGCGTCCCGATCACGTTCCCGCCGCAGAAATTCAAGAACGGAACGCTGCTCGCCGGCATGTGCGTCCCGGACCTGCAGGGTACCCAAGGTTCGTTCTCCTTCTACTCGACGCGTGAGAAGAAGGGGGCGCACACCGGTGGTCAGCAGTACGTGATTCGCATCAAGGACGGCGTCGTCCAGTCCAAGCTGACGGGCCCCCCCGGCGAAGACGGGCATCCGATGAAATGCCCGTTCACCGTCACCTTCGACGAGGCGAAGCGGAAGGCGACCATCGAGGTCGGCGACAAGTCCGCGACGGTCGGTCCGAAGGAGTACACGCCGTGGTTGACGATCCCGTTCGACAACTGCACGGGGATCGCGCGCTTCTACATTCAGACGTGGGAGGACGGCCAGTACGGCATCTACGTCACGCCGATCAACATCGATCCGGACAGCCCGGCGATGCCGATCTCGCAGCCGTTCGTGTACTCGATCTACCTCGCCAAGATGCTCGGCCCGTACGCGACGCTGGGCTTGGCCGAGGACACCTGGGCCCTGAACGAGCGCGTCGTCGACGAGGAGGCGTTCCTCAAGCAGGCGTGGCTCATCTTCGACGAGCGCAAGAAGATGCTCTGGGACGTGCTCGAGAAGACCAAGAAGGGCTTCGCGACCGTCGTCTTCGATACGACGGACCGCATCAGCCACATGTTCTATCGCTACCTCGATCCGGATCACCCGGCCAACGAGGGCAAGGACATCGAGGTCCACAAGAACGTCATCCGCGACGTCTACATGAAGATGGACGACTTCGTGGCCGAGATCCAAGCGAAGCTCGGCGACGACAAAGAGACGCTGTTCATGGTCATCTCGGACCACGGCTTCTGCAACTTCACGCGCGGCTGCAACCTGAACACCTGGCTGAAGGACGAGGGGTATCTCGTTCTGAAGGAAGGCAAGGAGACGTCGGGCGACTGGTTCGCCGACGTCGACTGGGACAAGACGCGCGCGTTCACGCTCGGCCTCACCGGTATCTTCATCAACCGCAAGGGGCGTGAAGCGAAGGGCATCGTCGAGAAGGGCGCCGAAATGGATGCGCTCTGCACGGAGATCAAGGACAAACTCGAGAAGCTCGTCGACCCGAAATCGGGCAAGCCTGTGGTGAACGAAGCGTTCCTCACGAAGGAGCTCCACTCGGGCCCCTACGCGGACATGGCGCCGGAGATCCTGGTCGGCTACCACCGCGGCTTCCGCCACTCGTGGGACTGCGCGACCGGATCCGTTGCCCCCGAGATCTTCACCGACAACACCAAGTCGTGGTCGGGTGACCACTGCGTCGATCCGCGGCTCGTGCCGGGCGTTTTCTGGTGCAACCGCGCGATCAACACGGAACAACCGAACATCCTCGACATCGCGCCGACGGCGCTCGACATGTTCGGCGTGAAGACGCCGGCCTACATGCAGGGCTCGAGCTTGTTTCAACCGGGGCGTCGCGAAGCGGAGGCTGCAAAGCCGCAGGCTTCGAGCGTCGCGACCAAGAGCGAGAAGGCCGCCTCATGAAGTTGCCCCGCTGGACCGTTTATCCCGCGCTCGCCCTGATCGGCGCGGTCGCGTTCATCGCGATTCCCGAGCGCGTCGAAGACGACCCGTTCGCCGGCGCCGCGTCGGCCGTCGCCGAAGGCGTGGACGTTCCCGCGCGAGTCGCGACGACTCATCCGCGGCTGGTCGTCCTCGGCATCGACGGCATGGATCCGGACATCCTCGCCGAGGTGATGCAGGCCTATCCGGAGCGCATGCCCAACTTCCGCTGGCTCATCGAGCAGGGGAACGGGATCAAGTCCCTCGGGACGTCGACGCCTCCGCAGAGTCCCGTGGCGTGGTCGAACTTCATCACTGGCATGAACCCGGGCGGGCACGGGATCTTCGACTTCCTGCACCGCGACCCCGTGACGCGGATCGTGATCCCGTCGACGACGAAGTCCGAAGAGGCCTCGTCGATCGAGCTTCCCGGACCGTGGATCATTCCGCTCGGCGGCGAGAGCACGCCGACGCGGACCGGCGAGTCGTTCTGGAGCATCCTGAACCGCCACGGGATCGACGCCGATATCTGGCGCATGCCCGCGAACTTCCCGGTCGAGCCGTCCAAGGGACTGTCGTTCCCGGGAATGCTGACGCCCGCCCTCGACTCCGCGTACGGAGAGGCGTCGTTCTACACGACGAACCCGACGCTCGCCGCGACGCTCCAAGCTGCGCACAAGAGCATCGCCGGGAAGATCAACACGCTGAGCGAGAACGAAGGCGTGATCAACACGAGCCTTCGCGGTCCGACCCAGGTGTTCAAGCACTACGAGGACGCGGACAAGAACTACTCACGCCTTCCGATCACGGTATGGGTCGATCGCAAGTCGAAGGCAGCGGCGTTCGAGCTCGGCGGCAAGACGGTCGTCCTCGAGGCCGGTGATTGGAGCGAGTTCATCGACGTGGACTTCGAGATGCTTCCGCTCGGAACGATGAACCTCTCGGGGATCTGCCGCATCTACCTGCGCAGCATCGAGCCGGAGGTCGAGTTCTACGTCTCGCCGGTGAACCTCAGCCCGACCTCGCCGCCGACGCCGGTCTCGGAGCCGGACAGCGCGAGCGTCGAGTTGGCCGAAGCCATCGGGCCCTACTACACGCAGGGCATGGCCGAGGACGTGAACGCGCTCAAGAACGAAATCCTGACGGACGCCGAGTTCATGCGTCAGGTCGAGCTCGTCTACAACGAGCGACGCGACATGCTCGACTACGCGCTCGACGTGTACACGGCGGACGACGAGGGCGGCCTGCTCTTCTTCTACTTCTCCACCGTCGACCTGACCTGCCACATGATGTGGCGTCACTTCGACGCGTCGCACCCGGCGCACGACCCCGCGATCGCGGCGCAGGATTCGTCCTGGTGGTCCGGGCGCGAGGGAACGACGTGGAAGGACACGGTCCACGACCTCTACCTGAAGATGGACCCGGTGCTCGGCCGGATCCGCGAGCGGCTCGGCGACGACGTCACGTTGATCGTCATGTCGGACCACGGCTTCGCGCCCTACCGGCGCGAGTTCGACCTGAACACGTGGCTCTACGAGAACGGGTACCTCGTCCTGCACGAGGGCCAATCGAAGGAGCTGCCTGAGGGGGCACCTGGCTTCACGAAGCAGGTGCTGTACGTCCCCGGCGTCGTCGATTGGAGCAAGACACGCGCGTACGGGATCGGGTTCAACGGCCTCTACCTGAACATGAAGGGGCGCGAAGGCGACAACCCCGAGACGGGCGAGGACGAGTCCGGCATCGTCGCTTCCGCGGACGCGAAGGCGCTGCTCGCGGAGATCAAGGGCAAGCTCGAGGCCATCGTGGACGAGAAGACCGGCGTCAAGCCGATCCTGCGCTGCGACATCGCGACCGAAGTCTATACGGGCGCGCGCGTCTCGGAGGCACCGGACATGCTGGTCGGCTTCAACGCCGGCTACGGCAACTCGGACCCGGCTTCGACTGGACGGATCACGAATGCGATCCTCCAGGACAACACCGGTGGTACGTTTAACGGGAGCCATCTCATGGCTCCGGATGTCGTCTCCGGCATCCTCATTTCGAACAAGCCCATCCGCGAGGGTGAGCACCAGCTCGAAGACCTGACCGTGGAAGTGTTGACCTACTACGGGCTCGAAGTGCCCGCTCAGATGAAGGGTCACCCGGTCCTCGAATAACCACGATTCCCAAGACTTCAGAAGGTAGACCCATGTTCGGCGGCGGAAACAAGATCAAACTCGACGCAGACCTCCTCGATCGCATCAAGCAAGTGTCCGAGGTTGCAGGCTACGCGTCGCACGAAGAGTTCATCGTTCACGTGCTCGAGAAGGAACTCGCGAACTTCGAAGACGCGGGCTCCGACGAGGAGATCACGGAGAAGCTCCGAGGGCTCGGCTACATCAGCTAGCAAGCCTGCCGGCGGCGTGAGCCGCCCGGCGCCACACCGACCCTCCCATGAATCTCGTCAACTCGATCATGAGCCGCTTGTTCGACGTCCTGATGACGCCGTTCGAGCTGCTTGGTACCGAACTCGCGCTCATCCTGATCAGCGGTGTCGTCGGCATCGTGTGCCTGATCCTGTTCAAGCACATCAGCTGGCAGGACGGCATCAAGGGCGTGAAGGACAAGATCAAGGGGAACATGATCGCGATCCGGCTGTACCAGGACGATCTTTGGATCGTCTTCAAGTCGGTCGTGAACGTGTTCATGCGGAACTTCCAGTACCTCGGTCTGAACTTCGGGCCGATCCTCCCGCTGCTCGTTCCGTTCGCGCTCGTTCTCTCGCAGCTTGTCGTTCGGTACGCCTACGACCCGCTTCCGATCGTGACCGAGCAGCAGGCCGAAGCAATGCTTCCGGGCCAAGGCACGATGCTGACCGTGCACATGAAGTCGGGTGAGGAGGCGCGCGTCGCGAGCCTCGAGTTCGACTTCCCTGAGGGGATTCGCGCGATCTCGCCCGTCGTCCGTTCGACCGTCGACGGGCGTGCGTTCGTCGAGATCGTCGCCTTCGATGCGGTGCAGGACGTCATTCGCGTCCGCGTCGACGGAGCCGAAGAGACCAAGGACATCGTCGCGGGGGACCGAGCGACGCGGCTGATGCAACCGCGACGTACGTCCAGCTTCTGGTGGTCGTGGCTGCTTCCCGCCGAGTCGACGTTCGCCGCCGACTCGCCGGTGGCGGACATTGAGTTCTCGTATCCCGACCGTCACCTCGCGTATCTGCCGGGGGGCGAGGGCGGCATCGTGATCGTCTTCTTCCTGGCTTCGCTCGTCTTCGGCGCCGCGGTTCTCAAGCCGCTGAAGATCCAGATCTGAATCGCGTCGTTCGCCCAGCTCGCGTCATTCCACGCGCCACATGTTCTCCGAAGGAGTCGAACGAGCGGTGGTCGTCGCGCTGAGAGCTCACGCCGGTCAATTGCGTCGCCACAGCGGGGCTCCGTACGTCGTCCACCCGGTTCACATCGGGCTGATGCTGTCGCGACTCGGCGCCGACTCCGACGTCGTCCAAGCGGGCCTGCTGCACGACGTCGTCGAAGACAGCGACGAGTGGACGCTCGAGCGAATCGAGATCGAGTTCGGCGTGCGCGTCGCATCGATCGTTGCCGAGTTGACCGAGGACAAGTCGCGCACCTGGGGCGAGCGCAAGGAGACCGGTGTCCGCTCGATTCCGGAACTGAGCGAAGGGGCGCTGCTCGTGAAGGCGCTCGACAAACTCCACAACCTCGTGAGTCTCGGGCGCGCGCTGCGCGACGCCGACGACGCGGACGCGGTGTGGTCCGCGTTTCGGGGCGGGCGCGATCGGTCGATCGAGATGGCGCGGCGCGCCGTGGGGGCGCTCGTCGAGCGTCTCGGAGCGGAGCAACCCGGACTCGCGCACGACCTCCAATGTGCGCTCGATGGCCTGCGGGAAGCCTGACTCCGGCGAGCGATGAGCGCAGCGACGCCGGAGCTGACGAACGCGGAACGTGAGGCCAAGGCGCGCAAGCGCGGGTGGATCGCGGGGCTCCTCGTCGCGTTCGCGTACCTGGGTTGCGCCCTTCCGCTCGTCGGCGAGTACGGCGGGACGTGGGACTGTGTCACGAGCGAGTTCCCATACGGCGAGCGACTCATCGAATACGTCCTGACCGGCGACGAGGCGTACCTGAGTTTGAAGTCGCGTGAGCCGAGGCCGCCGACGCGTGAGCCGCATCCGGACTTCGATTGGGTCCGCGATTCTTGGGTTCACGCCTATCCGCTCGGAGCGATCCTGTCGGGCGTGTCTTGTCGCGTCCTGTGGACCGAGCTGGGAATCGTGCCCGCGATGGCCGCGCACCTCTTGGTGATCCCACTGCTCGTCGCGGGCTTCCTCGCGTTCCTCGTCCGCTTCGCGTCGACGAGGATCGGGTTGCTCGCGGCCGTGTCGAGCGCGATCCTGCTCGCCGGCTCACCGCGCTTCTTCGCCTCGTCGTTCTTCAATCTGAAGGACGTGCCCGAGACCTGTCTCTACGTCTCAGCGACGCTCGTCGGCTACGTCGCGCTCACGCGTGGCGGGCTCCGATGGTGGATCATCTCGGGAGCTCTTACGGGACTCGCGTTGGCGGCGAAGGCGAACGCGCTCTTCGTTCCGCCGCAGTATCTCGTGTTTCTTCTCTTCGTCGGCCTCGTTCCGGGGCTGCGCGTGAAGGGCGCGATTCGCTGGTCGTGGCCCGGATTTCTCGCAGGGACCGCGGCCGTCTTCCTCGCGAACTTCGCCGTATCGCCTCGCTATTGGGTCGAGCCGATCGCGGGTCCGGTCGAGCGCTTCAGCGAGGTGATGCGGCTCGGAAACTCCGTGTTCGACGACAACGTCACGGGCGGAACCATGTCGTTCATCGAGTACGCGCCGCTGATGATTTCGATCACCACGCCGCTCGTTGTCCTCGTGCTCGCGCTGGTCGGCCTCTGGTCCCGCCGCCTCAACGGTCCGTTGCGCGCGTTCCTCGTTGCCGCGCTGTTCGTCACGATCGGACGTAACATGTTGCCGGGCGCCCGCAACTACGGCGGCATCCGCCACTTCCTCGAGTTCTACCCTTACTTCTGCCTGCTCGCCGGCGTCGGCGTCGAGTCCGTGGCGAACCGGATCGCGGCCACCGTGCGTGGTCCGTCCGGGCGCGCGCTGCGCGTGCTGTTCATCGCCGGGTGTTTGCTAGCACCCGCATGGCAGTCCGCGCGAACGCATCCCAACGGGATCGCGTACTTCAACGCGACGATCGGTGGCTTGCGTGGAGCGCGGGAATCGAACGTCGCCGGTGCGACGGACTACTGGGGCAACAGCTACTGGCAGGCGTTCGAGTGGCTCAGCGAGAACGCCGAGCAGGACGCCTCCGTTCTGGTGACGGTCGTTTCGCACGTGGGGCACTCGAACGCTCCGGTGCGGCTGCGATCCGATCTACGACTCCGCGGCCCGTCGTGGCAGCCGCTCACCGACCCGTCCTTCGAGGAACAGCCGGTCGTCTACATCACCTTCATCACGCGCGATCAGGCGTATCACGCGCTCGAACACGAGCTGGAGTCGCGCTGCGAGCCCGTTCACGAGATCCGTGTCCAGGGCGGTGTCGTCCTGAGGATCTATCGCGTGGGGCTCGACGACGTGGGGCGTGAGCTGCTCGGTATCTGGGAGCGCCAAGTCGACGTTCGTCCGTCGATGCGACGCATCGTGCAGTGGCTGAGGGCGAACCCCGTCGAGGGCAGGGAGGCGCTCGCGATCGTGCGTGGCCTTCGAGAGGTCGGCCTCGACGAGACGGCCGAACGACTCCGAGCGCACCTTCCGGTCGAGCTGCACGAGGGCCTCGAAGACGTCCTCTGGACCCAGATTCAGCGCTAGCAGCCCGTGGTGAAACTCACGCCACCCTCGAACGGCGCTGGATCCGCGCTGCCTGCGTTCCGCTTCCTCCGAGGTTCCACCAATACGCGTCGTCAGCGCGCCTTGCCAGCACGGATCCATCACCCTCCGATGATGGCGTGAGTTTCACCACGGGCTGCTAGCCCGGATCATTCATGAGCCTTCACCGAGATCGACGCAGCTGGGCGCCATATCAACGCTTCCCTTCCTCACCGGGTTCGACGACCCGTCAAGGTCGCCTCCACGCGCTTCGGTCG
>JAJDEV010000020.1 GCA_029259605.1 Planctomycetota bacterium | reverse complement strand
GCGGCACGCGAGCGAAGCGAGCCTGTGCCGCAGCAGCGCGAAGCGCTGCGCGTGAATCGATAGAGAACGTCAACAACTCCCCGCCCCTGAGAGATCCAGCCGGCGAGTTCCCGAGCGTCTCATCGGCCGCGCTGAAAGCCGTAACGATTGCCGTGTCGCCGCGCGGCCCGTTGCGTCCGATCGACCGCGAACGCGAACAAGCCCCCGAACGCCTCATCGCCCGTTCCGGAAACCGCAGAGCTGCCGTGTAAACCCGTGTTCCGTTGCGATCCGCGGCACGCGAGCGAAGCGAGCCTGTGCCGCAGCAGCGCGAAGCGCTGCGCGTGAATCGATAGAGAACGTCAACAACTCCCCGCCCCTGAGAGACCCAACCGGCAAGTCCCCGAACCCCTCAACGACCGTCCGCGAAACCGTAGCGGCTGCCGTGTCGCCGCGTCGTCCGTTGCGTCCGATCGACCGCGACCGCGAACGCGAACAAGCCCCCGAACGCCTCATCGCCCGTTCCGGAAACCTCAGAGCTGCCATGCAAACCCCTGGTCCGTTGCGAACCGCGGCACGCGAGCGAAGCGAGCCTGATCCAACGAACGAGAGGCACACGTTCGGAAACTCCGAGCGCGATTCGATCCCCGGAACCACCCAAACCGTCAGGACCCCAGGAACCTCCACAACTCCCCGTCCCTGCGAAATCCAACAGGGGACAGGAAGACGCTCGGAACCACCAGGAGCGAATCGATGCGCGGAACCACCCGGCCCCCCCGGATCAAAAGGAACGCCAAAAACTCCCCGCCCCTCGAACCTCCACCGACGCTCGCAACTCCCCGCACTCTCCCCTACGCGCGCACGTCGCAGGACTCGCCCAGCGTCGGGGGCGCGTCCAACCGCTTCAGTCGGCGGGCGAGGCCGGAGAGACGCGCGAGGTCTTCGCTCGCGGCGTCACTCTCGCGTTGGGCGAGGCTCATCGCCATCGTCTGCAGCTTGCGCGCGTGGTCGAGGCGTGCGCGGAACTCGGTGGACGTCGCGCGGTCGGCGAGGGCCTCGTTCTGCGCGCGCAACTCTTCGAACGCGTCGTCGCAGCGCGACCAGGCATGGGCCAGTGCGTCGGCGCCCTCGAACGCGTCGGACTCGAGCGAGGAGAGCAGGCGCTCGAACGAAGCGATCAGCGCCTCGAGAGCTTGGGTGCGCGCGTCGGCGTTCACGCTTCGGTCGTGCTCGTCTCGCCGACTTCGACGGCCCGCCATGCGTCGAGCAGAGTCGACAGGACCTCGCGCGCCGAGCGCAGGGGCGCGGCGGTGCGCTCGAGGAACGCTTCGCGCATCTGTCGCTCGACGAAGAGGTAGAGCGAGTTGAGTTGAGCGCTGAGCTCGGGGGCGTGGCCCGGCTCGAGGCTGATCCGCAGTTCACTGACGATCGCGTCCGCGCGGTTGAGTCGGTCCGAGAACGCGGCGGCGTCGGTCTCCGGGTCGAGCGCTTCGGCCTGCACGATCAGGCGCAGCGCGCCCTCATACATCATGTGGATGATCTTGATCGGCGGCGCGCTTTCGTAGGACGTCGAGGCGTAGACGGAGGCTGCGGATTGCGGGTTCATGAGGGGAAGGCGCCGGACGCCAGGTACGCGGACTGCGAGTTGAGACCCGAGATGATCTGCTCGAGATTGGAGAAGCGCTCGACGAGGTTCTGCTCGAAGCTCTCGATGCGGATCTCGAGCCGGTCGACCTCCTTGTCGATGCTGCTGATGACCGAGCTGATCGTCGCGCGCCGCCGGTTGAACAGACCCTTGGTCGTGATCGGATCGCCCGTGATCGGGTTGTAGAGCGTGTTGCCCGCGGCGTCCTTCGACACGCCGTCCTTCAGGAGCAGGTCGAACGCGGCGTCGAGCTTCACGAGCACGCCGTTGTCCTGCTCGTTGACCGCGTCGTCCTTGAGGAACAGGTCGGCGAACGCGTCGATGTTGCCTGCGAGCTTCTCGTCGAGGTCCGACGCGGTGATCGACAACCGGCCGTCCTTGTCGATGTCGAGCCCGACGAGGCCGAGCGTCGAGTAGCCCTCCGTGTCCGCCATCACCGTAGCGATCGACGGATTGAAGAGCGCGCTCGTGATCGTCGAGCGGACGCTACGGAGCGCGGAGTCGCCGAACAGCTCGCCGCCCGTCCCGGCTTCCTCGCTGTACTGACTCTGCTTGTTGATGAAGTCGATGACGCCGTTGTACGAGTCGACGAACTCCTGGATGTTGCCCTTGATGCCCTCGATGTCCGAGTCGATCGTGAAGGTCGTTTCGACGCCCGCGAGGTCCGCCTGCGACACGGTGAAGCTCACGCCCTGCAGGACGTCGGAGAACACGTTCGTAGAGCGCTGGATCGCGAGCCCGTCGAGCTCGATCGCTGCGTTCGAAGCGCTGGTGATCGGCGCGCCCGCACCCGTTTGGAGGTCGATCCCCGCGCCGACGGTCAAGCTGTCGATCGTGAAGTCCGCGCCCGTGTCGTCGCCCGCGAGGACGAGCTGGTAGTCGGCCGAGTTCTCGGTCCCGACGTTGATGACGGATGCCGTGACCGCACCGTCGGCGGCTGTGTTGATCAGGCTCGCGATGTCGTTGAGGCTGTCGTTACCCGCCGTGATGGATGCGGTGTAATCCGTGCCGTCGTACGTGAACGTGATGTCACCCGTCCCGAGTCCGTCGGCGGTAGGATCGGTGACGGTCGTCGACGACGACAGCGCGTAGCGATCCGCCGACGCGAGCGAGAAGACCTTCAGCGTGTGCGCGCCCGACGGCGCGCCCTCGGACAACGAGAAGTTCGCGACGCCTTCCGTTCCGACGTCGAGCGAGTACGCGAAGAAGTCGCCGCCGATGAGGTCCGCCGCCTTCGCCTGGAGCTTCTTGACGAGCCCCTCGAACGTCCCGATCTGCGTCAGCCGCGCCTGCTCCGCGCTCTTCTGCCCTTGCAGAATCTGGATCGGCCGACGCTCGAGCGCGACGAGCGATTGGATGATGGTGTTCGTGTCGAGCCCGCTCGCGAGCCCACCGAAGGTGATCCTGCCGAATGACATTTGGTTTCTTCCCCGCGCTCCATGGAGCGCTTCCGACTTCGTTATCGGACGACCCCGACCCGAGGGTTAGCCCCGCGTCGAGTCCGTCCCGTTCCGTTGGCCGCCGACACGGAAACGCTTTCCGTTCGTCGCGGCCGGTGCGCGTCTCCCCATAGAAACGGAAGGAGCCCCGACCACGGGGGACGGGGCTCCACGCTTGCCTTTAGACGAGGCGATTCGGCGATTGGCGATCAGATCGCGCGGTTGCTTCCTCGCCCCTGGGGCGACTAGCCAAGCAGCGACAGCGCGAGTTGCGGCTGCACGTTCGCCTGCGCGAGAACCGACAGCGACGCTTGCTGCAGGATCGAGTTGCGCGTCATGTCAGCGGTCTCCATGGCCACGTCCACGTCGCGGATGCGGGCCTCGGCGGCCTGCAGGTTCTCGGACGTCGCCGAGATGCTACGGACCGTGCTGGAGAGACGGTTCTGGACGGCGCCGAGGCTGCCGCGGATGTCGGTCACGGAGTCGATCGCGGAGTCGATCGTGTTGAGCGCGGCGGACGCGTTCGACACGGTCGTCAAGTCGAAGGTCCCGCCCGTGAGGCCGAGGCCGGAGCTCGAAGCATCGGAGAGGCTGACCGCGATGGTCTCGCCCGACTCGATGCCGACTTGGATGTTCAGCGACTGCGCGGACGAGAACAGGTTGACGCCGTTGAAGGTCGTCGTCGTTCCCACGCGGTCGATCTCGTTGATCAGAGCGGTGAACTCGGCGTCGATCGTCGCACGGTCACCCGTGTTCAACGTTCCGTTGGCCGCTTGCACGGCGAGCTCGCGCATACGCGACAGGTTGTTGCTCGTCTCACCGAGGGAACCCTCGGCGGTCTGAACGAGGCTGATGCCGTCCTGGGCGTTGCGGCCCGCTTGGTTCAGCGAACGGACCTGCGAACGCATGCGCTCGGAAATGCCGAGGCCGGCAGCGTCGTCCGCGGCCGACGCGATGCGCAGGCCGGACGAGAGGCGGGCAAAGTTGCCCGACAGACGCTCTGAGACGTTGCCCAGGTTGCGCTGCGCGTTCAGCGAGAAGATGTTGCTATTGATGCGAAGTCCCATTGTCTTCGTTTCCTTTGGTGTGGTTAGTCAGAGTCTGACAGGTTTGCCGCGTCCGGATGGAAGCGGCGTATACGCGCAGCTCGG
This sequence comes from Planctomycetota bacterium, assembly GCA_029259605.1. Taxonomy (GTDB): domain Bacteria; phylum Planctomycetota; class UBA1135; order UBA1135; genus OFTM281. Next base: position 50,989 of record JAJDEV010000020.1, on the reverse strand, counting down.
TCCCTTCCAATCCCTCGCGGCAAACGCCGAAAGGGGGCACGAGGAAGGGGGAGATACGCGTACTCGGGAGGCTCACCACATGGCACGAGGTGAGCGACTCACGTTCGTTCCCGAACGCGAGTGTGCGATGTTCTCGCTGATGCGCTCGAGTACGCTCCGCGGCGCTTGGCGCCGGGATCGATCGTCACCCTGATTGTCAAAGAGCAGAGTCGTGTCTGCTTGGGGCGCTGAAATGGGGAGCCACCCCGTCGAGTGGCTCCCCTCCCTCAGCGATCGGCCCCGAGAGGCCGGAATGCTCGTGTTAGCCTTGGAGGAGGGAAAGGGCGATCTGCGGATGCAGGTTCGCCTGAGAGAGGACGGACACCGATGCCTGTTGCAGGATCGAGTTCCGCGTGAGGTCGGCGGTTTCGCGCGCGACGTCGACGTCGCGAATCCGACTCTCCGCCGCGGAGAGATTCTCTTCGGCGTTGCCCAGGCTGCGAATCGCCGTGCTGAGGCGGTTCTGCTGGGCGCCGAGTGCGCCGCGCGCCTGCACCAGCGAGTCGATCGCGGTGTCGATCGTGTTCAGCACGCCGCTCGCGTTCGTCGTCGTGGTGATGTCGAACGTCGCTCCGGTCAGACCGAGGCCGCTGACGGTCGTGTCGACCATCGTGAGCGTGATCGTCTCACCGGCTTCGGTACCGATCTGGATGTCGAGCGTGCCCGTGCTGTTGTTGAGCAAGCTGACGCCGTTGAACTCGGTCGTCGTTCCAAGACGGTCGAGCTCCTCGGTGAGCGCCGAGAACTCGGCGTTCAGCGTGGCGCGGTCACCGGTGTTGAGCGTGCCGTTCGCCGCAGCGATGGCGAGCTCGCGCATCCGGGTGAGGCTCGCGCTCGCTTCGTGCAGCGCGCCTTCCGCCGTTTGGACGAGACTCACACCGTCCTGGCCGTTGCGCGCCGCTTGGGCGATCGACTTCAGTTGAGCACGCATCCGCTCGGAGATCCCGAGACCCGCCGGGTCGTCGGAGGCGTTGGAGATGCGAAGACCAGACGCGAGGCGCTGGTAGTTTCCTTGGAGCCGCTCGCTCACTGTCGCGAGGTGTCGCTGAGCGGCGATCGAACTGATGTTCGTATTGACTCGGAGACCCATGGGGCTGTCCTGTTACCGGTTTCGGGGAAGTCGCTGAGGGGCGACGTGCATCCGCCAGTCGCGTTTGCACCGAGGCTGTTCTCGGAGCACTCGCCGTTCGCATGAGTCGCGAGCACCGAAATTCGCTCGGGAAGTGCGATTGCCATGCGCTCCGCTCGCGTTCCGGCCCGTCGTCGCGGCGAAAAACCCGGGGCGGGTGAGGAACCTCCCGCGGCGACGACGGTTCCAACTCGCGAACGGCAGAACCCCCTCGCAAACCCCACGACGAAATCGATTCCCATGCTTCTCAGGAAACTCGTTCTCTTGCTCCCCCTCACCTTCCTCGCCCCCGGCGCGCTCGACGCACAAACGCTCAGCGCACCGGCGCCCGGATCGGCCGCCGCAACGCCACACGGAACGCTCGGTGGCGGCTTCGACCTACCGAGTCCGCTGCGCCGCGGCACGATGGTCGGCGTCATTCGGGACGACCAGGGACGCCCGATCATGAAGCTCGTCGCCTCGGTCGATCGCGATCGCCTGCGCCCGACGACGGGCACGCTGAAGGGACACGTCGAGCTCCTGAACGGTCCGCGCGCCGGCAAGAAGTTCGCCTTCGTCGGGCAATGGCACGTCGACTCGAAGGGCGACGGTTCGTTCCGCGGCAACGTGCTCGGCAGGAAGCGTCCGGGCGAGAAGCGTCCGGTGCTGCTCAAGACGCGCGGCGGATTCCACGACGACCGGCTGTTCGGCGGTCCCGGGACGTTCAAGGGACGGTGGCACGCGGCGTAACACGCGGCAGCGCGAACCCGCGCCGCTCGTACGGTGCGGAACGACGGGGACGGTCCATGGAGGTCCGTCCCCGTTTCCGTATGATCGTCGCCATGGCCGAACTGATCGCGCGGATCGACGAGGGCAGCGAGCTCCTCTTCGGCGAATCGCCCGCTTCCGCGCGGCTTCTCAGTCAGGTCGAGCGCGTCGCGGGCACGCCACGGACCACGGTTCTCTTGCGCGGAGTCCGCGGTCGCGAGCTCGAGCTCGTCGCCCGCGCCATCCACGCGCGGTCCGGACCTCTGCTCGACGGACTCGACACGGGCGCGTTCGACGCGAACGGCCCGTTCTACGGCGTCCACTGCGCGGCGCTGTCCGCCCGCACGGGCGCGTTCGAGTCCGACGATCGCGTCTTCGGCGGCGACGACGGACTGTTCGAGCGCGCGAGCAACGGAACACTCTTCCTGGACGAAGTGGCCGATCTCTCGACGGCCTTGCAAGCGCACTTGCTCGAGCTGCTCGAGCGGCGCGCGGCCGAGAAGCCGCCGCTGCGCATCGTCGCCTCGACCGCAGCGGACCTGGAAGCCGCGGTCGACGACGACCGTTTCCGCGCCGATCTCTTCTACAGATTGAATGTCCTGACCATCCGCGTGCCGCGCCTTCACGAGCGCGCGGCCGACATCCCGGCCGTAGTCGACGCCGTCCTCACGCGCATGCGGCGCATGCTCGGCGTCCGCACGGTGGTGTCCGACGCGGCCCTCGAAGCGCTCGCGGCCCACGCCTGGCCGGGGAATCTCTTCGAGCTCGAGGCCACGCTCGGGAAGGCCGTCGTCGCCGCCGGCGGTGGCGACGGAACGATCGAACCCGAGCACCTCGACTTCGCCTCCGCGTCGCGGCCCCACGGCGAGCTCGTGCCCGCCGTTTCGGCCAAGCGGTCCCTGCGCGACGTCGAAGAGGAAACGATTCGACGCATTCTGGTCGAAGAGGGGGGCAACCGCAGCCGCGCTGCCCGCACGCTCGGGATCAACCGTACGACGCTCTACAACAAGCTGCGTCAGTACGGCATTTCGTAGCGACCCGCGACGAGAGCGGACGGTGGCGCGTCCCGCAGCCGGAACCGACTGCCTAGAAAAAAGGGCACTTCTGAAGACCCGACGTTCAAGGGTTTTCCGGTTCTGGCCGAAAGGCCCCGTGGAGTCGGTTCCAGGGTTGGAGCTGACCGACCGTCTTCACGCCATTCCTTTCTGGATTGACCCATGCGGGCCGCCGAACATTCCTCTGTCCAAGGTCGAAGTGCGCACTCGATTCTCTCGAGCGACGAGCTGGCCTCGGTTCTCTCGCACGGACTCGACCTTCCGTTGGCCGCACTGCGCGCGTCGATGGAGTCGTTGAACGAGGTCCTGCCGGCGGACGCGAAGGGGAACGGGCCGCTCCATCACGCGCTGAGAGAGGTCGGCGCGCTCGGACGGAACGTGCGTGAGCTCGTCGAGTTCGCCTCCGCGCCCGAGCCGATGCCGCTGCGCTGCACGGCCTCGGAGATCGCGGTCGCAGCACGCGGCGCCCTGTCGCCGACCGATCGCCCGCACGTCATGGTCGCGCGACTCGCCAACGCGGGCACACTGCACACGGACGCACCGTTGCTCACGCGCTGCCTGCGGCGCCTGATCCAGAACTCGCTCGAAGCGGGCTCCGAGCACGTGCTCCTCACCGTTCGCCACGAAAACGGGTACGCGAAGTTCACCGTCATCGACGCTTCGCCGCAGAAGTTCGATGCCGAGTGGGCGTGCTCGGCCTTCCATTCCACGAAGAGCAATCACCTCGGCCTCGGGCTCTCGATCGCGCGACGCGACGTCGAGCTCCTCGCGGGGACGCTCGAGATCTTCCGCTCCGATTCGAACGAAACGTCGGTCGTCGTCACCGTCCCCGAGTCGGCCTCGGCACCCTTGAACGGGAGCTCGCGCGGGTAATGGCACGCGTCGCGTCAACCGGTCGACTCGTGATCCAGATCGCCGCACAGCCGTGCGCGCGGATCGAGGCGCTCGAGCAAGTGCTCGCCCACCGTGGACACGCGTTCACGTGCGTGGCGGGGATGCGCGAGATCCTCGAGACCGGTGTGGATTCCGCCGACGCGTTGATCATCGACGGAGCGGGAACGGGCGGAGCCGACGCCGCGTGGAGCCTGCTCTCCGACCTCCAGCGCGCCGGAGTCACGCTCCCGATCGTGCTCATCGCGCGCCGCCCTTCCTTTGATACGTACAAGCGCGCGACCGAGCTCGGCGCCACGGCAGTCGTCCCGAGCGCGTTCGATCCGCGCGGCCTCATCGACGCCATCGAGGCGATTCATCCGGCCGACGCGATCCCCACGCTCGATCCGCACACGCTGCGCACCGAGCACACGCTCGCCCCGGGTGAATCCGAGCGCGCCCTCGAACACGTCGAGCGCTTCCTCGCGTCGTCGGGTGTCGCCGCCCCGCATCGCGTCCGCGTTCTCTGCGCGGTCTACGAGCTGATCGACAACGTCGAGCGCCACGCCTTCGCCACCGGCGCTCACGGCGACTTCCACGTCGAGGCGACGCTCCGTCGCACGCGCGTCGCGATCACGGTGCGGGACACGGGGTGCGGCTTCGACTCGATCTCCGAGCGCCTCGAGTGTGTCCCGGCTGCGCTTCCCCGTCCGACGCTGCAGCTCGTCGACGACGCGCCGCGCAAGTCCGAGCGCGGGTTCGTGCGCGTCTCGCGCCTGTCGGAAGCCCTCATCATTCACTCGGACGCGCGCGGCACGACGGTCGACGTCGAGTTCGAACTCACGCCCGTCCGCACCGTCGGCGAAGCGCTGCCCGCGCTCGATGCGCTGCATCCGCGCCGCATCGCGTCGGTCGTCGCGCGCATCCTCGACGGCGAGAGCGAGATCGACGCACAGCACGCCGCTCTGGAAGCCACGCTTCGACGCCTCGTCGGACGTCCCACTGTCCTCAACGCCATCGAGCAGGGTTGAACGTGGAGACAGACAACAAGGCCGGCTTCGATCTCGACGAGGACCTCTTCGGCTTCGACTCCGCCGACGAGATCTTCGGGACGCCGGCGACGGACGAGGAGGATCTCGAGGCGATCTTCGCCGAGTTCCAGGCGCAGGAGGAGGCCGAGGCCGCGCTCCGCGACGAGCTCGGGAACGAGTTCCCCGAAGAGGAGCTCGACGCACCGAGCCCCGCGTCTGCGCCAGCGCCTTCCGCGCCCGCACTGCGGGCGAGCGAGGACGACGAGGTCGCGCCCGCGCTTCCGAAGCCGGAACCGGCTGCCGCGAAGCAGCCCGAGCCGAAGGCATCGCGTCCGTCCGGCGCGGCCGTGCTCGCATCGAAGAGCGCGCTCGTGATCCTGCTCTCGGTGACCGTGCTCAACGGATTCGTCGCGCTCGTGACGCTCCGCAACACGGCTTCGATGCGGGACAGCGTCCTGCAAGCGCAGAAGGAACTCGACGAGACGGCGAACACGATGCGCGCCGACGCGCGCGACGAGGCGGTCAGGTACCTCGGCGCGACCACGCCGATCGTGCCGCCGGACTCCGAGGACCATCCGACGTTCGCGCGCGCCCAAGAACACATCGCGGCCGGCGAGTACGCACAGGCGCGCCAGCGCGTCTACGCCCTGCTCGCGGTCGTCGATCGACTCGAAGAGGGCAACCGCGAGGTCGTCGAGGCGCGCGCGCAGTTCCTCATCGCCCAAGCCACGCACCTCGAGACGCTCGCGCGCATGGAGGGGCTCGAGTGATCGCCTCCGTACTCCTCATCGGTCTCGCCTCCCTCGGCGGCGTTGCGCAAGAGGACGGACACCTCGTCCGTCCGGCCACCGTCAGCGCGGTTTCGAAGGAAGGCCAGACGTGGTTCACCGTGCGCGCCGAGAACGCTTCCGCGCTGAAGGTGATCCGCGAGATCGGGCGCGTCACGAATCGCGACGTGCTCGGCCTGCACCTGCTCGATCGCCCGGCGCTGCTCACGGTCGAGCTGGTCGAACGCCCGCTCGATCAGGTGCTCGAGTTCACGCTCGGCAGCATCGGGCTGCGGTTCGAACTCCACCGCACGTCGATCAAGCTCCTGAAGGGCGCGCCCGAGACGCCCGAGGCGCAGCTCGACTCGGCCGCCGCCGCCTGGACGCGCGCGTCGATGCGCTTCCCCGATCATCCTTTCGCGGCCGAGGCGCGCCTCGCGCAGGGCGAGATCGCCGAACTGCGCGGCCTCCCGACGGCGGCGCGCGCCACTTACGTCGCGCTCGCCGAGGACTACCCGAACTCCGCGGTCACCGGCGAAGCGTACATGCGCGCCGGCCGCATCTCGGCCCAGCTCGGTCAGTGGGACGAAGCGGGACGTCTGTACCGCACACTCGCGACGCTCGACGTCGCCGGTGAGTTCCACGCCTCAGCGCGACTCGAGTGGGCGCGCGCGCTCGTCGCGCAGGGCGACCCGCAGGGTGCGCTCTACATGCTCAGCGCGCTCGACACGAACTACCCCACGGTCGACGCGACCGAAGAGACCGCGCGCCGCTTGGTCAAGGCGCGCGCACTCAACGAACGCGGGCGCTTCATGGAAGCGCTCGAAGAGATCGACAACGCGGACCCGAACTTCGACGACTTCGGTCGCTGGGAAGCGCTCTACATTCGCGCCGTCGCGCTCGAAGGCATCGGCCTTCCGGGAGACGCGGCGCGAGCGTGGCTGCTCTACTCGAACGAAGCGAAGGGCGCGGACCTGGAGCTGTCGCTGCAAGAGGCCGCGCGACTGGCGCTGGAAGCCGACGACGACCTCGCCGTTCTCTTCGTCGTTCGACGCGCGGAGCTCGCGGGTCTGACGGAGGGGTTCGAGGTCTACGAGCGCGAAGCCCGTCGCCGCATCGGCTTCGAGGGAGAGAGCGCGACGAACACGATCGAGGAGCGCGTCGTGCGCGCCGAGGCGCTGCTCGAGAAGGGCGAACACAACGCGGCGAGCGACATCCTCGAAGCGCTGTTCCTCGCCCGCGGCGCGCTGCCGGACGAGATGACCGACGCCAAGGTCTGCTCGCTCTGGGCGCAATCCGTCGAAGGCACATCCGACCTGCAGTCCGCCATCCAAACGCTGACGTCGGTGCGTCCGTCGTTCGAGTCGAGCACCGCGCTCCAGCTGCTCGACGTCACCGCGGCCAAACTGTTCGAGAAGCACGAACGCTTCGACGCGGCCGTGGCCGCCTACCAGGGGGACTACTCACAGCAATGATGAAGCACCAAACAACGCTGGCGACCGGGCTCGCCGCGCTGCTCGTCCTGCCGTCCATGGCGATCTCGAAGGACGAGCTGCAAACGCTCGAAGAGGCGCTCGCGGGGACCGTGCGTTCGCTCGAAGTGCTCGCCGGCCTCGAGGCCCGCGTCGTCACCGCGCCGCGCGAAGCCGCGCCGCTCGTCATCGGAGCGACCGAGGCACCGTTCCTCCCCGACGAAGCGCGCGACGAACGACTCGGCTCGCTACGCCGTGAGGTGAGCCTGCTTCAGATGGAGCTCGACGCGATCGAGACGCCGGCCGCCGCCGCGCCGCGCGAAGGCATGGGCTCGTCCACGGGCGGCGCGCTCCCGAGCGCAGTGTCGCACCCCATTCCCGTGCCCACGACCGGCCTCAACCAGTCGGTGCGCGACCTGATCAAGAGGAGCAGCCTCTCGCCGGACGAGCGCGCGCAGGCGATGGCGCCCGCGAAGTCGGTCGCGACCGCGCCCGTGCAAGCGGAGGCGTTCGACCCCGCCGATGCGCTCAGCCACGCGAAGGCCAACTACCACGCCGGCAAGTACGAGGACGCGCTCGTCCTTCTCGCCGGGCGCGAAGACATGTCGTCGCTCTATTGGAAGTCGCGCTGCCTCACGCAGCTCGATCGCATGGACGAGGCGATCGCGACGCTGACCAAGATCGTCGCGGCCGCGGGCGACACGTACGAAGGTCGGCGCGCCGCCACGGATCTCGACTTCGCGAACTGGAAGAAGGGCTTCTCCGACGCGCTCCCCAAGGGCCTGAAGAAGAACGGAGCAGCGGACCAGTGAGCGCCCAGACCGAGATGTTGGAGCAGGCGATCCTGCAGCCGAACGCGGGCAACGGGATCGACGCGCTCGTGCGCAGCTTCCCCGCCGTGCTCGACCGCTTGCGGACGAGCTACGGCGAGCTGGAAGCGCGTGCGGAGCATGTGGAGCAGGAGCTCTACCGCGCGAACCGTGAGCTCGAGAACAAGGTCGAAGAGTTGGATCGCCTCAAGCGACACCTCGAAGCCGTACTCGAGTCCTTGCCGTGCGGCGTGGTCGTGCGCGACGCGGACGGCGCGGTCGTCGATGCGAATGCGTCCGCCCAGTCCATCCTCGGCGCATGCGTCGAGCAGCTTCGAACGCACGGACACGCCGCGCTCCGCGGCGAACGCTCCACGGGCGAACCGAGCGACGTGGTCACTGCGGACGGCCGTCGGCTCGTCGTTGCCTCGCACTTCTCCCGCGTGCGTGACGCCGACGGCGCAACAACCGGATCGGTCGAGATCCTCGACGATCAGACCGAGCGCGCGGAGATCACCCAGCGCCTGCACGCGGCCGACAAGATGGCGGCGCTCGGAACGATGGCCGCCGGCATCGCGCACGAGATTCGCAACCCGCTCAACGCGGTCAAGGGCTTCGCCTCGTTGCTCGTTCGCCGACCGGATCAGGACGAGCAAGCGCAGCGCTGGTCGCAGTTCATCGTCGACGCCGCTTCCGAGGCCGACATGATCATCGAGAGCATGCTGAGCTTCGGCAGCCCGCGCCGCTTGCGCGAGGACCCGATCGAAGGCGACGAGCTGCTCGAAGGCGCCTGGCGCCTGGCGAAGCCCGAAGACGGACGCCGAGTGGACCTGCGCACGAGCGTGGACGTGCCAGCGTTCCGCGGCGATCTCATCAAGCTGCGCCAATGCGTGCGCAACCTCATCGCCAACGCGATCGACGCGCAGAAGGGCGCGTCGCTTCCGCGCGTCGATGTCTCGATCACACGTGAGGGTGACTTCGTCGCCTTCCGTGTCGACGACGCCGGTTCGGGCGTCGCACCGGAGGTCCGCCATCGGATCTTCGACCCGTTCTACACGAACCACCCCGACGGCACCGGGCTCGGTCTGGCGCTGGTCTCCACGATCGTGCGCTTGCACGACGGCAGCGTTCGGGTCTCTCCGGAACCGTCGAGTATCGGCGGCGCCTCATTCCTTATCCGCATCCCCTACCGGCCGGCCTTTGCGTCGGCTGAGATCCCCCACACCCAAGAGGGCTGACTCAATGGCCATTCAACGAGTCCTCGTCGTCGACGACGATTCTTTCTCCCGCGAGTTCCTGACGGAAGCATCGCGCTCGCTCGGTCTCCACACCACCGCTTGCAAGAGCGGTGAAGAGGCCCTCGAGCACGCCCGTCAGAACGCGGTGGACCTGATCTTCACGGACCTGCGCATGCCCGGCATGAGCGGCATCGAGCTCGTGCGCAAAGTCAACCAGGAGCATCCGGACCTGCCGGTGGTCGTGGTCACTGCGCACGGTACGGTCGAGGCCGCGGTCGAAGCGATGCGAATCGGCGCCACCGATTTCCTCGTCAAGCCGTGCACTCCGGACACGATCGAAGTCGTCGTGAAGCGCACCGAGCGCACGCGTCGCCTCGAGAGTGAGAACGAGTACCTGCGCGCCGAGTACGCATCCGATCACACCGCGCAGCTCGTCGCGCAGTCTCCGCCGATGATCGACCTGCTCCGGACCGCCGAGCGCGTCGCGTCCTCGAAGGGCACGGTGCTCATCACGGGCGAGAGCGGAACCGGGAAGGAGCGCATCGCGCAGTACATCCACGAGAAGAGCCCGCGTCGCGACGCGCCGTTCATTCGCGTGAACTGCGCGGCGTTGTCCGAGTCGCTGCTCGAGTCCGAGCTCTTCGGGCACGAACGCGGCGCGTTCACCGGCGCTCACAAGCGTCGCGAGGGACGCTTCGAACTGGCCGACGGAGGCACGCTGCTCCTCGACGAGATCGGCGAGATCTCGCAGAGCCTGCAAACGAAGCTGCTGCGCGTCCTCGAGGAGGAAGAGTTCGAGCGCGTCGGCGGCACGACGACCCTCAAGGTCGACGTGCGCGTCATCGCGACCACGAACCGCGACCTTCCGCGCGAAGTCGGCGAAGGCAAGTTCCGCGAGGACCTCTACTACCGCCTTCACGTCCTTCCGATCCGGATGGAAGCCCTGCGCGATCGTCGCGAGGACATCCTCCCGCTCGCCCATCACTTCGCGGAGTTCTACGCGCGCCAGAACGGTCTGCCGCGCCCGAACTTCACCGAGGATGCCGAGCGTCGGATCCACGATTGGAACTGGCCGGGCAACGTGCGGGAGCTCGAGAACTCGATCCACCGCGCCGTGATCCTCCTCGACGGTGGAGACATCGAGCCGGATCACCTCTTGTTCGAGCCGCTTCCCTCGTCGGATCGCAAGCCGAAGTTCACGCTCGTCACCGACAAGGGTGAGTACCTCGGCGCGATCAGTTCGGCGTCCCCGCTCGCGAACCGCCAGCTGGCGGACCTCGAGCGCGAAGCGATTCTCTGCACGCTCGAAGCGACGCGCGGCAACAAGACCGAAGCGGCCCGCCGCCTCGGTGTCACCGCGCGCACGCTCAGCAACAAGATGAAGCTGTGGAGGGACCTCGGGCTCGTCGCCTGAGCGTATTGCCATGGATGCGGCCAAACCCGAATCGGACCTCCTGCTCCGTCTCCTCTCGGCGACCGAGCTGCGCTCCCGTGTCATCGCGTCGAACATCGCGAACCAGAACACACCGGGATACACACGCGAGGAGGTTCGGTTCGAGGAACTGCTCCGCGACGCCATGCGTCGCGGAGCAACGGCCGACCGCGTTGCCGAGGTCGATCCGCGCGTCGTCAAGGATCTCACGACCCCCGCTCGACAGGACGGCAACAACGTGAGCCTCGAACTCGAACTGAACGCCCTGCGCGAGAACCGGATGCTCTTCGAGACTTACACGTCGCTGCTCGACGCCCGCGGAACCCTCAAGAAGATCGCGCTCGGCGCAGGCTAGGGAGAATTGCTATGAGTGGATTGGACAACCTGTTCTCCGGGATGCGCATCGCATCGACGGGACTGACCGCCGAGCGCGTTCGCATCGACACGATCGCCGAAAACATCGCCAACGCGCGCACGACGCGGACGCCCGAGGGAGGCGCGTACCGCCGCAAGATGGTGCTGTTCGAACCCATCCTCGCTGAGTCGTTGGGGGGGCGCGCGAACGCGCACAGCGCAGGCGTTCGCGCTTCTCAGATCCTCCGCGACTACTCGACCGGGTTCCAACTCGTGCACGAAGCCGGACACCCGGACGCAGACGAGAACGGCATGGTCGAGTACCCGAACGTGAACACGGTGATCGAGATGTCCGACCTCATCACGGCGCTGCGCGCCTACGAGGCGAACATCACCGCGCAAGAGAACTTCATCCGGATGGCCGAACGCGCCATGCAACTGGCACGCTGATGGTCGATCGACTCGGTAGCGGTGGAGGACTGGCGCGCGAGGCGATTCTCGCGGCGATGAAGTCGCAAGCGAAGCAATTCGCGAGCGTCGACGACATCGCGAAGTCGATCTCCAAACAGATCGAACCCGGACAGGGCACCGACGAGGTGAGCGGCTTTGCCGAGCAGCTTCGAAGCCAGGTCCAGGGCCTCGACGCCGAGGCCAAGGGCGTAGCCGACCTTCCGAACACGATCGTCAACGGTGACATCAGCAGCTTCCACGAGGTCGCGGTCCAGATCAAGAAGGCCGAGTTCAGCTTCCGCTTCGCGATGGAGATCCGAAACAAGCTCGTCGACGCATACCGCGAGGTCATGCGCATGAACGTCTGATCAGATGAACGACGCAATCAAGAACCTGCTCGAGTCGCTGCGCGACACGAGCGTCGGAACGAAGCTGATCGCTCTGATGGGCGGTGCTTCCTTCCTCGCAATCATCGGACTCGTCGCGGTCGTGTCGAACAAGACCGACTTCCAGATCGCGTTCAGCAACCTGAACGACCACGACGTCGCCACGGTCAGCAAGGCGCTCGCGGATGCCGCCATCCCCTTCAACGTCAGCTCGCACCCCGGCCCCTTCAACGTCTACGTCGACGAGGAGAACCGCCACGACGCGTTCGCCGCGGTCTACGGCGCGGGCGCGCTCGACAAGCCGATCGGCGGCATCCTCGCGGACGGCGGCATCCAGAGCGTCTTCGCGAGTAGCGAAGAGCGCAAGCAAGGCGTTCGCAAGCGCGAGTGGGGCGAGGTCGAGGCGATGCTCATGACGCTCGAGTTCGTGACCACCGCGACCGTGCGTACGTCGCCCGGCGTGTCCAAACCGATGACGCGCAACGCGCCGCCGGTCACGGCATCGGTGAGCCTCGGAACACGCACGCCGCTCACGGCCGAGCAGAAGAGCAACGTCGCACGCATGACGAGCAACGCGCTCGGCGTCGATCGCCGCAATCTGCAGATCTCGGATCACGACGGCAACACGATCTTCAGCGGCGCCGAGGCGTCCGAGGACGAGTTCCGAAACCAGGACGCGCGCGAGCTCGAAGCGGACTTCGATCAACGCCTCGCCGAGCGCGCCGCCGAGGCGCTCGACTTGATGCTGGGCCCGGACAAGGCGCACGTCGTCGTCACGTCCGAATGGAACTACGAGCAGACGACGTCCAGCACCGAGAGCTCGACGGGCAAGGGCCTGCTGCTCGAGGAGACGTCGAACGAGACCGAGAGCCCGATCGCTTCGACGGCGAGCTCCGTGGGTCTCGCCGCCAACGTCGACTCCTCCGAACCGTCACGCAGCACAGCGCCATCGCCGAACGCGACGACCAAGGAGTCGACCAAGAAGTACGCGCCGCTGACCAAGACCGAGAAGCGCGTCTCCGTGATCCCGCGGATCAAGCGCCTCAGCGTCGCGCTCTTCGTCGACGAGGCCGCGGTGCCGGTCGATCGGATCACGGAGATCGAAGACGCGGTGCGCGTCGCCGTCGGCTTCGACGCCACGCGCGACACCTTCAAGAGCACGCGTCAGACGTTCTACGCGCCGGAGGTTTCCGAGGAAGCGACCGAGGCGGAGACCGCGTCGGCGCCGAACCCGATGATCGAGAACCTCATGCGCCGCGGCGTCGAGATCGTCACCGCGCTCGTGTTCATCGTCATCCTGCTGAAGAGCTTGAAGGCGTCGAGCGCGTCGAAGGACGCGAACGACGGAACGCTCACTCCGGCCGAGAAGGCCGACGTCGACGTCGAGATGCTCGCGCGCGCCAGCGTCGACGACCTGTTGCAATCGGACCCGGAACGCGTGGGCGAGATCCTGTCCTCCTGGGCACGGGGTGAAGACCTCGTCGAATCGAAGTGAGCAAGCTGGACGAAGTCAAAGGCCACCAGCGCGTCGCCGCGTTCCTCCTCTCGCTCGAGAAGGGAACGCGCGCGAAGGTGATGGCGACCATGAACCCGGAGACGGTCGAGTTCGTCGCGGCTGCGATGATCGACCTCGATCCGCGCCTCACAGACGCGGGCGTGATCGACCTCTTGAAGGGCGACGTCGCGCGCCAGCTCCACGGCAACAGCTCCGTTCGCTCGTGCGGACCGGACGAGCTGCAGCGCATGCTCACCGAGAGCCTCGGCCCGCAACGCGCCGAAGCGCTCGTTGGCCAGATCAAGACGCGGCGCGAACGCGAGCGGCCGTTCCTGGTGCTCGAGCACCTCAACCCGTTCGACGTGGGACGCGTTCTGCGCAGCGAGTCGCACGCGGTAGCAGCGCTCGTGCTCGCCCACATGCCTCCCGCCACGTCGGCGCAGATCCTGAAGGTCTTCGAGTCGGAGGCCGCGATCGACGTCGTTCGCCGCATGGCAACGCTCGAGCCGCCGAGTCCCGATGTGCTCCGGTCCGTCGCGCAGCACCTGGCCCAGCAGGTCGCGGAGGCGCCCGAAGTCATCGGCGACGCGGATCCCTCCGCGCGCCTCAAGGCCGTCGCCAACCTGCTCAACAACGCGCCGCCCGAGATGGAACAGGGCGTCATCGCGGTCCTCTCCGAGAGCGACATCTCGATGGCGCAGGAGCTGCGCGAGTACATGTTCACGTGGGAAGACATCGCGACGATCGACACGCGCACGATGCAGAAGATCCTCGGAACGGTCGACACGAAGACGCTCTCGATCGCGCTGAAGGGTTGCTCCACCGAGATCGAGGAGAACATCCTCGGCAACCTCTCGTCGCGTGTGCGCGAGATGGTCGCCGAAGAGCGCGAACTGGCCGGCCCCGTACCGATGACCGAGGTCGCGGGCGCACGCGACGACATCATGAAGAACATTCGCGCGATGATCGAAGCCGGCGAGTTCCGCCCGAGCAAAGGCGGTGAAGAGCTTGTTGCGTAGCCGCATTCGAGTCGCCGCGCCCGTCGCCGACGCCCGCCTCGCGAAGAACGACGAACGTGACGCCGTCACGGCCACCGTTCGTCGCGCCGAAGAGCGCGCCTTCCTTGCCGGCATGGCGCACGGTCGCGAGCAGGGCCTCGCGGACGCCGCCGGCCGCTTGGAGGCCGCCGCGGAACGCGTCGCCGCCGCGCACGAACAAGCGCTGAGCGACCTCAGCCGAACCGCGGTCGAGCTCGCGACTTCCATCGCGCGCACGCTGCTGAAGCGCGACGTGGCCGCGGGCAACTACGACCTCGAAGCGATGGTGCGCGAGACGCTCGCCGAAGCCGCCGTCGGTCGCAACGCGTGCAAGGTGCACCTCAACCCCGCGGACGTCGAACAGCTGGCGGAGATCCGCTTCCGCGCCGGAACCGAGATCCAAGCCGACGAAGGCGTCGCGCGCGGCGACGTGCAGGTCGAGACCTCGCTCGGTCTGCTCGTGCGCGAGGCCATCGGCGCGATCGACGCGATCGAGAAGGGCCTGATCGAGGAAGTGCAGTGATCGACGCCCCCACCATGGAGCGCTGTCGGGCTCGCATCGAGTCCAGCGCGCGACCCGCGTGGCGCGGCCGCGTCGAGATCGTGTCGGGCGTGATCGTCGAGGCGAGTGGCGTTCCCGCGCCGATGGGCGAACTGTGCGTCATCGATCGCGGCCGACTCGGGCCGATCAAGGCCGAGGTCGTCGGGTTTCGCGGATCGTCGACGCTGCTCATGCCGCACGGCGACGTCGAAGGCATCGGGCCGCGCCAGGTCGTGACCGCGCTCGGACACGCGTTCTCGGTACGCGTCGGAAACGAGCTGCTCGGCCGCGTGGTCGACGGCTTCGGCGATCCGATCGACGAGCGCGGCGCCCTGCCGCATCAGATGTCGCATCGGCGCGTGCGGAGCGAGGCACCGCCGCCGCTCTCGCGCACTCCGATCGATTCGCCGCTGCAGACCGGCGTCCGCGCGATCGACGGCGCATGCACACTCGGCCGCGGACAGCGGCTCGGGATCTTCTCCGGATCGGGCGTCGGCAAGTCGACGCTACTCGGACAGATCACGCGTGGCACCGACGCCGACGTGATCATCGTCGCGCTCATCGGTGAGCGTGGCCGCGAAGTGCGCGCGTTCATGGACGAGGTGCTCGTCGAGGGCAAGCGCGACAAGTCGATCATGCTCGTCGCGACGTCCGACCGCCCGCCGATCGAGCGCTTCATGGCGCCGTTCGTCGCCGTGACGATGGCGGAGCACTTTCGCGACCAGGGGCTCGACGTCCTGCTCGTCATGGACTCGGTCACGCGCTTTGCCGCGGCGTCGCGCGAAATCGGTCTCGCCGCCGGCGAGCCCCCCACCGTCCGCGGCTATCCGCCGAGCTTCTTCGCGACGGTTCCACGCCTCGTCGAACGCCTCGGCCGTTCCGAGCACGGCAGCATTACGGGGCTCCTGACCGTTCTGCTCGACGCGGACGACCCGAACGAACCCGTCGCCGACACGCTGCGCGGCTTGCTCGACGGGCACGTCTACCTCTCACGCGACCTCGCGCACCGCGGGCACTATCCCGCGATCGATGTGCTCGCGAGCCTCTCGCGCTTGATGCCCAGCATCACGAGCGGCCCACACCAGCGCGCGATGGCGGACCTGCGCCAACTTCTCGCGCAATGGAACGAGGGGCGCGACCTGGTCGAGATCGGCGCGTACAAGCCCGGCTCGAACCCCAAGCTCGATCGCGCGATCCGTTTCCTTCCGCGCATCGAAGCGTTCCTTCAGCAGAGCGTCGACGAGACGAGCTCGATGGAGGAAACGGTCGGCCTGCTCGACATCCTGCTGAGCGAGGCGAGCTGACGTGCGACGCACGTTCCCCGACCGCTTGGCGCGCGTGCGCCGCGTGCGCGAGATCGAAGAGCGCATCGCGCGCGCCGCGTGGGGCGAGGCCGAAGCCCGCGCGACCGAGGCCGAGGCGACGCGCAAGCGCATGCGCGACGAACTCGACCACTCGCGCGCCGCGCTCAGCCGCGCGATGGCGGGCGGTTCCATCGACCCGACGGTCGCGCTCCTCGAGCGGGAGGCGCTCGACACGCAGCTCTACGCGCTCAGCGTCGCCGACGCGAGCTGGATGACCCACGTCGCCCAGGCGCAGTCCCTGGCCGAGGCGTGGAAGAAGCGTGAGGCGGATCGACGCGCGCTCGAAGAGCTGACGAAGCGCGCTCTCGATCGGCACCGGACGGAGCTGAGGAAGGAGGAGAACGCCGAGATGGACGAGATCGCCGCCCAGCGCGACGCGCGCACGCGTCCCACGGCCGATCGGTGGCAAAAAATTGCCGCTGCCCCGGAAACGGGTTCCAGTCGCCACCCCTGGTCGTCCGATTAACGGGGTCGCATCCCCTCGCCACTCCCTGGCGCTACCACGATGGGCAAGTTCATCGAAATCCTCGCGATGGTCCTCGGCGGCCTCTCCATCTTCGCCGTCTGCTTCCTCGGCTTCGCCATGATGTCCGGCAAGTCGCTGGGCAGCGTGCCGGTCATCGGCGGCGCGATCGAACCCGATCCGAGCGAAGTCGCCGCGAACCCGACAACGCCGAACAATCGGACCGCTTCCGACGCGTCGAACCCGCCGAAGCGCACGCCGTCCCAGGTCATCGGATCCACGCTCGGCGTCATGCCCGCGTTCGAGCTGCCCTCCCCCTATTCACAGGTCGAGCTGACGAACCTCGTCAACGATCTGAAGAACACGCGCAACGCGATCGCGCTGCGCGAGAAGGCCGTCGGCGAGCGCGAGCTCGAGGCAGCCGAACGCGAGCGCACGCTTACCGAGCGCTTCGCGTTGCTCGACGAAATGCGCGACCGGCTCATGGGCTTCGAGCACGAGCTCGACCTGCGCGAGCAGGAGATCGTGCGCGACGAGGACGCGGTCGACCAGGCAACCAAGCTGAAGTGGGCGGAAACGGCCGGCGTCTTCACCGAGCTCGAGCCACTGACCGCCGGGGAGCGCATCGTCGAGTACGAGCCCGAGGACGCCGCCAAGATCCTGCGCGCCATGGACCCCGCGGTCGCCACCGAGATCCTCACCGCCATCGCGCCGGAGAAGTGGAAGCTCTATCTCCAGGCGTACTCGGAACTGAAGCCCGACGCCTAGCAGGCCTCTGTGAGAAGGCTTCCTAGCAGCCCGTGGTGAAACTCACGCCATCGTCGGAGGGTGATGGATCCGTGCTGGCAAGGCGCGCTGACGACGCGTTGGTGGAACCTCGGAGGAAGCGGAACGCAGGCAGCGCGGATCCAGCGCCCTTCGAGGGTGGCGTGAGTTTCACCACGGGCTGCTAGGTCAAGCTGTTGCTGACAGATCTTGGGTCGCCTTGGCGACGCGGTTCCGAGGTGTGTCTCTACCCGCTGAGGCGAGCGCGAGCACGGGTAGCCCGCCTGTCGGAAAAAGTCGGACGTGCCTCGCACGCTCCGGCTGCGCTTCGCCATGATAGGAGTCTGCCGCGCACCGAGCGCGGCTCCGCACTGCGCTCATGGCACGCACAATCGTCGGGCTGATCTTCCTGGTCGTCCTCCTCGCGGGGAGCGTTTGGATCGTCGGGCAAATCGAAGCGGCGGCGGAGGAGGAGGCGCGGATCGCCGAATCCGAATCGCGCCAACTCGCGTTCGCCAACGAGATCCGCAACGCGGCGAGCCCGACGCCAACGCCGACGCAAACGCAGTCGCCGACGGACGACGGACGCGACGAGGGCGCGAAACGCAAACTCGATCCCCTATCCGTCTCGGGCGTCGTGCGCGAGAGCGGACGCCCGGTCGCCGGCGAGCAGGTGTCCGTCTGGGTCGACGGCGCACCCGAGCCGCTCACCGTGACGTCGACGGACGCGAACGGCCGCTTCGAGTTCGAGGTCCCGCGGCCGCGCATGTACTACTTCGTGGTTGGCTCGAAGCAGGAGAGCATCGCCGCATACCGCCGCGAGATCACGGCGGACGGCGCGCTGCTCGAGCTCGACCTACCGCTCGGCGTCGTGGCCGGAACGGTTCGCGGTCCGGACGGCGTGGGCTTGCGCGGGCAATCCGTGATGCTCGTTCGGTCGGACCTCCTGTCGGGCGATCGCGGACCGGACGGCGTACGCGTGACGACGACCGACTCGGCCGGCGGCTATCGGTTCACGCGCATCCCGACGAACGTGTACCGACTACGCGTCGGTGGAGTCGGCGACGCGCCGCCCGGAATCACGCTGGCGACGCGCGTCGTGGACAAACTCGTCGTCGATGGAGAGAGCCGCGAAGCGCTCGTGCGTGACGTGCATCTCGAACGCGCCGGGACGATCGCCGTTCGTGTCCGAGACGCCTTCGATGCTCCGGTCTCCGGCGTACGCATTCGCGTCGTGAACGCCGACGGTTGGGAGACGCGCGTGTGGGACGCGCTTTCGGCGACGGACAGCGAGGGCAAACTGATGTTCGGCGGCGTCGCTCCGGGGCGCGCACGCGTCATCGCGGAGTGGCCCGCGAAGACGACCGAGACGACCGTTCAGGTCGAGGCGGGCACGACCGTCTCCGTCGACCTGAAGCTCTGATCGCGTCAGTCGTGCAGCGGGCACGTGCGCTTCGCTTCCTCGACGACGACACCAGCCGGCCACTCGGTCGCTCCGTCGAAGCACGCGATACGGCGCACGCTCTCACGCCCGAACCCGATGGCGTGCCCCAGCTTGGCGCCCATGAGGTGCGCGCCGTCGAAGTCCGCGCGCGTCACGTCGGCTCCGGCCAGGCTGGCTCCGCGCAGATCGGCGTGCCGCAGGTTGGCGGCGACGAGCGACGCGCGCCGAAGGTCCGCACCCATCAACTCCGACTGCTGCATCAAGCAGTGCCCGAGCTGCGCACCCTGGAAGTCGGTCTGGACCGCGCGCATGGCGCGCAGATCCGAACCGTCGAGCAACGCGCCGCGAAAGCTGCCGCCGCTGAC
This sequence comes from Planctomycetota bacterium, assembly GCA_029259605.1. GTDB lineage: Bacteria > Planctomycetota > UBA1135 > UBA1135 > OFTM281. The sequence continues at coordinate 31,736 of JAJDEV010000020.1, read as the reverse complement.
GTTCGATCCGGCGAAGTTGGAACGGAAGAGCCGCGCGCCGTCGAACGAGCGCTCGCGCAGGTCGAGCTGGGAGAGCACGACCGGCACCTCACCCCGCGGCTTGGCCACGCTGTCGTCCGTCGACGGGCGCGGAGCCGTGCACGCCAGGGCCAGGCAGCCCCCCAGCGCGCATCCGATCGCCCGCCACACGGTCGACACGGGCTACTCGCCCTGGAGCTCGCGCACGCGCGCCGCGACGTCCGTCCCGTGTCCCTTCACGTCGACCTTCGTGTCGATGTGACGGAGCACGCCGGCATCGTCGATGATGAACGTGATGCGATTCGTCCAGCTCGCGTTCTCCGGTAGCACGCCGTAGCGGCGCGACACGCTTCCGTCCGGGTCGGACAGCAACATGAACGGCAGGTACTGCGCCTCGGCGAACTGCGCCAGGTCCTGCACGTCGTCCAGGCTGAGGCCGAACACCTCGACACCGAGCTCCTCGAGTTCTTCCGCTGCGTCCCGCAGCGAGCAGACTTCGAGTGTTCAGCCAGGCGTCATCGCCTTCGGGAAGAAGGCGAGCACCGTCCAGGTCTCCGACTCACCGCCGACCGCCGTCGCGCGTCCGGTGTGATCGTTGAGCCGCAGGGCGGGCGCGGGCTTTCCGACTTCGGGCATCGGGTACTTGTCTCTGGGCTTGTCGCCATCCTGCGCCAGGAACGCGAGGGCGAGCGCACCGAGCGCGGTAACGAAGGTCTTCATGGGATGTCTCGTGCGTGGGGACCGACGCCACAGGCTACAGGTGCCGGTCGATCAAAGGCTGGAACGGCGGTCGAAAATTCTTCCGCGTACACGAGCGGAACCGATGCGACCCCCTCGAATCGAGCTGGGACGCGCGGTTCGAGCCGCATTCGTCAAGCCGCCGCAGGGCGCGGCCGATAAGGAACTCGGTTCTCCACACCCCTGTGCGGAATCGCTTCCCCACCCCCAGCTCCTCGCGGCCTCGACGGTGCTCCGTCGACGTCTGCGCGCTCCCCAATGGACATCACCACCGTCATCGGAACCATTCTCGGCTTCGGCCTTGTCGGGTTCGCAATGGCCACGGGCGAGGGTGGGCTCCCGATCTTCATCCACGTCCCGTCGATGCTCATCGTCTGCGGCGGCACGATCGCCGTCGTGATGATGAACTTCCCGCTCGACACGATGAAGGTGCTCATCAAGGTGACGCTGACGACTTACCTCTACAAGTCGCCATCGCCGACCGAAGAGATCGATCGCATCATCACGTACTCGAACCTCGCGCGGAAGGAAGGCCTGCTCGCGCTCGAGTCGAAGCTGCAGGAGGTCGACGACGCGTTCTTCGCGAAGGGCGTGCAGCTCGTGATCGACGGATTCCCGGCGGACACGGTGCGCGACATCATGGAGCTCGAGGCGGAGTGGCAGCACCAGCGCCACCTCACGGGCAAGAAGATGCTCGACGCGATCGGTTCGTTCGCCCCGGCGTTCGGAATGATCGGAACGCTCGTCGGCCTGGTGCAGATGCTCCAGAACCTCTCCGACCCGTCGAAGATCGGCGGCGGCATGGCGACCGCGCTGCTGACGACGATGTACGGCGCGATGATCGCGAACATGGTCGCGATTCCGCTCGCGGGCAAGCTCGAGGTGCGCGACGACGAGGAGACGCTGCTACGTCAACTCATGGTCGAGGGCATCGTCGCGATTCAGTCCGGTGAAGGACCGCAGCTCATCAAGGAGAAGCTGAAGAGCTTCCTCGCACCGTCCGTCCGCGAGGCGGTCGCTTAGTTCGATGGGCAGGAAGCGAAAGAAGCGCGAGGAGGCGTCCGGGCCGAAGGGCGCTCCGGAATGGGTCGTGACGTTCACCGACATGATCTCGCTGCTCGTCACGTTCTTCGTGCTCCTGATGACGTTCTCCAGCATGGACACGCAGGACGCGATGAAGATCGACTCGTTCCTGATCGCGAAGGGCGGAATCCACAAGACCAAGGGAGGGACGCTCGCGGACCTCGGGAAGGAAGACCTCGTCGCCACGGCCTCGCTCCAGCGCGGAGCGAGCGCACCCCACTCGCGACCGGCCGACGAACTCGTCGACAGCCTCGACGAGATGGGTCAGAAGAACACCGACAAGCACAAGGAGCTCGACCTCTCCGACGTCGGCGACGGCGTCCTGATCGAGTTCGGCACGGACGAAACGTTCGACCCCGGCTCCGCGCGCATCCCCGAGAGTCTGCGCACGTCCCTGGTCGAGATCGGCGAGGTGCTCTCGCATTACCCGCATCTCGTCGTCGTCGAAGGCTTCACCGACTCGGCCTTCAAGTCGACGGTCCAGTACGGCTCGGCCGCCGAGCTGTCCCTCGCACGCGCGCGCGCTGCGGCGGCGACGCTGCTCGCGAACACCGGGCTCGAGTCCGAGCTCGTCCAGATCGCCGGCCTCGGCGACACCTCACCGGTCGCCGACAACGTTAGCCCCGGCGGTCGGCGTGAGAACCGACGCGTCCGGCTGCGCGTCCTCTCGCTCTCGAAGATGCGCGCCACGCAACTCGCCGCGATGGGTGTGATCAAGGGGGACCAATGAGCGACGAAGGCGCACCCGCTTGGATGGTCTCGTTCGGCGACATGATGACGCTGATCCTGACCTTCTTCATTCTCCTGGTCTCGATGGGCAAGACGCAGCAGGTCGGGCTCGCGGCATCGGGCGTCGGCTCGTTCCTCGTCGCGGTGCGCTCGTTCGGGCTCCCCGGCGTGCTCGACGAGCACGAGAAAGCGTCGATGTTCGACAACGTTCGCGAGCGCTTCAGCCTGCCGCCCGAGGACGATCCCGAGCGGCGCGAAGAACACATCAACGCGTCTCAACGCGAGCTGATCCGCGCCTCGCTCGCGCAATCGTTGGAGCCGCACGACCAGGTCTCGCAGCCGTCGCTCGCGGTGTTCGACGTCGACTCCGCGACGCTCACCCAAGCGTCGGCGCGCTACATCGATCTGCTCGCCGCGTCCTTCCGACCGGCTGGGGGCCAGTCGCTGCTCCTCGAGGGGCACGCCATCGACGCCGGTCGTCGGTACAAAGGCGAGAACACGCTGCTCGCGTTCGAACGCGCGAGCGCGGTACGCGACTACCTGATCGAAGAACACGGTTTCCCGCCGACGCGCGTCGTCGCACGCGCGTGGCTGGTCGAAATCAACGAGTCCGGACCGGGGACGCGCAGCGTCGACGCCCGACTGATCATCCCTGCCCGAAACGAATAGCACCGCCTCACCACAATGGCTGACGACAAGAAGACCGACGAAACGAAGGCGCAAGACGACGCCGCGCCGAGGAAGAGCAAGAAGGGGCTCGCGATGGGCGGCGGTATCGCCAGCCTGATCGCAGCGGCCTACATCGTCGCGATGGTCGCGCTCCCGGGCGAGACGAAGGCGCCCCCGTTCGGCGGGCCCTACATCACACCGCTCGCGAACGGCGAGGTTCAGGTCAACCTGAAGGGCGAACAGGGGCGGCGCTATCTCGTCATGACGCTCAAAGCGGAGTACGAGGGCTACGACGAGGCGTACGTCGCCGCGCGCGTCGCCGATCCGATCTACGAAGCGGTCATGCTCGACGCTCTGATCGGGATCGGGCGCCAGAAGACGCGCGAGGACCTGGACGACGTCGTCGGAGAAGAGACGTTCAAGGCCGAGATCCTCGACGTCATCGAGCCCATCCTCTTCCCCGTCCACGTCGGGAACGCCGTACGTGCGACGAAGTCCGACGACGTCTCGGGCATCGGTCCGGGGCTCTCCGCCGAGCGCTCGACGATGCGCGGCGGCTACAAGTCGCACGTCCTCCACGTCGACGGACCGAAGGGCAAAATCTCGCTCGACGACGGCCCGCTCATCGATATGGACGGCACCGAGACCGACCTGATGGTGCCCGACGCGAACGGGCTCCACGTGTACGTCGACGTCAGTCGGAGCGATCCGGAGTTCGTCGGGGAGGTCCACACCGGGACCTTCGGGCGAATTCGGAAGATCCACAGGGGCAAGTTCATCACCCAGTAGGTCGATGGGAGACAGCGTGTCCACCAACGTCGAACCGAAAGAGGCCGCGGCGATCCGGGAGCTCCTCGATGAGGATGCCGCGGAGCGTGCCGACGTCGTCGATCGCGACTTCCGCAATCCGCGCCGCCTGAGCTCGGGCGCGCTCGCGGACGTCACGCGCGTGATGGCGGCGGCGTTGGGTGACATGGAGACGCGCGTTGCGGCCGCGGCGAACACGCGCTGGCCGATCGAACTCGGCGACGTCCGCGAGACGTCGGCGAACGGACTCTTCGAAGACCAGGACGGACCGTTCGCCGCGCTGCGCTTCGATTGCGGCGGACAGATCGGTTGGATCGTCTGGGAGAGCGCGGCCGCGGTGGCCGGCGTCGAAGCGATCCTCGGAGGCTCGAGCGCGGACGCGACGGCGCGCCCCTTGTCGACCGTCGAGCGAGCGGTGCTGCAGAGCATCCTCGCCCCGGTCGCCGACGCGACGCTGCGCGCACTCGGCGTCGACGCGGGCCGAGTCGTCGTCGCGCAGACGCGCGAAGCGCTAGGCGAATGGCTCGATGCGGGCGACGCCGCGGACCCCTACCGCATCCACGTCGCGCTCACGATCGACGGGCCTGGCTCGAAGAGCAACATCGACGTCTACCTGCCGTCCGCTCCGGTCGACGCGAGCGCGGTCGCCCAGAAGTCCGGCCCGGTCGACCTCCCCGGCCATCTGGACCGCGTCCAGATCGCGCTCGCGGTCCGCATCGAGGGCTGCGACGTCTCGCTCGCTCAACTGCTCGACATCGATGTCGGCGACGTCATTCCCCTCGACGCGCGCGTCGGCGACCACGCGTCGCTCTGCGTCGACGAGCGAACGATCGGACACGGCCAATTCGGAACGCACCAGGGCAACCTCGCGATCCGCATCGAACACCTGGAACAGGAATCCGAGGACTAGGCATGAGCGAGAAAGAAGAAGTCGTCTCCGAACAGACCGACATCGAGAACGCGATCGACGCCGCGACGGAAGCCGTCGCCGTGCAGACCAACGAGCTCCGTGACCTCGGCGAGTCCGTCGGCATCGACGGCAACATGGACCTCGGGAACCTGCTCGACGTCCCGGTCCGCGTCACGATCGAGATCGGCCAGACGCGCATGACGCTCGGCGAACTCATCAAGCTCGGCCCGGGTTCCGTCGTGGAACTCGAGCGCGAAGCGCACGAGCCGGCCGACATCCTCGTGAACGGCAAGATCGTCGCGCGCGGCGAGATCGTCACGATCGACCAGAACTACGGCGTCCGGATCACCACCGTCGAGGCCTGAGCGACCGAACGGATCCGCCGGGGAACGGCCGGCGGAAGGCCTGCGAAAACGCGCGCGTGCAGCGGCGGAAAATCCTTCAGGGTTTCCCCGATCGTGACGAAGAGCCAGGCATGCCCTCTCCCCCGTTTGCGGAGCTCGACGACCCCTCTCGACTTCGCCCCGGCGCCACCGCCGTCGTTCCGATCTTCGACGCCGATCTGGCTTCTCTTCCGACGCTCCTCGCCGACCTTCGCGCGCAGGAGGGCGTCGCCGTCGACATCGTCGTCATCGACTGCACGCTCGATGGTGATGTTCCGGCCGCGCGCGACGTGCGCGTCGTTCGACACGCGTCGCCGAGCATCGGGAGCGCGCTCCGCAGCGCGCTCGGCGTAACCACGGACGAGTGGATCGCCCTGTGCTCGGCACACGCGCGCTACCCCCGGAACCGCATCGCCCGCCAGCTCGAGCGCGTGCGATACGAGGACGACATCGACCTCGTCACGTGCGACCTGCACGTGACGCAACCGAGCACGAACGGCGCGGAGCCTTACCGCTATCGCGTCACGGGCAACGCGACGACGCTGCCCGCCGGGTGTTGGGAGTACGGAGCGCTCATCCATCGCGACGCGCTCGCGACGCTCGGGACGACGTGCTTCGCGCCGGTCGAGCTCGAGCTCTGTCTGGAGCTCGGCGAACGCAGCCGCGTCGCGCACGTCGCGGAGCCGCTCGTACAGGTCGAAGCGAAGCACTTCGAAGCGCGCTCCGAACGCACGCGCATCGACGCGGAGCTGCTGCGGCAGAGCGCTGCACCGCGCGCGACCGCGCCCGAGATCAGCGTGATCCTCACCGACGACGGCGATGCCGCGTCGTTCCGGCGTTGCCTCGAGGGCTACGCGCGACAGATCGTGGCCCACGGCGCGCTCCAGATCGTCGTCGCGGGTGAGGCCTCCGCGGACCGCGAGCCCGACGCTGCGGTCGCCTACGTCGACACGACCGGCACGGCTCGGCCGAACAAGCGCAACGCCGCGCTCGAACACGCGCACGGGCGCATCGTGCTGTTCGCGGACATCGACAGCGTCCCGCATCCGGACACCGTCCAACGCCACCTCGACGCGCACGCCGAGCTCGACGGACGGAACGCGGTCGTGATCGGCGCACTCGATCATCCGACCGCACAGCTCGCGCACTCGCTTCCTCGCCTCGTGGCATCGAGTCCGTACGTCTTCGACCAAGCGCACTGGTCCCCCGGGCAACAGTTGTCGGGGAGCGCGGTTCGCGCTGGCAACTTCAGCGCGCCGCGCGAGGCGGTCGCGGCCGTCGGCGGCTTCGACGCGCACCTGGACTCCGAGGCGCCGGGCGCGACCGACGCGGACCTCGGCATTCGCTTGGAGGCCGCCGGCTCGACCTTCCACTATCGCCCCGAGTGTCGAGTGACCTGTTTCGGCGCACTCGACTTCGCTGCCGTTCGCGCACGGCAACGCGAAACGGCGCGCACTCACGCACACCTGTTCCGCAAGCATCCGGCGCGCCTGTCCGGCCTGAACTGGGGCGCACTCACGCGCCAGCAGCTCGACCAGCGCCGCTCGATCATTCGCCCGCACCTCCCGACGATCGAGGCGGCGGCGCAAACGCTCGCGGACGTCGACCTCGAACGGCTCGAGCGCGCGGCGCTCGCGCTGAAGGACTCGCTCGGCAATTCGATCGCCGCGACCGCGACGCGCCTGCACGAGCGGCTCGGCGAACTCTTCTGCCGCGTCAACGTCATCTGGTGGGAGCTCGGCTTTCGAGACGCGTTCGACGAGCTCGGCCTCGTGAACTTCACCGACGTGTTCGCCGAGTGGCGCACCGAAGTGCCGCAGTTCGAAGGACACGCCGTCCTGCTGCGTCCGGCCGCCGCGCCGACGTACGTCGAGTCCGCCATCGGATGGACGACAAGGGTCGAGCTGTGGTTGTCCGTCTTCGGATCGCGACTCGGCGAAGGAAACGACGGGACGTTCCTCGCGCTGCTCGCCGACCCGGTCAACGGACTCTCGGTCGAGGAGATCCAGCGCGCCGTCGCGCCGCTCCTGACCCGCGCGCGTCGCGTCGGACGCTCGACGCCGGTGGCGATCGTCGAAGCGAGCGATGCCGAGGCGGAACGTGTCCTCTTCGAAGAGGCGCGCGCTTGGATTCCGTCCGGGAGCGAGCGCGACGACGATGACTGCGAACGCGCGAAGCTCACGAACTGCGAACGCCTCGACCTCGTCGGCGATGCGACGAAGGACAGCCCCCACTGGCCGCTGTCGACGCACGCACCGCGGCGCATCTTCGCATGGCCCGACTGGAGCGCGCCCGAGAGCATGGCGCACCTGATCGACGCGTTCCGCGCGCTGATCGGTCGCACCGACGTGTGCCTGGTGCTACGCCACGATCCCGAGCGCGACGCCGCTCCCGAGCCCGGACTCGCGAAGCTGCAGAACGCGTTCGAAGCGTGCGACGCCCACAACCCGCTCGACGTTCTGCTCGAGAGCGCGCCGCTCGACGACCAGGGCTGGACGCGGCTCAGCCGCTCGGTCGACGCGTTGCTCGAGCCGACTGGCGCGCGCCACGCCGAAGCGCTCGCGGTCTTCGGACTTCCCTCGCTCGCCACGCGCGACGACGTCGAGCATTGGTTGGCCGCGAACGAAACGGCTCCCACCTACCCGATTCCCGTTCTCTCGCACCCCGAGACTTCCCATGCGTAACTGCCTCGTCCTCGGTAGCCGTCGCAGCGGTTCGAGCATGGTCGTCGGCGCGCTGTCCTGCGCCGGCTATCACATCGGCGAAGCGCAGCTCTCACCGCACGGCGACGAGCTCGATGCGATCAACGACGAGCTCTTGCTCGAGCACATCTCCCTCGGGGATCGCCATCGCTACGTCGATCGGCGCCTCGCGATCCCGAACGCGTCGGCGGAGGGCCCGATGCCCGCAGCGCTCGAGGACAAGGCGCGCGCGGCGCTGAGCGCCACGCCATGGTGCTTCGTCGACTCGCGCTTTTGCTTCACGCTCGACGCGTGGCGGCCGCTGATCGACGACGCGGCCCTGGTCTGCACCTTCCGTCACCCCTCCGTCGCCGCGACGAGCATGGTCGACGAGGCCGGGCGCTCGATCGACCTCGACCACGCGTTCGCGCTTTGGACCGCGACCTATCGCGCGATCCTCGACAAGCAGGCGGGCGAGGGCGACTGGCTCTTCCTGCACCACGATCAACTCCAAACCGAGGCGGGACGCGCGCGGCTCAGTGAGTTCGTCGGCGCAACGATCGACCGCAGCCTTCCGATCGCGGATGCGGCGTCGCCCGGTGGCCCGGCGGAGGCGCCCGAAAGCGCGCTCGAGCTCTACGCCGAGCTCTGCGCCCGCGCGTCGTATCGCGACGACGAGGGCATTCACGCGGCACTCGCCGTTGCGGTGATCGCGTTCGTGCACGACGGCGAGGAGTCGCTCGTTCCGCGGCTGATCCGCAACGTCCGCAGCCAGCGCGGAGTCGCGACGCGACTCGTGCTCATCGATTCGACCAGCGGCGGAGCGCTCGCAACGCGTTGCAACACGGTCGGCGCCGTCGTTCTGCCGCGTGCTTCGGTCAGCCGCGGGCGCTCGCTCCGCGCCGCGGTGCTCACGTGCGACGAACCGTTCATCGCGTTGGCCCATCCCGCGTGCCAATCGCTGCCGTCCCACCTCGCGCACTCCGTCGACGCGCTCGGCGAAGGGATCGAGATCGTCACGTGCGACTACCTGCTCGCCGACGCGCGCAATCGCTTCGTCGATCGTTCGAGCCCGGACCAGATGGGTGGCGCGCCCGGCCCCTTCTGGGAAGCCGGTCTCGTCGCGCAACGCGAGGCGTTGCAGTCTCTCGTTCAGGGCGCGTTCTACCCGAGCGAGCTCGAAGTGCTGCGCCGCCTGCGCGCGGCCGGACGTGCGGCGCACCTCTCCGACGCCGGATTCTTCGCCCAGCTGCGCGACTACGAGAACGCCTTCGCCCGCGCAATGGACGACGCCACGCTGCTCACGCTCCAAACGGACCGCACCGCGCCGGAGATCGTCGCGCTCACCGTTTGCATCGCGTCCGAGGGCGAGGCTTCGCTCGACGCGTGCATCGAGAGCTTCGCGCGTCAGCTCGTTCCGACCGGCACGCACGAGATCGTCGTCGTCCACGATGCCCGCAGCTCCAGCGCCGCCGAACGCGTCGCCGCGGACCGCGTCGACTGCGCGGTCTCCGTTCGCCACATCCACGCCACCGCACCCGATCGCCATGCGCGCCTGAACACGGCAATGTCGATCGCGCGCGGCGAGTTCGTTCTCCTCACGTCGGCGGCCACGATCGCCGCGCCCGGTCTCGTCGAAGCGCATCTGCACGCGCAGCGCCGGCGTTTCGGGACGCCCGTCGCGGTCATGGGGACGATCGAACCGGACGCGTCCCGGCACACGGCGCTCGCGGAACACCTCGCGCGCCGCGCGGCGGGCGGCAACCCGCAGCGGGACGCGCACGACTTCCGCGTCGGCAACGTCAGCGTTCCGCTCGACGCGGCCTGCCACGCCGGGGGCTTTGACGAGTCGCTCGGCGCCGGAGCCGAGATCGACTTCGCGTTGCGGCTCGACGCGCTCGGCGTCGACTTCGTCGCGGCGCGCGGTGCGCACGCGACGTCGGCCGTCGTTCCGAGCTTCGCCGAGCTGCGGGCGCGCACGGTCGCGACCGCGCGTGCCGAGATCGGACTCAGCCTCCAACACCCGGAGGCCGCGCGACGCTTCGGAACCGTGGACGCGACCGCGGCGCTGGAGGTCGACGGAGCGCTGGTCGCTTTGGAACACGCGATCGAGGAGTTCGGACGCGTCGATGTCGGCGCGCTCGCGCAGCTCGAGGGCACGTACGCCGAGCTCGCGACCGAAGTCCTGGGTCACGTGGACGCCGAACTCCCCACGCTCGAAGCAGCCTGGCGGCGCCGCGGCCACGCGCTCGGCCTGCGCGACCGCGGCCTCGAAACGCTCGACGGAATCTTCGCGGCCGGCGCCGGTCGTTGGCCGATCTCGTCCGAAGCGACGGTGCGCTTGCTCGCCTGGCCCGACTGGACGGACCCGCAGGCGCTGCACGAGCTGATGCGTCGCGTCCGGCCGCTCGCGTCCGAACCGTTCGCCGCGCTGCTGCTCTGCTTCGACACACGCGTCGACGGTGAGCGCGACGCCGCGATCGCGAACCTGCAGCGCGCCTTCACCGCGCAACTGCCAGGCGACGCAACGCTCGAGGTCGTGCTCGAAGAGTCTTCGCTCGGACCGAACGAGATCGTCCGCCTTGGACGCAGCGTCGATGCGGTGCTGCCCCTCGGCTGCGAACCGGAAGGCTTCTTCCGCCTCGTCGCCGCCGAGCCGCTCCGCTCGGCGGCCGAGGTCGCGCGCTGGCGCGATCGCTTCCGCGAGGTCGAGAACGCGTCGAACGACACGCGCGACTCGATGTGCGCGCTGCCCGAGCTCACGGTCATCGTGTCGACCTGCGATCGGCCCGTCGCGCTTCGAACACTGCTCGGCCGACTCACGCAACAGGATCTGGATCCGTCGCGCTTCGAAGTGCTCGTCGTCGACGACGGGTCGACCGAACCGATCGCGAGCTCGATTCCGTCGCGTTCGTTCCCGTTCTCGTTGCGCATCCTGCGACAGCCGCTGGGCGGATCGGCGCAGGCGCGCAACCTCGCGCTCCAACACGCGAGCGCGGAGTTGGTGCTGTTCCTCGACGACGACGTCCTGCCGGCGTCCGACGTGTTGCGTCGGCATGTCGAGGCGCAGCGTCGCAGCGGTGCGCCGTGCGCCGTTGCGGGCGCGCTGCCGCTCGCGAAGCGACACTGCGCACACTCGCTCGGCGCCCTCGTCGGCGGAACGGACACGCGCAGCGCGCGCGGCGAGCTGCGTCGCGGCGTCCTGCACGACGGTCTGTGCTTCGAAACCGGCCACATCTCCGTCCCGCGCTCCGCGCTGCGGGCGGTCGGTGGCTTCGATACGGCGCTCCCCTACGGCGAAGGCGCGGGCTGGGATCTCGGTCTGCGGCTCGAGCGTGAGGCCGGCATCCGCGTGCTCTTCGACCCCGCGATCGTGTGTGAGCGCGATCGTCCGTCGTCCGCGGCGGCGCTCGTCGAGCGCGCGCGCGTGCTCGGCTGGATGGCGCATCAGGTCCAGGCGAAGCACGGCGATCTCGAACTGCTCCCGGTTCCGGCGTGGCCGCTCGACGACGAGGGCTGGACGATGCTCGGCGCGAAGCTCGAACAACACGCCGACGAGTGCGCGCGCATCGTGCGGTCGATCGCGGCGTTGTCGGAGAAGGAGCTCCGCGAAGGCTCCGGTCCGGTCGCGGTCGAGAGCGTGCGAGGTCCGATCGCAACCGCGCGCGACATCGCGTTGTTGCAGGGCGCTTTGCTCGCCAAGCGTGGCGCCCGGCCGCGCGACGATCAGGCGGCGTCGGAGTTCGAGCTGCCCACAGCGACCGCGTTCACTCCGGCGGCGACAGGGACGGGCGGCTGACCCGCGTCGAGCGACGCGCGACGTTTCGGCCGGTCGAACGATCGCGCATCGTCACGTGCACGGCGAGCGTCTCTCCGGACGCGACGTCGAACTGCAGCGGCAGGGTCGTCGACTCGCTCGACGATCCGTCCACATCCGCGAGACGCGGACCGAGCTCCACGAGCGCTCGTTCGGAACTCCCGCGTTCGCCCGCCTCGGTCTCCGTCGTGACTTCGGCTTCGAGGTCGAGCGACTGTTCGCTCCAGTTGTACACGCAGATCCCGATCCCGATCCGTTCGCGCGTGGACGCGTCGTCGTCGGGTACGACGTGCATCTCGAGCGCCGGCTCGGCGCGCGGCAGGAGGTCGTCGGGCTCGTTCGCGTCGCCCGCGAGCAACGCCGAACGCTTGAGCAACAGACTGCACTCGCCCCACAGCTCGTCGGGTTTGCGCGTTCTCCGCTCGGCGATGTACTGCGGGAACAGGCCGTAGGGCGCGAACTCGTGCAGGAGCGTCTTCGCGCTGTTCGGTACCGCCGCCGCGCCACGCGTCGTGTATCCGTGCGCTCCGCCGGCGAGCGGACTCGTCACGAACACCCCGCGTGAGGCGAGTCGGCTGAGCCCGTGCAGGATCGGCTGCGGATCAGGGAAGTCGGCAAGCACGCCGCACAGGAAGACGTAGTCGACGGGCGTCCGCGAGCGCTGGAGCCACTCGCCGCACGACGCCACGTGGAACTCGACGTTGTCGTCGCCGCGCACGGAGGCGACGAAGCGCGCCTTCTCGATGTTCGAGAGCGCGGCGTCGAAGCCCGTGACCGAGAGCGCGCCGTAGTCGAGCGCCGCGAACGAGTATCCACCCTCGTTGCAGCCGGCATCGAGCACGGTGCGTCCGACGAGCGCGGCGCGCGCGACGTTGGGGAGTCGCACCGAACGCAGGGCGCCTGCTTCGTTCGTCGCCGCGATGTCGGTTGCGACTTCGCCGAGCTCGAACCGACAACGCCAGGGTGCGAGTCGACGTACCTCGGCCTCGATTCGATCTCGCTCCATGCCGCAAGGATACGTTGAACGCCGCGTTTCGTGGGGCGCGGATCGACGTTGCTTTCGACGTCAGAGCGTGCGTAGGAACGCGACGAGGTTCGCGACATCGCTATCCGTCATATCGAGCGGCGCGATCCGCTCGTCCAGGTACGCGTTCGGATGCCCGCCCTGGCGATAGAACTCGACGACGTCCTCGATCGTCGCGCGGCTGCCGTCGTGCATGTACGGCGCCGTTTGCGAAAGGCCGCGCAGCGTGGGCGTCTTGAACGCGCCGCGGTCCGCGTCGATGCCGGTCACGAACGCGCGGCCGAGCTCGGGCGCCTCGCCATCGACGCCGACGCCCGTGTTGTGGAAGTTCTCGTCGGTGAGGTTGGGGCCGGTGTGACAGCGCCAGCAACCGCCACGGCTCTCGAAGAACCACAGGCCGCCTCGCTCGGCGGCGTCGAACGCGTCGTGGTCGCCCTGGCGAAAACGGTCGAGCGCGCTATCGCCGCGCCAAAGACGGCGCACGAACCCGGCGAGCGCCACGGAGAGCTTCTCGCGCGACGGGCCCTGGCCGAAGGCGGCGCCGAACGCGGCGACGTAGGACTCGTCGGCCGCGAGCCGCGCGACCGCGTCGTCGAGCGAGAGGTCCATCTCGAGCTCGTTCTCGATCGGCATGAGCACCTGCTCCTCGAGCGTCTGCGTGCGACCGTCCCAGAAGAACGACGACCCGAGCGCGCGGTTGAGCAGCGTCGGCGAGTTGCGCAGCGTCTTGCGCCCCTGCACCCCGGTCGAGAACGGCTCGTCGTCCGAGAAGCCGTGCTCGGGATCGTGACACGACGCGCATTGGATCGTGCGATCGGACGAGAGGATCGGATCGAAGAACAGGCGCCGCCCCAGCGCGAGCGTCGCGTCGCTGACGTGCCCCTCGCCGAGCGCGGCGGGCAAACCCAACGGCACTTCGGTCGACAGGATCGCGGGCAGCGTGTCTTGCGTCGCTCGCCCGTCCTGAACGCGGACGAACGGGACCGCGACGAATGGGGCGAGGCAGATCAGGGAGGTGAGGTTCGAGAGGTGCATCATGGCCGTGCTAAAGACCGAAGCATCCGGACCAATCGCTCGCCACGCCTTCGAAGCGCGTCGGCGAGAAGAACGCGGGGTCGAACGCGGTCACGGGTTCGTCGTGCAGCATCTGCGTCAGTCCGTTCGCGATGGCCGGCGCGAGCTTGAACCCGTGCCCCGAGAAGCCGGCGGCGAGGTAGAGCCCCTCGATTCCCGGCGCCGGACCGATGACCGCCTGCGCGTCCGGTGTGAGCGTGTACCACGACACGACATCGCCCGCGTCCGCGCGGCCTTCGTACTCGGGCATGCGTTTCGTGAGCACGTCGCGCGCCCAAGCGCGCAACTCGTCGCGGCCCTGCGCCTCGATGTCATCCGGATCGTCGAGCACGGGATGGTTCGCGTAGTCGATGCGACCGACGCGCGTTCGACGCTGATCGGGCTCGCAGCGCGCGTAGAAGTCGCGCTCGAAGTCGATCACGACCGGGTGCGGCGCGAGCGGCTCCGCGTCGTCGAAGTCGTCGTTCTCGCCACCGATGTCGAACAGGTCCGCGATGTCGAAGCCGACCTTACGGCGCGTCGGTTCCGATCCCTCGTCGCCCCCGACGTCCGGTAGCGCGAAGTGGAAGTTCTCGGGGGTGATGACCTTGAGCGGGATGTCGATGCCGACCTGCGCGAGGATCTTGCGCGTCCACGGACCCGCAACGAGCACGAGCTTCTCGGTCTTCACGATGCCCTCGGTCGTGCGCGCGCCGACGACTCGACCGCTCTCGACGAGGATCTCCTCGAGCGCGACGCCCACGCGCGTGATCGCGCCGTAGCTGCGCGCCAGGCCGGCGAACGACTCCAGCGTGCGTTTCGGATCGACGACCGCGCCACGCGGCTCCCACGCGCCGACGACCCCACGCCCGATGCGCATCCCCGGCACGAGGCGCGCGATGTCCTCGCCCTCGACATATTCGACCTCGATGCCGATCGCGCGCAGCTCGGCCGTCTGGTCGCGGAGCAGGTCGCGCGTCGCTTCGAAGTTCGCCTGCTCGGGGCCGGTCATCATCAGGACCCCCGGACGCCGGAAGCCGATCGGCCGGGCCGTGCGAGTCTCGAAGCTGGCGTACTCGCGCAGGGAGTCACGCGCCATGCTGGCGACCATGCGATCCGCGTAGAACTGCCGCAGGATCGCGCCCGAGGCGCCCGACGAGCCGGCGCCGATCTCCGAGCGCTCGAGCAACACGACCGGGTCGTGGATCCCGTCCGTGCGTTGGGCCGTCTTGATCGCGAGCGACGTCCCCATGACTCCGCCCCCGACGATGAGGATCTGCGCTTTCATCCTGATTTCGGAAGTGGAAGGTCACGCTACCATATCGCTCGTTACGCTCCCGACGCGATGATCCCCCCCCGCCAAAGCCGTACGATCCATATACGCGACCTCGCGGTCGGCGGCGATGCGCCGATCGCCGTGCAGAGCATGGCCGCGACGCGCACGCAAGACATCGAGGCGACGCTGCGCCAGGTGCGCATCCTCGAAGCGGCCGGCGCGGACCTCGTGCGCATCGCGGTCGACAGCGCGGCCGACGTCGAAGCGCTCGCGGTGATTCGCGCGCAGACGAAGGCGCTGCTCTCCGTCGACCTGCAGGAGAACTACCGCCTCGCGGAGAAGGTCGCGCCGCACGTCGACAAGCTGCGCTACAACCCCGGGCACCTGCATCACCACGAGAAGTCGAAGAGCATCGCGGACAAGGTCGCGTACCTCGTCGGCGTCGCGAAGGAGCACGGCTTGGCGATGCGGATCGGTGTCAACGCCGGCTCGGTCGCGCCCGATGTGCGCGCGCGCTTCGAGGGGAACGCGGAAGGCGAAGGGCTCGCCATCGTGCAGTCGGCGCTCGAGCACTGCGAGCTCGTCGACCGGCTCGGCTTCGCGGACTACGTCGTCTCGATCAAGGACTCGGATCCGCGCGTCGTCATCGACGCGAACGTGCGCTTCGCCGAGGCGCGGCCCGACGTGCCGCTGCACCTCGGCGTCACCGAGGCGGGTCTGCCGCCCGACGGCATCGTCAAGACGCGCATCGCCTTCGAGCAGCTCCTGTCGCGCGGCATCGGCGACACGCTGCGCGTTTCGCTCACGCTTCCGTTCGACGACAAGGGTGAAGAGATCGTCGTCGGACGCCAGATCATCGCCGACGTCGAAGCGGGCCGCTTCCGCTCGGTGCCCCCCAACTTCTTCGACGGCCTCAACATCATCGCCTGCCCGTCGTGCTCGCGCGTCGAGAACGAGCGCTTCATCGACCTCGCGCAGGACGTCAAGAAACTCACGCAGTACGCGCAAGAACACGACGTCACGATCGCCGTGATGGGCTGCCGCGTGAACGGCCCGGGCGAAACGGACGACGCCGACCTCGGCCTGTGGTGCGGCCCGAACTTCGTCAACCTGAAGAAGGGCCCGGAAGAGCTGGGCGCGTTCACGTACGACGAGATCCTCGGGCGCCTGAAGGCCGAGCTCGACGCGCTGATCGGCTAGTCAGACGCCCGGGACCGGAGACGGTGTGTTCGGCTCAACTCGCCCTGGCGCGCGTGCCGAGAAACGACCCGTGCCGCTCGAATCACACTGGGAACCGAAGGGTCTGCATCGTCGCTTTCACGGAGTCGTGGGGGCGCGCGAGATCAAGGCGTCGAACGACCGGGTCTACGGGGACCGCCGCTTCGACGACATGCGCTACCACGTCGCCGACTTCCTCGACGCGACCGAGGTTCTCCTCGCGCCGAAGGAGCTGAAGATCTTCGCCGCCCTCGACAACGCCGCCGCGCGCACGAACGGACGCATTCGGCTCGCGATCGTCGTGCGCGACGAGCGGCTCGTGGAGCTCGCGCGAATCTACAAGCGGGAGACTCGCGGGAAGGGCTGGCCAGTCGAGATCTTCGGTGACCTCGAGTCCGCGCGGGCGTGGGCGCGGGCCGAAGAGCCCGCGCGCCGCTAGCTCAAGGCGTTAGCGCAGCAGTCGAACGCCGCGCCAGAAGCCCGACGTGCCGCGCATCGCGCCGAGTCCCCATGCGCCCTCGAGGTCCGCGCGCGGGGCGTCGGCCCTGGGCACCGTCGCGTTGAGTCGCGGCACACCGTCGACGGCGACGTCGATGACGCGCTTGCTCACGTCGATTCGGAACGCGTACTCCTCGCCGCGCGTCAGCCACGGGGCGTCGAGCTCGACGAGCGGCTCACGCTCGAGCGCGTCGAAGCGAGTGACCATGATCCTGCCCGCGCGGAAGCGCACGGCGACGTGCTCGTCTTGCGAACGGCCGAGGAGGACGCGCATCTCCGGCCATCCGTGCTCGATGCTCGAGCCGAGCAGGACGAAGCGACCCTCGATGGCGTACGTCGGCTGGGCGACGCGTTTCGTGCGCCACACGCACGCGTCGATCATCGGGAACGCGCACTGCAACCACTCGGGCCCCATCGTCTCGAGCGAACGCGCTTGCTCGTCCCACTCGGACGCGAGCGACGCGAGGTGTTCGTTCAGGGCGCGCGTGAGCTCGGCCTCGCCGTACTCGCGCCGCATGAACTCGGTCACCTTGCCGCGCATTCCGGGTCCGCCGCCGAGGCTCCGCATCTCGTTGATCAATCTGCGGAAGCTGCGCTCCTTACCCGGCGCGCGCAGCACGCGGAAGAACTCGAGCCAGAGCGCGTACTTCTCGTCGAACGTGAGGCTGGCGAGCGACTCGTCGAGGATGGCGGCGATCGACGGCAGGCGGCCGCTCTCCCACAAACGCTTCGCACGCAGCTGGTTCGTCGAGAAGCGCGGGTGTTCGCTCGGATCGGCGACGAGTCCGAAGCGCCGCGAAAGCTCGAGCTCGACCGTCATCGCGAAGCCCTCCGCGAACCAGGTCGGGTGCCAACGGTAGGTCGGCACGACCGAGTACAGCGACAGGTGCGCGGCTTCGTGCAGCAACACTTCGCGCGTCTGGTTCGAGACCAACACGTCGCTGCGCGCCGCGGACGACAACGGCGGCGCGAGCGCGACGTGCGCCGTGCGCGAGTCCCAGTGCGAGAACGACTCCGTGTCCCGGAAGTACCCGCGCGTCAGCCACGCTTCGACCTCTGCGAACGCATCCTTGTCGGGATAGACATGGACGGCCATCGGCCAGTCCGGCGCGGGGGCATCGGTCGTCCCGAGCAACTCCATCGTCAGCGGCCAAGCGGCCTCGACGAGCGGCAGCACATTCTCGGCCGCCGCGCGGTCGTCGTAGTGCATGTGGATCGCGAAGTACTTGCCCTTCGCGACGACCTCGCCGTCCCTCAGCGGCGACCCGCGGTGACGCGCGTCCTGCGCGGGAGCAACGAGCCCGAGGCTCAGCACGAGTGCGGCGACAGGGAGGACCATGCGGCGCCCCACGTTGGCGGAGCGTGTCGATTCTATCGACGGTTCGGGCGCGAGAGACAAACCGCGCGACGCGCTTACCCGCTCCTTGCCGCGTCAGCCGCGTTTCGGCCGCAATCGGCGTTCGAAGATCGGTCGCTTGCCCGGCGCGTCGGCCAGCGGCTCGAAGCGACAGCGCTCGAACATGGACGGGAGTCCGGTCCACGCGAACGCGCCGGGCAGCTTGCCGCCAAAGCCCTTGGTCGGGACGACGGGGTAGCCTTGCACGCGCTTCGCGCCGTGCGCGCGCGCGAGGTCCACGGCGCCGGCGAGCAACCGGGTGCCCACGCCCTGACCGCGATGCTCCTTGCGGATGAAGAAGCACGTGATCGACCAGGTGTGCTCGTCCCAGTCGACCTTCAGGGAGCGCTTCGTCTCGAGCGAGCGATACACCGCGCGCGGGCCGACGCTGCACCAACCGACGGGCTCGTCGCCGGCGAACGCGAGCACGCCGGTCGCCTCACCCGAGGTGACGAGGCGCCGGAACGCGCGCTTGTTCGACGCACCCTTGTGCTCCTCCCACTCGCGACTCGGCCGACGCCACGCCATGCACCAGCATCCGCCACACGCGCCGCGCTCGCCGAAGAGCGCCTCGATCGTCTTCCAATCCGACGCGCGCAACGGACGAACTCGAAGCCGCGCACCCATCAGTGGTCGGCCGCGGCCTCGGGCTTCCCGTCCGGAGTGTCGGGCACACCGGCCTCTTCCCAGATCGGCGCGGTCGACGCGAACGACCAGAAGTCGAAGGCGCGCTCGACGGCGCGGTGCAGCAACGTTCCCTCGGGATACTCCGCGTCTGGACCTTCGTGGCGTCCGGCTTCGACGCCGGTGAACACCTCGAGCGCCTCGTGGATCGTCTCGACCGCGTAGATGTGGAAGCGACCCGCCTCGCACGCCTCGACAAGATCCTCGCGCAGCATCAGGTCGCGCACGTTCGACTTCGGGAGGATGACCCCCTGGTCGCCCGTCAGCCCGGCGTCGAAGCACGTATCGTAGAAGCCCTCGATCTTCTCGGTCGCGCCCCCGATCGGGAGGATGCGACCGTGCTGGTCGATCGCACCCGTCATCGCGAGGTCCTGGCGCAGCGGGATGTCCGTCAGCGCGGAGAGCAGGCAGCACATCTCGGCGCCCGATGCCGAGTCGCCGTCGATGCCACCGTAGCTCTGCTCGAAGGCGATCGACGCGGAGAACGCGAGCGGGTGCTGCGTCTTCAACAGGTGGCGCAACACGCCGCTCAGGATGTTGAAGCCCTTCGTGTGGATCGAACCGGAGAGCTGCGCCTCGCCCTCGATGTTGATCACCCCCGCGTGACCGGCGCCGATCGTCGCCGTGATGCGAGCGGGGAAGCCGTACACGAGCGGACCGGCGCGGATCACGGCCATACCGTTCACCTGCCCCACCTGGCTGCCGCGCGTCGCGACGTGGATCACGCCCTCGGCGATGCTCTTGCGAAACTTGCGCGCCGGCAGGTCGCCGCGGCGCTTGCCGCGCCGGATCGCCTCGCGCACGTCCTCGCCCCGGATGACGGGCTCGGCCTTCTTGCTCGACAGGAACGCGGCCTCGCGCGCGATGTCGACCAGGCGGCCGAACTGCGTCGTCAAACGATTGTTGTGTCCGGCGACGCGCGCACCGTGTTCGGCGAGCGCGGCGATCGCGTCGCGGTGGAACGCCGGTAGCCCTTCGTCCAGGGCGATGCGCGCGAAGAGTCCGGCGTACGCTCGCACGCCGTCGTTGCAGCGCTCGATCGACGAATCGAAATCGGCGAGCACTTTGAACAGGTGCGGGAAGTCCGCGTCACGCGCGTCGAGCGCGTAGTAGAGCCCCGGGTCGCCGATCAGGATCACCTTGACCGACAACGGAATCGGTTCCGGCTTGAGCGTCTGCGGACTCCACGGCCCGCCGAGTTCGGCCGGAACGATCTCGAAGTGGCGCGTGCGCAGCGAACGCATCATCACGGTCCACGCGCCGGGTTCACGCAGGAGCTCGCGCGCCTCGAGGATCAGATAGCCGCCGTCGGCGCGCAGCAACGAACCAGCCGAGATCATCAGGTGATCGGAGGCGACCGATCCCTCCGGCAGGACGCGCCGGTCGACCGTGCCGAGCAGGTTCGCGAGCGTCGGCGCGTTCTCGACGATGATCGGGCACGGCTCGTCGTCCTTGTGACCGAGCACGACGTTGACGCGATAGCGGCGCGTCCCGCCGGGCTCCAACAGGCGCTCGACACCGTGACGCAGCACGTCCTCGACGATCGCTTCGAGGTGCGCGCTGATCACGTCGGTCGGGAACTCCTTGCGAATCGCATCGCACTCGGCGGTCAGGAGCAGGCGCGTCTCGGCGCGAACGAGCTCGCGTACCGCTTCCGTGTGTTTCCTGCTGGCGTCGCGCATCCGGACCGCGACCGCTTCGAGCGTTTCGGCGAAGGCCGCGATCTTCTCCTCGAGCTGCTTGAACGTCGCGTCGTCGAGCTTGCCTTCCGTGCGCAGCTCCTGGATGCGCTCGGGCGGCGCGGGCGTGCCGTCGATCAACGGCAGGATCGCGGGGCGCACCCCGCTGCCCACCTGCACGGACACCATGGTCAGGGCGGCGGCCGCGAGCTCGGCTTCGAACGGATCGGAGATCGCCTTCGCCTCGGCCTCGAACGCGGCGTCGACGACGCGGCGCCGGCTGCGCATCTGGTCCGTGTTCAGCGCGGGCTCGAGCTCCTTGGTCAAGAACTCGATCAACCGGTCGAGCGCGTCGCGGAACGCGAAGCCGCGCGCGCGCGGCAACGTGAGCAGGCGCGGCTCGCGCGGGCGCTCGAAGTTCGCGACGTAGCAGTAGTCGGACGCGAGCGGGCACGCCGGCTGGATCGTCTCGAGCACGTTGCGGACGAGCGACATGCGCCCCGTACCGGTCAGCCCGCGGACGAAGACGTTCTGGCCGGGCGCGAAGATCTCCAGTCCGAAGCGCAACGCGTCGAGCGCGTCGTCCTGCCCGATGATGCTCCGCAGCGGCTCGATGTCGTTCGTCGTCTCGAAGTCGAGCGCGGTTGCATCGCACATCCACCGCAGCGCCGCCGTGTCGACCCGTGCCTTGTCCGCCGTGCGACTCTCTCGCAGCTTCGCTTCCTCCGTCATGCGAAGGATTCTAGCGGGTCGCGCGTGCTCGCGTCAGGCGGCCGCCAAGCAGCGCGACGCCGAGCCCGACGACTCCGACCGCGAACGCGCTCGGAAACGTCTCGTGCATCGATTCCTTGACCATGTCGTAGCTGCGCCGCTCGGCGAAGGTCTTCGGACCCGTACCGGGCCCGTTGGCCTCCTCGAGCACGTAGAGCACGGCGCCGACGATCGTCAGCAGGCCGAGCGCGATGAGTCCGAAGCCCAGTTTGCGACGCATCGCAGCGCTCACTGCTCGACGGGCGTCAGCGTGTCGTCGACCAATTCCTGCGGCGTAAACTTGCGCGTTTCCTCTTCGAGCAGCGACGGCGGCTCGATCGTCTTCGTCGAACGCGCGTCCTGTGCCTCGAACTTGCGCATGGCCGGAATCAGGCGCGTCTGCACCGAGCCGACGAACTGGTTGTAGTTCTTGCGCGCGCTCTCGAGCGAATCGCCGAGCTTGGACGCGCGCTGGACGACGATCGCGACGCGGCTGTGCAGCTCGCGGCCGACGCGGAACAGCTCCTCGGCGTTGTCGGTCAGGTTGCGCTCGCGCCACCCGACGTGGATCGCGCGCAACAGTCCGATGAGCGTCGACGGGCTCGCAATGACGACATTGCTCTGCGCCGCCAGGTCGATCAGCTCGGGCCGCCGCTCGAGCGCCGCGTCGACCAGCTGGTCGCCCGGAATGAACATGACCACGAGCTCGGGCGAACCCTCGAAGTTCGTCCAGTACTCCTTGTTAGCGAGCTTCGTCACCTGCTCGGCGACGTTGCGCGCGTAGCGATCGAGGCGCTCCTCCT
This sequence comes from Planctomycetota bacterium, assembly GCA_029259605.1. Lineage (GTDB taxonomy): Bacteria > Planctomycetota > UBA1135 > UBA1135 > OFTM281. The sequence continues at coordinate 9,520 of JAJDEV010000020.1, read as the reverse complement.
GCTCCGCGACATCGTCGGTCGAGAGCGCGTCCATGTACGCGTCGAGCGGCGTCTTCGCGTCGATGGCGACCATGCGGCCGTTGGGCAGGCGCACGACGAGGTCGGGCTTCTGTAGCTTGCCGTCCGCGTCACGCAGCGACTCCTGGGACGTGAAATCGCAGTAGCTGCGCATGCCGGCGAGCTCGACGACGCGCTCGAGCTGGATCTCACCGTAGCGCCCGCGCACGTTGGGCTTGCGCAGCGCCTGGGACAGCTTGCTCGTCTCGCTGCGCAGGTTCTGGTTGCTCTTCGTCATGCGCATGACGTGCTCGCGCAGCCCGGCCGAGTCCTGCGCCGAGCGTTGCAGCTGGTTGCGCGTCTCCTCGATCGCCTTCTGCAGCGGACGGATCAGCTCGTCGACCGCCGTCTTGCGCTGGTCGAACTCCTTGCTCGCGTTGGCCTCCTTGGCGTTGAGCGTCTCGTTCGCGAGCTTGAGGAACTCGCTCGTCGAGCTCTGCAGCACCTCGCCCGCCACCGCACGAAAGCCCGTGCGCATGACCTCGGCGTCGCTGAGCCGCGCGACCGCGACATCGCGTTCGACGGTGAGCCGCGCGCGATCGCGCGCCGATTTGGTCAGGGCGACGATCGCCAGGCCGAGGAGAACCAAAAGGGTGACGTGCAGCGGATCCATGTTGTGCCTCGTTCACCCCCCCCGGGATGTCCGATCTAGAAGCTCGGCGGGTTCTCGATCCACGCCGCGGCGGCGTCGCCGTCGACGGGTGCCGAGAAGTAGTAACCCTGACCGTGTTCGCATTCGAGGTCGCGCAGTATCGCGAGCGACTCGGCGGTTTCGATGCCCTCGGCGACCACTTCGAGCTCGAGCGCCTTCGCGAGCGCGAGGACCGTGCGGACGATCTCCGCCTTGCCGTCCTCGAACTCCATGCCCATCACGAACGACCGGTCGATCTTCAGCGAGTCGAGCGGAAAGCTCTGCAGACTGGCGAGCGACGAGTAGCCCGTGCCGAAGTCGTCGATGAGCAGCTTGATCCCGAGGTCGCGCAGCGCCTGCAACGTGGCGGCGTTCTCGCGCGTGCGCGCCATGACGACGCTCTCGGTCATCTCGAGGTCGAGGCTGTCGGGCTCGAGCCCGGCGGTCTCGAGGCATTGAACGATCTCGTCGACCAGCGCGGGGTTCTCGAACTGGCGTGCGGAGAGGTTCACGGCGATGCTGATGTCGCGCGCGGCTTGGAAGCGATCCTTCCACTCGCGCATCTGGCGGCACGACTCCTCGAGCACCCAGCTGCCGAGCGGCGCGATCAGCCCCGTCTCTTCGGCGATCGGGATGAAGTGGTCGGGCCGGATCATCCCGCGCGTCGGGTGCTGCCAGCGCACGAGCGCTTCGAACCCGGCGAGGTCGCCCGACGCGAGCGCGATGACCGGTTGGTAGTGCAGCAGGAACTCGCCTCGCTCGATCGCGTGGTGCAGGTCGGCCTCGAGCTGCAGGCGCTCCTTCGCGTTCGAGTTCATCTGCGGGTCGAAGAGCTCGAACGGCGTCGCGCCGTCCTCCTTCGCCCGGTGCATCGCGGTGATCGCGTCCTTGAGCAAATCCTCGGGGCGCTCCTTGCCGTCCTTCGACAGCGCGATGCCGATGCTCGCCGACGCGAAGACCTCGAGCCCGGCGATCACGAGCGGGCGCTTGAGCGCGGCGACGAGGTCGTCGGCGAAGTGCATCGCCTCGCGCGGACCGCCGACACCGTCGAGCAGCACGGCGAACTTGTCCCCGCCGAGGCGACCGAGCGTGTCGCCGAGGCGCAGGAGCTCGGTGAGCCTGCCCTTGATCTCAACGAGCAGGTCGTCGCCGGCGTCGACGCCGAGGCTGTCGTTCACCGTGTGGAAGCGATCGAGGTCGAGGTAGAGCACGGCGAGCGGCTGCGCGGCGCGCTGGCGCCGGCGCGCGAGCGCGAGCGACAGGCGGTCCTGGAACAGACGCTTGTTCGGCAGGCCGGTGAGCGGATCGTGGAACGCCTCGAGCAACACCTGGTTCTCGGCCGCCTTGAGCGACGTGACATCGGTCACCGATCCGGCCAGGAGCGCCTGCTTCGCATGGCGCTGACCGCGGCACAGGATCCAGCGCCAGCTCCCGTCCTTGTGGAGCATGCGGAACTCGGTCTCGAGCTCGTCCGAACGCCCGTTCAGGTGCGCGTCGATCGCGCGCTTCAGCTCGTCGAGGTCGCGCGGGTGGACGCGGCGGAACCACTCCTCGGGCCGGTCCTGCACCTCGTCCGACGCGTACCCGAGCAGCGACTTCCAGCGCGGAGACAGGCGCAGCGCATCGTTCGCCACGTCCCAGTCCCAGAGCCCGTCGCGCGCCCCGGCCCAGGTCGTTTCGAGCCGGCTCCGGAGGTAGTCGGCCGAGTCGGTCGGCAGAGCCGCTGCGGGGGGCGTCGGCACTGTGGCCGGCGTGAACGGGGGCGTCGAGGTCATGGGAGTGCGCAAGCAGCGCGTACCGCCCCTGGGTACGAAAGCGCGTGCTGCGAAGCAAGGGGCTGACCCAAGAGCCCTCATCCGTGGCTCATGGTGCGCGATCCGACGTTCACCCCCGCGACAGCCTGTTGGGTCCAGTCCTGACTAGAGATCACTCACTCCGTATTCGATCTCCATCGGTGCGAACGAATACACCGGTTGCGACTCGACGGTCACCTGGGCTGGCGCGCCCAACTCCGCGACTCGGAGCCTGACCCCCCGGAAGACGGCGATCAATGCGCACAATTCGGCGAGCATGAGGGCGACGACGAGGAGCCCACCAACGGACCGCGCGTTTCGCGGCGCCCAGCGCCCGAGCAACGCCTTGGCGCCGCCCATCGCGAGAACAAGATAGAACGGGTAGACGACGAACCCCGAGCGCGCGTACCCGTAAAAGAAGACGGTTGTCAGCAAAGAGCATCCAAGGATCATCACGATCGGCGACGACCACCCGAACCGTCGGATGTGGCGCGCGAGGCCAGCGACGATCAGGGCGACGCAGAACAACGACCAGACGCGCGTCCCTCGATTTCTGCTCACCGCCATGTCGACCGGGTGCCGCACACTCCACGGGCCATAAGGGAGGTTCCAAAGCGTGAAACCGCCGTCGACCCCGCCCAAGTATCGCCACAGCTTCCGGCGCACGAGACCGACCCAATGCGCAGGAGCATCGGCGATGCCGCGCAAGCCGACGCTGAAGCCTTCGTCGTACAGCCGCAGATGCGCCGGATTGGTGAATGAGAACTCCGCACTGCCGCCTGGAACACTGTCGAGCAGGGAGCGATCGAAGCCGCCCGTTCCAGAGACCTGATTGGCGAGGGCAAAGTCGAGCCCCCCACGACGCGGCATGAGCCAGTTCACCCGCAGGGGAGCCGGAATGTATCCGAAGTCGTCCATGAGAACGCGGCGCGCGACCTCGCCGTCAATCGGCCCGGGAGCCGAATCCGCGCTCGACAGTTTCCAGGCCAAGTAGTCGCGCGTATTGCCGCGCGCAAACGCGGGCAAGGACGCGAGAAACGCCTCTCCGTCCGGAGAGAAAGGCTGCGCCGTTCCGTTCGGCTCGATCGACGTCGACAACTCAGTGCTGTTGAAGTCTTCAATCGCTCCCACGGCGGAAACATGTTGCGGCGCAGCGACCAGGGCGCACACGACGAACGTCATGACACACCGAGAGACGTGCGACGCCGACGGTCGGGTCGCGCTCGAGTGCCCCCGAATGGCGCGCAAGCAGAGGCTCCCAACCAACACGAGTGCGTGCTCCGAACGCAAGAGCAGTCCCAGGCCGTGGAGCACGCCTTCGGCAAGCGAGCGGCGCACCGAGGGGTTCGCATCGATCAGGCTGAGCGACAGTAGGACGAGCAGTAACTGATAGGGCTGCTCCGCACCGAGACCATCGACCAGGGCGTTGCTTCCGAACGCGAACGCGAAGAGGCACGCCGCAACCTGCGCCGACCGCGCTCCGTCGAAACTTTCCACAAGTCGGAACAGGCCGAAGGTCGTCGCGCCGAACATGGCGCTCCAAAGCAGCTTGGCGCACAGAATCCGAGCGCTGCCGACCAAGCTCTGCACAGACGCGAGAAGCAAGTAGACACCCGGCGCTCGCATGGGGAGCCCGAACTGGAACGCTGCCCCTTCGCTCAGTTGCAGTCCCCAGTACCTCGAGTCGCCCTCGAAGAAGATCGAGTGGGGCCACTCGCGACTGGGCGACACGCAGAGGAATGCGAGGCGCAACGCCACCGCCGCGGCGGCGAGTTGGTACGCCGTGACAGACTTCGAGCGCTGCTGAACGGCTTCGCCTACACCTATGACCGCACGTACAAGGTCGCGTCGTCAATCACGACCTTGAAGTCGGGGCAAAACGCCGCATCGGGTCCTTGGATCACTTCGACCTCGAGCGTCCATCCCCCGTTCGCGGGGAGCCCCGCGATGGGCACCGGGATGTACGGTATGAAAGTAGGTCCGTCGAAACTCGTCGATGCCACGACGTTTCCGTTGATCGAGATCTCGACTTCAACCGGCACCGAAGAACTGAACGGCGTGTCTCCACAAACGCCGGGCAAGCTCGGTACAGGTTCGCCGAACGACTCCATGGTGATGAACAATTCCGCTGAACCTATCGTCCAGTACGGCACTGCGCCGGCGGGGTCCAGCCCGAACGACCCGGAGGCGATCCCTTCGACCTCGTTGTCCGGGGCAGCGGGAAGTAGAAAAGCGCCGCTAAGCTGGACGTTTCGACGCGCGACGGCGACGCCGGGATCGGCGCCGATGCGACCGCTGTAGACGACGAACATCTCCAACTCAGGCCCGAGCGCGGCCCCACCGTTGGACGGATCGCTCGCTTGGTTCATCCCTTCGTTGATGCTCCCCGTGATCGGCAGCCATCCACCCGGCCAGAGAGTCCCCGTCGCCGTCGCGACCCCGACTCCGGGGATCGGATGGCACCCCTTGTCGACAGAAACGTAGCTGATGGCCCACTTCGCCGGGGGCGCGAGGCTGAACCCGCTTCCGCCCGCTGCCCAGGTCTGATTCTCGATGATGTTCGTGCCGTAGAAATCGATCTGCCCCCGAAGGAAGTGATCGATGAGGCCCGCGGATTGCGCCACCGCCTTCGGTAGCAGGTTGCGCGCGTGATCCGCCATCGTGTCTTTGTCGCCTCCGATCAAGCCGAGCGGGACGCCCAACGAAATACTCGTCGCCGGTCTATCGTCGTAGCGGAACAGATATCCGAGCACCGGATCGCTAGCCAAATAGGACGATGACGAGCCACGGACGACGTCCATGAAGAACTGCTCGGGTAGTTCCCCAAACTGTTCGACTGTGATGATGTCTTCTTCGGTGATGACGACGTCACTCGGGCCAGGAAGCGGCAGGCTCGTGTACGTGTCGTCGCTGAAGAACCGAGTGCCCGAGTAGAGCCCCGCGTCTCTGAGAAACGCGTTGAACGTCGGCTTCGGATCGACCGGCGTACTACCGATCAGTGTCGATGTACCGTAGGCGCCGCTGACGGCGAGCCCGAGCGGCCCGCCCGGTCGCGCGTGTTCTTGCGCCCAGAACTCGAGCGTGCGCTTGAACGGATGCGCGTCTTCTCTCGAGTGCCCCGGTTGGAACATGTCTTGGAGCAGGTGCGTGCCGTGCCCGAGCGAATAGAACATGTCAGCCTCCGCGCGGCGACGCTCGAGATCGCTGGGCGCCGAGAAGGCCTGGAAGAAGTACTCCTGCAGGCTCTTCCAGTCCTGCAAGTTCTTCTTGTCCTCCTGATCCGCGCCACCCTCGTTGAACCCCCACTCGATCGCGCTCAGGTTCCGAAAGAACGGCGCGCCTCCCCACAAGCGAAGTCCACGGAAGTTGCGTTGTGAGTTCGCGAAGTGTCGGTAGAACCGCCCCGATTGCGTGAACGCCGAGCCTCGGTCCTCCATGATCGAACCGGCTTCGACGAAGTCCGCGGGCCCGTCGCCGAGGAACGTGATGTTCTTCTTCTTCTCGAGGCTCTTTGCCTCGTCGAGGTACTCACGATCGTAGGGTAGATCAAAGACGCGGTCGTCGAGCTTGGTCGCGGCCAGGAACGGCTCCCACCGCGTCGAACGCAGGATCGCGGCTCGTGTGATTCCTTGATGAGTGTTGATCGAGTAGGGAATCGGAATCGCTCCCGAGCCGACGGCGACAGCGCCGGAAAGGATCACGATCGATCCACAGAGGATCCAGCGACTGAGCACGGACGAAGAGTTCATGGCGAGTCCGGACGGCTAGAAGGAAGCGACGAGCCACGTACCGGTGGCGTCACGGCGAAGCTGGAAGTGCATGGTTCCCACCAAGACGTTGCCCATGTCACGGATCTGACCGAAAACCTGGACGACGTCCGGCGAGCTATGGAACGCGACCATCTCGTCGATCGTCCCGAGCGCGATCTTGTACGCCTCGAACTCCGTCGACCCGAACGTCACACCGCCGCCGGACAGAGACACGCGCAACTGCGTGAGCTCCCCCAACTTCGCGGCCGCGTCGGGCGTCATCATGTCGAGGGCCGCGCGGACGTTGTCGAGTAGCAGCGCGTCACGAAAGGCTGTCGCAACGTCCGACGGTCCAGCGTTCGGGCAGTCCGTCGAGGGAAGGACGACCTGGACGTTGAGCCCGGAAGCGTCGGCACCGAAGACGCACAGACCTTGTCCGCTGAAGACGGGGTGAGCCGCCACCGGCGGCGACAACGGGTTGACGTAGCGATCGAGCTCGTTCCCGTCCCAGTCGAACGACGCCGTCCTCGAACTCGCGGGATCGGAAACAAGGAACCCCTTCCCATCGGGAAGGACACTAACGTCGTGGGGAATGACGCCGGACACGCCTGACAGGTCGAACTCGTCGAGGACCGTCAGCGCACCGTCGATGATCACGACTTTCCCTGCGGTGGGGTCGGCGACGAGAACGGCGCCGCCACCATGCACGGCCATGGACGACGGCGCCTGCAGCAATCCAGCTGACGGAAGCACCGTAAGCTCGCCGAGGACGACTCCCGCCGAATCGAAGGCTTGCACGCGTTGGTTCCCCGTGTCGGCGACGAGGATGATCGCCTCTCCGCCCGCCCAGAGCACGGCGACATCCTCCGGCGCGTCGAGCGCTCCCGCCGCAGCCCCGAACGTCCCAAACGTCTCCGCGACGTTGACCGCGTACGCAGCTGCGCGATCGAGCTTGACGATCTGCGAGTTCACGGTGTCCGCCACCCAGAGGTCGCCTTCGAGATTCGAGAAGAACCCCTGTGCACCTGAGAGCGCGGGTTGCGTGATCGTTCCTACGACATCGCCCGAGTACGGAGAGAGTCGGTGAACGACTGCGGCGCCCGCGTCGAGTGCCAAGAGCTCATCGTCCTCGCCCTCGTACTCGAAGTCCGAAACGCCGGCGAAAGAGCCGCTCAGAGCAACGGACGCCGAGTTTGGCGCAGAAGGGAGCAAACGGAGTGGCTCCGACAAGGAAGCCGAGTACGTGTTGCCGAAGGCTGTGAGCACACGAGCGACGGGCGCAAACGATCCGCAAGTTGTCCTTACGATCGGAATCGAGGCCACCATCGGGCCGACGTACTCGTAGATTCCGTCGCCATCCTCGTCGACGCTCAGGACCGCAGGGGCTTCGCCAAGCGCAGAGTCGACGCTGAACGACAACGTGAACGTACCGCTCGGACCGAACGCGATCGACGTATCGCTTTCCATGGAGAGCGCGGATTCCGATTCGGCACTGCACTGCACGAAGACGCGGCCGCCGAATTGGATGCCCCGTGAATCCTCGAACGCGACCGTGTTGTTGCCCTCCGCAAGTACAACGGAATCGAAGACGAGCTCGCTCCCAACGCGTACCCCTTTGATTCGCGCTGCGAGCCGTTCGCTTCCTCTGGATTCGGCGATGCCCGCGAAGAGCGGTAGTTGGTGACGCGCCGTCGTAGCGGGAATCGACAACGTGATGTTCGGCGCTTTCGTGCTGAGTGACGCCAAGCTCGGAGCAACCTGCACCTTGCGCTGCGCGAAGACGGGACTGAACCCCGCCATGAGCACGGGAAGGGCGATTCGGACGACGGCGAAGACGCTGTGTCTCATCGGAAGGGTGATCAGAGGGGAGCGATGAGGGGCGAGAGGGCTCATGGTAGCGCACAACCCAAGAACTCGCGAGCGCTCCGACGAACCCCAAGTCCGCTCCATGGCCTGCGCAGAGCCCCAGCGGCAAGAACACCAGGCGAGACGCCCGGCGAGCGGCAAGCACTAGACCGCTCGGCTCAACAGCCGGGCGATCGCCGCTAGCAGGCCTCTGTGAGAAGGCTTCCTAGAGCGACGAACCCGCGAGGTGCGCGCTGTACTTGTCGAACGTCAGCGCGTCCTCGAGCTTGGCCACGTCGAAATCGCGCGGGACGACGGCTTGCGCGCGCTTGGCGTCGGCGTCGATCGCGACCTCGTGGACCTCGTCCAGGGTGTGGAGGGCGACGTAGAGCTTGCCGGCGCAGCCCGTGCAGCAGAGGCCGTCGAGCTCGAAGGATCGCACCACGCAGCCGTCGGGCACGACGCCGGTGATCTCGGTCGGGACGTGCTCGGGCGGAGCGGGGAGCGTGGAGGTGGCGCGGGCCGGGGAATCGGTCGCGAGAGCGATCCACCCCAGCACCAATCCGGCGATAGCGAGCAAGACAGGTCCGACAGGCTTCATAGGGCAACTATCCTGGGGGCCGCGCTGGGCAATGCAAGAACGCAGGCGCGTTCGGCGGCGGCGTTCCCGGAATCCGTCGCGTCGCCGCCGCGCTCCGCCGACTCCTTTAAAGGAAGCCGCCACGCCCGCCGCCCCCTTCCGCCGCCCTCCCCTCGCCTTCACAATGCCCCCATGTCCGCCGACGCCATCCGCGCCTCCTTCGAGACCGCCGCCACGACCCTGCGCGCCTTCATCGACAGCCCCGACGGGCTCGCGAACGTCGAGCGCTTCGCCACCGCCGCCTTCGAGACGCTCGAGCGGGGCGGCAAGCTGCTCGCCTGCGGCAATGGCGGCTCGATGTGCGACGCCATGCACTTCGCCGAGGAGTGGACCGGCCGCTTCCGCGGCGACCGCGCCGCGCTCCCCGCCATCGCCTTCTCGGACCCGAGCCAACTGACCTGCATCGCGAACGACTTCGGCTACGACCAGGTCTTCGCCCGCTACGTCGAAGCGCTGGGCAACAAGGGCGATCTGCTCGTCGTCCTCTCCACGAGCGGCAACTCGCCGAACATCCTGCGCGCCGTCGACCAAGCCCGCACCCAGGGCATCCCGACCGTCGCCCTGCTCGGCAAAGGCGGCGGCGAGCTCCTCCCCCGCGTCGACATCCCGATCGTCGTCCCCGACGCCACGACCTCGGACCGCATCCAGGAGGTCCACATCAAGATCCTCCACATCGCGATCGAAGCGGTCGAGCGCAAGCGGTTCCCGGAGAACTACGGGTAGGCGACCGCCCGGAGCCGAATCGACGATACGGAGTCGCACCAATCGCCGCCGATTCAGCCCAGAGGCTCCTCGACGTCGAACG
>JAJDEV010000190.1 GCA_029259605.1 Planctomycetota bacterium | reverse complement strand
CTGCCGGTGCTTTGCGGGCGTTGGCCCCGGAGGCGACCTTGTCAGGTCGTCGAGGACGCCGACGTTCGCAAAGTGCCGGCAGGGGCCGAGAGACCGGCGTAGCCGGTCGATTGCAGCTCTTGGCGTGCATGCTCATGAATGCTCCGGGCTAGTTCGTTCCACGAGCTCGAGTCCACCGCAGAGGCAAACGCCATGCACGAGCCCCACGCCACCCAACGACTCTGTCCGACCCGCGCCGACGGGGTCGAGACGCTCATCGCACACTGGATCGCGCCGAGCTGCTGCCAGGAACGCCAGCGCACGCACTACCACAAGTGCTTCACGTGCGCGCACAGGAACGGGGCCGAGGCACCTCGCGCGCGTCGCACGCCGGTGGCTCCGACGATGGAAGGGAAGGACTAGCTCAGCCGCGCGCGGCGGCGAGGACCTCGGCGTCGCTCAGGAGCCGCGGCGTTTCCTTGGCCAGTTCGAGCACCGCCTGCACGGCGTCGTCCGTCACCGCGACGCCGTTCTTCTCGAGCACCCACGCGACGTTCGAGCGACCGCTCATCGGCCCGACGCGGATGACCTGCTCGAGGCCGAAGTCGCCCGCCGGCACACCCGAGTAGACGCGATCGGCGAGCCACGCGCCGCCCTTCTTGTACGCCTTGATCACCGCCGCGGCGTGGACGCCGGTGCCGGTCTCGAAGGCGTCCTGACCGAACACGGAGTAGTTCGAGGGGATCGGCACGCCGGTGGAGTCGCTCGCGAGCCGGCAGTACTCCGCCAGCTTGGTCAGGTCGTTGTTGACCACGCCCATCATCTTCAGGTTGACGAGCAGGAGGTCCATCTCGGTGTTCCCGGCGCGTTCCCCGACGCCGAGCGCCGTGCCGTGGATCCGCGTCGCGCCCGCTTCGATCGCGGCGAGCGCATTGATCAGCCCCAATCCGCGGTCGCGGTGCCCGTGCCAGTCGATCCCGACGTCGGCGCCCAGCCCGCGCACGAGCTCGGCGACGAACGAGACGAGCGCGCGCACGCCGTCCGGCGTCGAGTGCCCGCAGGTGTCGCAGATGCAGATGCGCTTGGCGCCGGCCTCGATCGCGGCTGTGAAGAGCGCGCGCACGTGCTCCGGCCGCGCGCGCGTCGTGTCCTCGGTGACGAACATGCACGGCAGGTCGTTCTTCGCGCAGAAGGCGACCGCCTCGGTCGAGAGCTCGACCAACTTCGCGATGTCCCAGCCCTCGGCGAACTGGCGGATCCAGCTCGAGCCGATGAACGTGCACACCTCGACCGGCTGCCCGGTCTCCTGTACGAGATCGACGACGGGTTCGATGTCCGCCACCACGGTGCGGCAGGCCACGTTCGGCGTGATCGTCAGCTTCGTCATCTCCTTGCAGAGCGTGGAGATGTGGCCGCGGGCGCGCGCCCCGGCGCCGGGCAACCCGACGTCGGCGGTGTGGATCCCGAGCTCGTCCATCAGGTGGATCAGCTTGATCTTCTCGTCGAGTTCCGGATCGCGCACCGACGGACTCTGCAGTCCGTCGCGCAGCGTTTCGTCGTCGAACTCGACCACCGTTCCCTCGGGAATCTCGACCGCGTCGACTCCGTTCCAGTCGTAAATCAGGTTGTCGCGGTCGAGGTCGGTCATGGTCCTATCGCCCGCGAAAGCGGGCCGGAGGGTGGTTTTGGCGGCGGAGCATTATAACGGGGAAGCACCCGCCGGGACAGACGCGCGACGCGTGCGCGGTCACACTCCGCACGCGATTGCGAAGCACGCGCTTCCATTCGTTCCCCGGTCGCCTCCCCGAACCGCCATGTCCATCCGCTCGTTCGCGCGCCTCGCCGCGCTCGCCGTCGCCTTCGTTCCGTTCGCCGCGCCGCTCCACGCCCAAGGCGGAACCCGCGCGGTCTCGCACTTCGACCTCGGCAAGCGCGGCCTCGCGCTCCAGGGCTACGACCCCGTCGCCTATCGGCCGGAGGGTGGAGGCAAGCCGATGGAGGGCAAGGACTCGATCCAGCTCGAGTTCGGCGGCGCGCTCTACCGCTTCGCGAACGAGACGAACCGCGAAGCGTTCGCGCGCGATCCCGAGCGCTACGAAGCGCGCTTCGGCGGCTGGTGTGCGTGGGCAATGGTCGACGGCGACAAGGTCGAGGTCGATCCGGAGTCGTTCCTCATCGAAGACGACGAGCTGCTCGTCTTCTACGACGGTTGGTTCGGCGACACGCGCGAGAAGTGGCTCGCGAAGGGCGGTGAGAACCTGCTTCCGAAGGCCGTGAGGAAGTGGAGCAAGATCACCGGCGCGCACATGTCGCCGCCCGTCGCGACGATCGAAGGCGAGGGGCTCGGCGGCTACGACCCGACGACCTACGTGAGCGGCAAGGCACCGACCCCGGGCGCCGCCGAGCACACGACCACCGTCGCCGGTGTGCGCTATCGCTTCGCGAGCGTCGCGAACCGCGCGACGTTCCTGCGCACGCCCGATCGGTTCCTGCCCGCGTACGGCGCCCACGACGCGTTCGCGCTCGCCTCCGGCGAACTCGCACCCGGCGACCCGACCGTCTTCACGAAGCAGGGCGACGCGCTCGTGATCTTCGCGACCGCGGCGAATCGCGATGCGTGGAACGCCGACGCGCGAGCCAAGGCCAAGGCGGATGCGGCGTGGAAGGCCAAACTCGCCCGACGCGCGGACGGTCGGTAGCGGTCGGAGGGCGTGCGCGAGCGGCTCCGCCTACCATCCACGATCCAGGACACCCCGTACGAGTTGGAGACCGATGACCGCAGAGAACAAACGAACCGTATGGCACAAGGCGCTCGAGCTCGACGAGCTTGCCGAGGGACGCGTCAAGAGCGTCACCTGCGGCCTGCGCACGCTTTGCCTCACGCACCACGAAGGCGCGTTCGGAGCGCTCGACAACCGCTGCCCGCACCAGGGCGGTCCGCTCGGTGAGGGCTCGATCGAGAAGGGCAATCTGCGCTGCCCGTGGCACGGTTGGGACTACGACCCGCTCACCGGCAAGGCGCCCGGCTTCGATGACGGCGTCGAGGCGTTCGCGGTCGAGGTGCGTGACGACGGAGTGTGGGTCGCGGTCGAAGAGGACGTGCCGCACGCGCGCACGGTCTCCGACGTCATGGCGGAGACGCTCGTGGCGTGGAACGTGCGCGCGGTGTTCGGCATGGTCGGCCACTCGAACCTCGGCTTCGCGGACGCGCTGCGCCGGCGCGAGGAGGCGGGCGAGCTGCGCTTCGTCGGCATTCGCCACGAGGGCGCGGCGTCGTTCGCGGCGTCGGCCTACGGCAAGCTGACCGGACGTCCCGCGGGTTGCTTCTCGATCGCCGGCCCCGGTGCGACGAACCTGCTCACCGGACTCTGGGACGCGAACGTCGACCGCGCGCCGGTCATCGCGCTCACCGGTCAAGTGGACAGCCAGGTGCTCGGCCCGGGCGCGTTCCAGGAGGTCGACCTGCGCGCGGCGTTCGGCAACGTCGCGCGCTGGACGCAGCCGGCGCTCGAGACGAGCAAGCACGCCGAGCTCGTCAACCTGGCGTGCAAGACGGCGATCCTCGAGCGCGGTGTCGCGCACCTGATCCTTCCCGATGACGTGCAGACGCAGGTGGCCGCCGAGGATGCGCTCGCCGGTTCGCCGACCGGTCGCGTCACGACGCGTGAGATCGCGCCGCCCGCGCAGGCGCTCGACGACGCGCTGGAGCTCCTGCGCGCGGCGAAGCGTCCGGTCTTGGTCGTCGGCCACGGCGCGCGCTTCCACATGCCCGCCGTCGTCGCGCTCGCCGACGAGCTCGGCGCGCCGGTGCTGACGACGTTCAAGGGCAAGGGGCTGATCGCCGACGATCACGCGCTCGCGGGCGGCGTGCTCGGCCGCAGCGGGACGCCGATCGCGAGCTACTTCATGAACGAGGCCGACGTGCTGCTCGTCCTCGGCGCGAGCTTCAGCAACCACACCGGCATCACGCCGAAGATCCCGACCATCCAGGTCGACTACGACCCGATGATCCTCGGGAAGTTCCACCCCGTGCAGGTGCCGGTGTGGGGCGAGATCGGCGTGACGGCGGAACTCCTGCGCGCCGGTGCCGCCGGCAAGACGTCGAGCGTCGACGTGCGCGGCGAAGTCGCCGAGCGCTGGAAGCTGTGGCGCGCGGAGAAGGAGCGACGCGCGCAGGACCGCTCGGACATCGGCCTGAACTCCGCGTCGATCTTCGCCGCGCTGAGCCGCACCGTTCCGGCCGACGCGATCCTGGCCGTCGACGTCGGCAACAACACCTACTCGTTCGGACGCTACTTCGAGTGCAAGGGGCAGGCCGTGCTCATGTCGGGCTACCTCGGTTCGATCGGCTTCTCGCTTCCCGCCGCGCTCGGCGCCTGGGCCGCGACGCAGGAAGACGACGCGCGCTTCGCTGGCCGCAAGGTCGTGTCCGTCTCCGGCGACGGTGGCTTCGGCCAATACATGGCCGAGCTGAACACCGCCGTGAAGTACGGCATGAACATCACCCACGTTCTCCTTAACAACGCCCAACTCGGCAAGATCTCGAAGGAGCAACGCGCGGGCAACTGGGAGGTGTGGCAGACGTCGCTCTCGAACCCGAACTTCGCCGAGTACGCGACCCTGTGCGGCGCCCACGGCCGACGCGTCACGGATCCGAACGAGATCGAAGCGGCGCTGGCCGAGGCGCTCGAGCAACCGGGTCCGAGCCTCGTGGAGTTCGTGACGGACGCGGAGCTCCTGTAGGGGATTCGGGTGCCGCGCCGTCAGTCGCGCACGCGCGTCAGCTTGCGCACGGCGCAGTTTTGGTGGTCGGGGACGAAGACGTTGCCGTCCCGGTCGACGGTGAGGATGTCGGGGTTCGTCATCAGCGCTTCCGTCGCCGGCCCGCCGTCGTTTCCGAAGCCGCCCTTGCCGTTGCCAGCGACCGTGTGCATCAGGCCGTCGGGCGTGACGACGCGCACGCGCAGGTTGATCTGGTCGCCGATGTAGACGTTGCCTTCGTCGTCGACGTCGACGCCGCAGGGCTCGCCGAACTGGGATTCGAGCGCAGGCTTGTCGTCGCCGTTGAAGGCCGGCTCGCCGTTGCCGGCGATGGTCGTGATGATCCCGTCGGGAGTGACCTTGCGGATGCGGTGGTTGCGGAAGTCAGCGATGTACAGGCTGCCGCCTTTGTCGATCGCGATCGCCGCGGGAACGTCGATCTCCGCATCGATGGCGGGTCCACCGTCGCCGCTGAAGCCGCGCGCGCCCGTACCCACGATTGTCGTGATCGTCCCGTCCGCCGTGACCTTGCGGACGCGGTTGTTGCCCGTGTCCGCGATGAACAGGTTGCCCCGTTCGTCCGCGACGAGGTGGTTCGAGAAGTTGATCTGCGCGTCGCGCGCGGGACCGCCGTCGCCGCTGAACCCGGCCGTCCCGGTGCCGACGATCCGGCGCACGAGTCCGTCGGGACCGATCTTGAACACCTTGCTGTGCCCGCGGCTCAGGACGTAGAGGTTGTCTTCGTTGTCGGTCGCGATGCCGTAGGCGTTCGACACGTTGGCTTCGAAGGCGTAGCGCTCGCCCTCTTGCGGTTGCGTGCTCAGCGTTCCCATGAACGTCGAGATGATCCCGTCGGGCGTGACCATGCGGACGCGGTTGTTGGCCTCGTCGGCGATGTAGACGACGCCCGTGCTGTCGACGGCGACCGCGGTCGGGCGCTGGATCCTGGCTTCGGTGCCAGGCCCGTCGTCCCCGGAGAAGCCGCACGTGCCGGTGCCCGCAATGGTCGAGATGACGAACCGCGGGATGGGGGAGTCGTCGGAGCGCTCGTGATGCGCCCCGGCGGCCGAGGCGGGCAGGAGTGCGGCGAGGATCAGGGCGTGGCGCTTCATGGCGAGTCTCCGGCGGTGTTCGAGCGTGGCCTGCGGTGACGGTGCGACCGCTGAAGCGCGCACGGCTCTAGTCGGAAGCGGCCGGGAACAGGAGTGTTACGACCCGAGGGCGTTGCAAGCGAGGACGCGCGAATCTCGACCGCGCGCAACCAAGCGCTGTGGAGGCGCTATTCCCCGTCGTCTATCCTCTTCCGCCGCCTTGCGAGCGACCCTCGAGCGAATCCCCCCCATGCGAGTCCTCAAGTTCGGCGGTACGGCCCTGCGCGACGGTCCGGCGGTGCGCCACGCCGTGCGGATCGTGCGCGAGTTCGGTGGCGAGCGGCCGGTCGTCGTCGTCAGCGCGCACTTCGGTGTGACGTCGTTGCTCGCGCGCGCGGTCGAGGACGCGATGCGCGGCGCCTTCGAATGGGATCCGTTGCGCGTGAGGCATCGGACGCTCCTGCGCCAGCTCGAGCTCCCCGGCGACTTTCTCGATCGGCACCTCTCCGAGCTCCACGGCGTGCTCGAGATGTTGCGCAACGGGAAGCGCGCGGACGGACGGCTGCGCGACTTCGTGCTCTCGTTCGGCGAGCGCATGAGCGTGCGCGTGTTCGCCGCGGTGCTGCGCCGCGAGGGCATCGACGCGACGCCGGTCGACGCACACGACCTCGGGCTCGTGAAGCGCGGCGCGCACCTCACGCTACCGGAGGACGCGCCCGAGGCCGTCGCGCGCCACCTCGCGCAGGTCCGCGGCGTGCCCGTGATCACGGGCTTTCTCGCGCTCGACGAGGAGGGCTTTCTCACCACGCTCGGGCGCGACGGCTCGGACCTGACCGCGGTTTGGTTCGGCGCGGCGCTCGCCGCCGAGGAGGTTCAGCTGTGGAAGCGCGTGCGCGGCCTGATGACGGCCGACCCGCACGTCGTCCCGACGGCGCAGCATCTGCCGTTGATCGGTTGGTCGCTCGCGACCGAGATCGCGCGCCACGGATCGGGCGTTTTGCACGCCGGCGCGGTCGATCCCGCGCACCGTGCGCGCCTGACGATCCACGTGCGCGACCTCGAGGACCCGGACGGACCGGGGAGCCGCATTGTCGGGGACGAGCGCAAGCCGGGCGTCGTCGCGATCGCGCACCGTCCGAACGTCGCGCAGCTGCGCGTGCGCTTCGACGCCGAGCGCAGTCGGTCGGAGCAGCTGCTCGAGCTGTTCTCTTCGCTCGCCGCTGCCGGCGTCGACCCGTATCTCGGCTCGATCGATTCGGACGAGGCCGAGCTGCTCCTGACCGAGGACGATGCGCTCGAGCGCGTCGTGGCGGATTGCGTGCCGGACGGCGTGCTGACGCGCGGGCTGTCGACCGTGACGCTCGTCGGTGGCGAGCTGGATCGTTCGCCGGAAGTCGACGCGGCCATCGCCGACGCGGCCGAGTTCGGAGCGCGCGAGTTCCACGCCGGCGGCGAGCAGGAGGTGCGCAGCCGCGTGATCCTGTTCGAGCGTGCGTTGCTCGAGGAGCTCGTACGTCGGCTCCACGCGCGCTTCTTCCTGGCCGCGCAGGGCTGAAGAGCTCCCGACCCCCTCCAAGCTCGGGGCTCTCGCCGCGTTGGGCGCTATCCTGTGCGCTCGTTCGAGGCACCCTTTGGAGAGCCGTTCGTTCCGATGCTTGGACTCACCCTCACCCCGGCGTTCGCGTTCCTGCAGACCGGCTTCGCGGGAACCCGATCGGACCTGCAATCGGTCCTCGTCAACCTCGGACTCGTGCTCTTCCTGTCGCAGGTCCTCTCGTGGCACTACCGGCGCTTCTCGCCGGTCGCTTCGAACAAGCGCAAGTTCGCGCGCACCTTCGGGTTCATCGCGACGACGACGATGCTCGTCATCACGATCGTGAAGACGTCGCTGGCCCTGTCGCTCGGGCTCGTCGGCGCGCTCTCGATCATTCGCTTTCGAACACCGATCAAGGAGCCGGAGGAGCTCGCGTACCTCTTCCTCGCGATCGTCGTCGGTCTCGGGCTCGGTGCGTCGGATCCGGCGACGAACGGAACGCTGCAGGACCTGCGGCTGATCACGATCGTCGTGTTCGCGGGCGTGCTGATCTACATGGGCATCACCGGTGGGACGAGCGCAGGCGCGCTTCCGCCACGCATGCTCGTGCACGTGGATGGTGTCGTTCCGGAGGGCACGTCGGAGGCGGTCGTGAACGAGCTCGTCGCTGCGGCGGGACAGGGCGTGCCGCGCGTCGATCTGCGGCGCGTCGACTCCGGGCCGACGGGACCCGACGGCCAGGTGTTTCAGGCGACGCTCGTGCTCGACCTCGCCGACGTGGGTCAGGTCGGCGCGCTCGTTTCGCGCCTGCAGGCCGTCGTCCCGTCGGGAACGGTCAGCGTGATCGAGGGCAACAGCCTCGACTGACGACGCCGTGGGGGACAAGCGCGCAACACTGCGGTACGAGCTCAAGCTCGCGTGCCAAGAGTCCGCGCAAGCGCGCGTGCGCGCCGCGTTGCGCATGCATCCGAGCGGACTGCGCACGCTGTTCCCGCCGCGCGTCGTGCAGAGCGTGTACCTCGACACGCCGTTCCACCGTGCGCTCGAGGAGAACCTCGCCGGCGTCAGCGATCGCGAGAAGCTGCGCTTTCGTTGGTACGGAGGCGAGGCGCGCGGTGTGCGAGGCGTGCTCGAGCGCAAGGTGCGTGAGAACACGCTCGGCTGGAAGCAATCGTTCGCGGTGCAGTCCGACGTGACCGTCGAGGGCACGAACCGGCGGCGCTTCGTCGACGCGCTCGTCGCGGGAGTCGACGAAGGGGCGCGCGAACGGTTGCGTCACGGTCTCGAGCCCGTGCAGTGGATCCGCTATCGCCGCGAGTATCTGCAGACGGCCGACGGATGCGTGCGGGTCACGCTCGACACCGAACTCCGCGCGTTCGACCAACGCGCCCTCGCGCGCCTCTCGAGCTCGGCGCCGAGTCCCACGCCGCGCATCCTCGTCATCGAGGCCAAGTGCGCGCCCGAGTCGTACGAAGCCGCGCGCCGCTTGCTCGAACGCTTGCCGGTTCCCGTCGACCGCTGCTCGAAGTTCGTCCTCGCGTCCGAGTCTGCGCACGGACCCAACGCCTCGATCCTCCCGGTCTGATCGAGCGCCGGCGCGCGCGATCACGGCGGTTTGGAGGGATCGCGGGACGGAGCCGCGCGCACCGCGGTTATCCTGCCGCCCCGAGCGACACCGTCCGCCGCGACCCATGCAGACCGATCCCGACAAGCGCCCCGAGTTCGACGACCTCGTCGCCGCGCTCGAACTCGGCGGGGAAGCACTCGCGCCGTTCCTGCAGGAGGTCCACGCGGCCGACCTCGCGAACTGGGCGCCGGATTTGTCGGAGGAGCAACTCGGCGCGGCGCTGAACGGGCTCGACACCGAGGGGCGCTCCGAGCTCCTCAAGTTCGCCGAGGACGCGGTGCGCGAGGAGGTGCTCGCGCTGCTGACGATCGATCAGATCGTCGAGGTCGTGCAGGAGATGCCCGCCGACGAGGTCGTCGACCTGCTCGCGCTCACCGACGACGATCGCTCGGAGCGTGTCCTGCGTTCGGTCGACTTCGAGCGCGCGCAGGGACTGCGCAAGCTCGCGCGCTACGACGAGGAGACGGCGGGTGGCCTGATGACGGTCGACTTCCTGTCCGTCACGGACGACGTGCACGTCGGCGACGTCATCAAGGACCTGCGTTCGGAGGAGGGACCGGCGGCCGACGAGGGCGGCGTCTTCGTCGTCGACCCGGAGGGCAAGCCGATCGGACACGTGTCCGACCGCGACCTCCTGATGACGCCGATCCACACGCCGATCCGGGACGTGATGGAGTCGGGCCTCATCACGGTCGGCGTGAACGACGACCAGGAGGACGTCGCACAGCTCGTGCGCAAGTACTCCTTCGCCGCCGTTCCCGTCGTGGACTTCAGCGGCGCGCTGATCGGCGTGATCTCGGCCGAGGACGCGCAGGAGGTTCTGCAGGAGGAGGCGGAGGAGGACATCCTGCGCCTGGTCGGTACGTCGCCGGAGGTGCAGCAGACGCGCCTGCCGGTGTTGACGCGCGTCCGGCACCGGCTCCCGCTCCAAGCGCTGACGGTGCTCGGCGGCTTGGCGACCGCGCGCCTCCTCGGGACCGCGCTTCCGGGCGCCGAGGACGCGACGGTCGGAACGGACGTGCTGCGCTACCTGCCGATCATCATCGGGCTCGCGGGGAACGTCGGCATCCAGGCGTCGACGATCCTGGTGCGCGCCTTCGCGACGGGCGAGGTCGCGCCGGATCGCCAGCGCTCGGTGCTGGCCTCGGAAGTGCTCGTCGGCTTCATCATCAGCCTGATCTGCGGCGCGGTCACGATGGCCATCGCGACGGTCAGCGAGTCCCAGCTCCCCGACCCGCTGCACTTCGGCGCTTCGGTCGGCGTCGCGATCGTGGTCGCCGTGACGTGGGCCGCGTTCTTGGGCTCGGTCGTTCCGATGCTGTGTCAGCGCTGGGGCATCGACCCCGCGATCGTCGCCGGTCCGTTCCTCGTGACGCTGAGCGACGTGTCGGGCGCGGCCATCTTCGTCGGAGTGACGACGCTCTCGCTGGGCGTCGGAGTCTGAGGGGTATGCGCGGCCAGCGCTTCGTTCGCACCGTCTGGATTCTGGTCGGGCTCGTCGTCGCGCTGCTCATCGTCAAGTTCTTCGTCGCCGACGTGTACCGCATCAGCAGCGGCTCGATGCGGCCGACGCTGTTCGGAGGCGCGGCGCGCGACGGCGGCGAGGACTTCGACGAGTGGGTGCTCGTCGCGTACGGGCCAGGGGAGGCGTTGCAGCGCTTCGACCTCGTCGTCGTGTCGCGCGAAGGCGAGGACCCCGTCGTGAAGCGTGTGGTCGGCCTGCCCGGTGAGTCGATCGTGATCGACGGCGGCGACCTCCTGATCAACGGCGAGCGCCTCGCCTTCGACGCGCCGCGCGTCGTTCCGATTCCCGTGTTCGATGACGCGTACCTGCCGGTCGACGACTACTTCGAGTTCAAGCGCGGCGACGCGAGCCCGTGGAGCGAGTCCGACGGAATCTGGACGCTCGACGCGACGGATGTGGCGGCGGGGAGCGACGGCGGAATGATGCTGTTCCAGCCCGACGTGCGCGACGACTACCTCGACCAAGAGCAGCGGCGCGTGCCCGGGCGACGGACCGTCAACGACGTCACGCTCGAGTGCGACTTCGCCCTGGACCGGGACGAGGGAACGCTGCGCTTCCGCTTGGTCGAGAAGGCGGACACATTCGACGTGCACATCTCGCCCGCCGACGAGGACGGGTTCGACACGACGCACGTCGTCGAGCTCGTGCGCAGCGGAGCGCCGCTCCTCCGCCGCAGCGATCCGACGCAGCAGGACGAGGTCCTGGCGCGCGTCGGCGTCGACATCGAGCCCCACGTGTGGACGGCGGTGCGCTTCTCGAACGTCGACAACGGCCTCACGCTCGAAGTCGGAGAGTCGTTCGCGCTCACCGTTCCGTACGACGCCAACGTGCTGTTCCCGGGCATCGCGCCCGGCGGCGACCACAGCGTCGGGCCGCGCGCGGGTTTCGGCGGCGAGCAGACGCGCGCGCGCTTCCGTCGCATCCGCATCTCGCGCGACCTCTTCTACACGTCGTTTCCGCCCGACGGGTACGCGATCGAATCCCCCGTGTACCTCGCGGACGACGAGGTCTTCCTGCTCGGTGACAACTCCGCGGCGTCGAACGACTCGCGGCGCTTCGGGCCCGTTCCGCTCGCCGACCTCGCCGGACGCCCGATCTGCGTCGTCTGGCCCCTCGGCCGGGCGCGGAGCCTGCGAGTGACGCGCGAATCTCGATAGGATGAAAAGCCTTCCCGGAACCTCGCCGCCACCGGCCGGTTCCTGGGTTTCGATGAGCCGCAACGATCGTATGGACACCGAGGACGCGGGCGTCGAGCTGATGCTCGCCTATCAGGCGGGCGACGAGGCGGCCTTCGATCGCATCGTCGAGCTGTACTCGGGTCCGGTCTTCGCGTTCCTGACGCGCTTCCTGGGCGCGTCGTCGTCGCGCGAGGATCTGGTGCAGGAGGTCTTCCTGCGCGTCCTGCGCGCGCGCGACCGGTACCAGCCGACCGCGCGCTTCTCGACCTGGCTCTACCGCATCGTCTTCAACCTCTGCGCGAACGAGCGCGAGCGACGGCACGGCGGGGAGGCTTCGCTCGACGCGCTGGCGGCGGGCTCCGACGGGGATTCCGTGGTCGTCGATTGGCAGGACGAGCGCGCGCCCGCACCGGCGGCCGAGCTCGAGCGCAAGGACGTCGTGCGCGCCGTGCGCGAGGCGATCGCCGCGCTTCCGGAGCGCCAGCGGACGGCGCTGATCCTCGCTCGCTACGACGAGCTGCCGTTCGTCGAGATCGCCGTCGTGCTCGACTCGTCCGAGCGTGCGATCAAGTCGCTCGTCCACCGCGCGCGCGAGAACCTGCGCGTCGCGCTCGCGCCGTTCCTGGAGCAAGGCGAAGCCGTCGCGGGTGTGGAGGAGTTGTCATGAACTCCGACTGCCTCGCTTTCCGCCGCGACCTGGCCGAGGCCCTGGACGTCGATACGCTCGATACGTCCGCGCGCCGCGCGCTCGGCTGGCACGAACACCTGCTCTCGTGCGACGCGTGTCGCGACATGCTTTCCAAGGAGGAGGCGCTCGACGAGCTGCTCGCGTCGCTTCCCGTTCCGCGTTTGCCGCAGGACCTCGCGCGTCGCGTGCTCGCGCGCCTCGCGGCCGAGCGTCTGGAAGATCTGCTCGCGCTCGCGGACGAACCCGTCGTACCGAGCGGTTTGTCGCAGCGCGTTCTCGCCGGAGTGCGCGATCGCGAGCTCGATGCTCTCGACGTCGTGCTCGGTCGTCTTCCCGAACCCGTCGTTCCGAGCGACCTCGCGGCGCGCACGCTGCGCGCCCTCGCGCCGCAGCGCGCCGAACCGGCCGCCGCGGGCAAGCTGCTCGCCTTCCCCCGCGCGCTGCTCGCATCGGCGGCCGCGGCGGCCGTGCTCGTTGCCGGATTGCTCTGGTTCGTGTTCGGCCGCGAGCGCGACGCGTCGTCGCTCGCGCCGACGGAGAACGACGCGCCGTTCGTGGTCGACGCCGACGAAGTCGTCGATCCCGAGCTGCTCGACGCGCTCGACGTGCTCGAGAACTGGGAGGCCGTGACATCGGATGATCTCGACCTGCTGCTCGCCGAGCTCGATGCAATCGACCTCGCGTTGCTCGAGCACGGTGACGAACCGGCGACCGAGGAGGGAGGCTGACCATGGCGCTCACTCGAAAGCGGATCGCGTCGCTCGCCCTCGTCGTGGTTGTTTGCTCCGGGATGTTCTCGCGTATGGATGCGCAGGAACGCCGCGGTGCGGACGAGCACCGCGAGCTCGTCGAGCGCTGGCTGCGCAAGAGTCCCGAAGAGCGCGCGCTCCTCAGGGAACGCTTCGAACAGCTCAAGAGTTTGCCGCGCGAGGACAAGGCCGAGCTGCACGAGCGCGCCCGGCGTCTGCGTGAGCTGGAGCAGGAGGCGCGCGCCGAGGCGTCCGAAAGCGATCGCGCGGAGGTCGAGCGGTTGCCTCCGCAACGCGCGCGCGACTTCTGGCGCGAACGCGCCATCGCGCGCGGCCGTGACGCGGGCCGTGTCCTGCGCGAACGCTTGCCCGAAGACCTGCGCCGGCGACTCGAGAACGCGCCGCCGTCCGAACGGCGCGAGATCTTGCGTCAGCTGCGCGATACGGAGGGCGACCGCCGCAGCCGCTCGGCGCTCGGTGACCTTGGACGCCGGCTCGACCTGTTGCCCGATGAGATCAAGGCGCTCGAGGCACTCCCGCTCCGCGAGCGCTTCGCCGCGATCATCGAGTTGAAGCGCAGGCACATCGAACAGCGTGTGCGCGAGGAGGGTCTGCCGCCGAGCATCGACGAGCGGCGCTGGGAGCGGCTCCGGAAGATGGACGACGAGCGGTTCATCGAGACCTTCGACCGCTTGCGCGAGCGCGCGCGACCGCCGCGCGACGAACGGCGGCGGCGCGGGTTCGATGGGGACCACGAGCGTCGCGAGCGACGCTAATCAGATCCGCTCGACCTGCAACACCTCGCACTCGAGCCCGCCGTTGATGATCGCCTGCCGCGGCGCGCCGGCGAATCCGAGTCGATCACACAGCATCGGATTCGCGGTCAGCAGGTGCAGCGAGTAGCCCTCGCACCGACGGCGCAAGCGCTCGCCGAAGTCGTGGTAGGTGCGTTCGAGCTCGTCACCACGGCCGACGCGCAGGCCGTAAGGCGGATTCGTCACGATGGTCGCGTTCCAACCGGGGCGCGGCGCGAAGTCGCTCGCGGAGGCGACCTCGAACTCGATGCGCCCCTCCAGGCCCGCCGCTGCCGCGTTCTCGTGCGCCTCGGCGATGCGCTCCCGGTCGTTGTCCGATCCGAGGAGGCGCAGCTTGCCGGGCAGCGCTCCCTTCGAGCTCGCCGCTTGCTTCGCGCGCGCGAACCGCTTCGCGTCGTGGTCGTTCCAACGCTCGAAACCGAACGAGCGCATCGCGCCCGGTGCGATGCCGGCGGCGATCCACGCGGCTTCGATCAGGATCGTCCCGGTGCCGCAGAACGGATCGAGCAGCGGCGCGCGCCCGTTCCAACCCGACATCAGCACCATCGCCGCTGCGGTGGTCTCCGCGAGCGGCGCACGACCCTGGTGGCGTCGCCAGCCGCGGCGATGCAGCGAGTGCCCCGACGTGTCGAGAGACAGCGTGACGCGGTCCTTGAAGACGTGCGCGTTGATGCGCATGTCGGGGTCGTTCTTGTCGACCGAGGGGCGCTCGCCCGTCGTCTCGCGAAAGTGATCGACGATCGCGTCCTTGACGCGCTGCTCGACGAACTGCGTGTGATCGAGGAGCGAGCGGTTCGAGCGGGCGTCGACGACGAGCGAGCCGGTCGGCGCGAGAAAGCGCTCCCACGCGACCTCGCGCGCGCCGGCGTACAGTTCGTCCGCGTCGCGCGCCTCGAAACGCGTCACGCGCTCGAGCACGCGGATCGCCGACCGCAGCCACAGATTCGCCGTCCACGCGTCTTCGCGCGTGCCCTCGAAGGCGACGCCGCCGACCTGGCGCTCGACGCGCCTTAGCCCGAGCGCCTTCACCTCGGCGTGGAGCACCGCTTCGAGCCCGGGCGAGCAGGTCGCGAAGTAGGGATTGCGCGCGGACATCGGGGCAGGATACGCGGTCGCGACGAGCGCGGACAGGAAGCAGGATCGCCGAGACGCGTTAGACTCCCCGCCCCATGTCCGCCGCCCCCACACGTTCGATCACAATTCCGCTCGTCGCGGCCGAACGCGTCCTCGCGCAGGCCGACGCGGTCGTGATCGACCTGCGCAGTCCGGCGGAGTTCGCTGAGGACCACCTGCCCGGTGCGCACAACGTCCCGCTGTTCGACAACGCCGAGCGGGCGATCATCGGGACGCTGTACGCCAAGCTGTCGCCGAGCGCCGCGTTCGACGAAGGGCGAGTGCGCACGCGCGCACGCATCGGCGAGCTCGTCGCCACCGTGGCGCGCATCGCGCGGTGGGAACCGCCGGCCGTGGACCTCGCCGAGCGCGTCGAGCGGCTGACGGCGGACGGCATCGACGGGCTCGAAGGCGCGCTCGAGAGCGCGCTCACGGACGAGCTGCCGGCGGACGCGGTCGTGCTCTCGTGCTGGCGCGGTGGCCTGCGGTCGCGCAGCGTCGTCGCGCTGCTGCGCGAGCTCGGGCTCGAGCGCGCGGTCTGCATCGACGGCGGCTATCGCGAGTATCGCCGGCGCGTGCGCACGGAGCTCGACGCATGGCAAGCTCCGCCGGCGTTCGTGCTGCGCGGTTGGACGGGTGTGGGCAAGACGCTCGTGTTGCGCGAGATCGAGCGCTTGCGCCCCGGTTGGACGATCGACCTCGAGCAGCTCGCGGGACATCGCAGCTCGATCCTCGGCATGGTCGGGTTGGAGCCGTGCTCGCAAAAGACGTTCGAGTCACGCCTCGCCGAGCGCCTGCGCGCGGGCACGCCGGGGTTGTGCGTCTTCGAGGGCGAGAGCCGCAAGGTCGGCGACGTGATCGTTCCCGACACGGCTTGGCGCGCGCTCGTCAGCGGAACGAACATCGAGCTCTTCGCGTCCACCGCCCAGCGCTGTCGCGTCCTCATCGACGACTATCTCGAGGATGACGCGAACCGCGTGCACCTCGCCCAGCAGCTGCCGTTCATCGAAGAGCGCCTCGGGCCGAAGCGTTGGGAGGGCAAGCTCGTCGAGCTGCTCGACGCCGAGCGCGATCACGAGCTGGTCGAGATCCTCCTCGAGCGCTACTACGACCCGCTCTACGCACACTCGGAAAAGAAGCACACGATCCACACGCGGATCGACTCGGAGGACCCGCTGCGCGCGGCCCGCGACGTCGTGGCGTGGATCGAGACGCGCGCCTAGGCGGAAAACGATTCGGTGTGCTCGCGCCGCGTCGTCCGCGCCCCGAGAGAATCACGCGAACGCGCGCGCGGAGTCGGCTGCGCGCTCAGGTGTTGCGCCACATGGCTCGATAGCAGGGGCCATGTGTGGACTGCTCGGAATCGCCGCGCTGCGCGGCCGGCGGCCTTCCGTCGCCATACGGGAGGTCGAGCGGATGCGCGCGGCGTTGCAACGGCGAGGACCTGACGGGAGCGGTACGTGGGAACACGAAAACGTCGTCTTCGCGCACCAACGCCTCGCGGTGATCGGATCGAGCGAGGATGGCGAGCAGCCGATGGCGAGTGCGGACGGGCGCTTCCACCTGGTCTACAACGGCGAGCTGTACAACGACCGCGAGCTGCGTGCCGAGCTGAGTGCGACAGGCGTTCTGTTCCGTGGCTCGTGCGACACCGAGACCGTGCTGCGCGCATTCGAGGCCTGGGGCGCGCAGGCGTTCGAGCGCTTCCGCGGCATGTTCGCGATCGCGGTGTACGACTCCGTGGAACACGTGCTGCACGTCGCGCGTGATCCGCTCGGCATCAAACCGCTCTACTACCACCACGCGAGCGGCGAGTTCGTGTTCGCGAGCGAACCGCGCGCGCTCCTCGCGCACCCGCACATCGAGGCGCGGCCCAATGTTCCGATGCTGAGCGCCTACCTCACGTCGATGCGTTCCGTGCTCGGCGAGAACACGCTCTTCGCCGGCGTCTTCGCGGTGCGGCCCGGCGAGTCGCTGCGCTTCGACGCGACGTCGGGCATCCTCACGCATACCGACTACTACACGCCGGCGCCGGTCGCGGCGGACGAACAGACCGCGCGCGACGCGGAGGCCGCGATGCGCGCCGCGCTCGAGGACTCGGTCGAGCGCCACCTGCGAGCGGACGTGCCGGTGTGCTCGCTGCTGAGCGGCGGCATCGACAGCTCGATCCTCTGCCGCATCGTCGCGGACCTCGGCGTCGAACTGAACACGTGGTGCGCCGGCGGCTACGACGGCGATGAAGAGGGCGAGGACTTCGCGTTCGCGCGCGCGATGGCGGACGAGGTCGGCGCGGCCCACCGCGAGATCGTCGTCGACAGCCAGCGCTTCCTGCGCGATTGGGAGTGGATGGTGGCCGAGCTGGGCATGCCGCTCTGCACGCCGAACGAGGTGGCGATCCACGCGGTGTCGCGGGATCTGCGCGACGCGGGCTACGTCGTCGCGCTGAGCGGCGAGGGCGCGGACGAGCTGTTCGCCGGGTACGAACACGCGATGGTCGCCGCGCTCGACTTCCTGCGATCGCCTGACGACGTGCGCTCGAGCGGCGCGTTCCAGCTCGAGGCCGCGGCTTGGATCCCGACGTCGCTGAAGCAGCACGTCTTCGCGCCGGACGTGTTCGCCGCCTGCGAGAACGACGACTTCCTCTACCGCTACTACGACGAGCTGTTCGCGCGCTGCAAGCGCGAAGCGGGACCCCACGCGACCGCGCTCGATCCGCACCTGCGCTTCCTGCGTCACAACAACTTGACCGGCCTGCTCCAGCGCTTGGACTCGTCCTCGATGCTGGCTTCGGTGGAGGGTCGAACTCCGTTCAGCGACGTCCGCATCGCCGAGTTCGCCGATCGACTCCCGATGGCGTTCAAGTTCGACACGTCGCCCGGGGCGACCGAAGTCGCGGGTGCGCGCGGTAAGACGATTCTGCGCCGCGCGTGGTCCGGGCGATTGGCGAACGGGATCCAAACGCGTCCGAAGCAGTCCTTTCCGCTTCCGTTCTCGGGTTGGCTGGGCGAGCGCGTCGGTGTTCTCCAGAGCTCGAGCTTCGCGAACGCGTTCTTCGGCGCCGACGTGCGCCGCGAGGTCATGGAGGCGCCGACGCAGTACTCCCAAGTCGCGTGGCCGATGATCAACCTCGCGCTTTGGGGCGAGCACTGGTTCGCGTAGGCGATCACGCGTTCCGCGATCGTCGCCCTACGCTCGACGGGTCACGACGGCCACTCGCCGCCGAGGAACCGATTCGACGTCGAGAAGAACAGACGCGGATCCTCGATCCAGGGCATGTGGCCGACGCCCTCCCACACGATGAGGCGCGAGTCCGGCAGGATGCGATTCCACTCCTCGGTTCCCGAGAGCGCGACGGGGTCCTCCGTGCCGTGGACGAGGAGCGTCGGAATGTCGAGTGCACCGAACTCGTCGCGCCAGTCGTAATCGCCGAGCTTTTCGAGCAACCGACGGCCTTGGTCGTTCACGCGATCGGCGTCCACGTTGGGCTCGACGCACGGGCAGCTCTGCATGCGCTCGAGCGACGACTCGTCCGCGACGTAGGAAAGGAAGAACACGCGGTGCACCGCGCGGCACCACGCGAGCGGATCGCGCTCCTTCGTGCCCGCCTTGCGCAACGCTTCGAGCTCGCGCAGCCATTCGATCTTGCAGCGACGCCCGAAGCGCTCGAGAAAGTCCATCCAGTACGGAGCCTCGGCTGGCGCGGTGGGACCGACGAGCAGTAGGCGCTCGACGCGTTCCGGATGGGCGAGGGCGTAGCGCGCGGCGAGCGCACCGTGATACGACCAACCGAGGAGCGCCATGCGTTCGAGCTCGAGCGCGGTCCGCAGCACCTCGAGATCGTCGACGTCGTGTTGGAGTCCGAGGTGCGCCTCGTCGAGGATCGCCGACGAACGGCCGCGCCCGCGGATGTCGTAGAACACGACGTCGCGCTCCGGCGTGAGCGCGTCCATGTCGCGGGCGACCCACGACGCAGAGGGAACGACGACCGTCGGCGCGCCGTCCGCCGCGCCGCTTCGACGCTCGTAGTAGAGCTCGAGCCCGTCGTTGGTCGCGATCGTTCCGGAGGAAGACTCCATGGCCGCGGGATCCTACCCGGCTGCCACCGGATAGGAAGTCCCGCGGCGCGCTACCGCATCGCGCGGCGCAGATCGTCGAAGAACCGCGCGAGCTCGCGCTGGTTCTCGGGCGACTGTCGCACGATCAGGAGCCCGCGCCAGAACTCGATCGTGCGGTCCTCGAACGAATCCCACGACGTCGGGTCGATGGTGTCGCGGATGAGCCCATCGAGGTTGTCGAGCTCCTCCCATTCCCAGTCGTCGGCGACGCGCTCGACCAGATCGCCGACCTCGTACATGACGAGCTCGGTCGCTTCCCTCTCCGAGACGTAGACCACGCCGCCTTCGTAGCGCAGCCGCAGCCCGACGAGCGACGCGATCCAGCGCAACGCGGTCTCGCCGCGGACGTCGCGCAGGTCGAGCGTCACGGGTTCGTCCTGGTAGTTCGGATCTCCGAGGACCGTGATGTCGAGCGTGTGGCTCAGGAAGTCGACGACAGCCCCGAGCGGTTGACGCTCGAACGAAGCGTCGATGCGCTTGTCGAGTCGTTCGGCGAGCGTTTGCGCCCAACGCTCGGGTTCACGCGCCGGCTCGGCGCCACGATTGAGAAGTCGATCGAGGAACGCGCGCAGCTCGCCGTGAACCGGCGCGGTCTGGGACACGACGAGCAGCTCTTGCCACACGTCCATGTATACGCCCTCCCAGCAATCCCACGTGTCGGGTCGCACGGACCCGCGGAGGAGTTCGGTCAGCGTGTCGATCGCGCCGTCGCGGTCGTCGTCGATGTCCACGAGCAGCGGCGCGATGTTGTAGATGCGCGTCTCGAAGATGTGCGGCAGGTTGCCGAGCTCGTCGACGTAGACCGCCTCGCCGGCGAGGCACGCGCCGATCTCGTTGTTCGTCATGTTGGCGATCGTCTCGAGCGCGCGCGCGAGGGGCACGGCCTCGAAACGCACCGAGAACGCCGCGTCCGCGTAGTCCTCGGCCGCGCCGGGCGCGAGGACGAAGTTCATGCCGCTCGCCGCGCGCAGTTGGTCGACGACCTCGGCCAA
Source organism: Planctomycetota bacterium (assembly GCA_029259605.1). Classification (GTDB taxonomy): domain Bacteria; phylum Planctomycetota; class UBA1135; order UBA1135; genus OFTM281. The sequence continues at coordinate 43,491 of JAJDEV010000190.1, read as the reverse complement.
CGACGCGCGGACGAGCTCGACCGTGATCGGCGTCTCGTCGAGTCGCGCCTGCATCTCGACCTTCCACGCGGGTGTGTCGTCGTGTCCTTCGACGACAATCCGCGCCAGGCCGGAACCGCGCGCCGCTCCGTCGAGCTCCGGAGCCAACGCCGGAGCGGCGCTCGTGAACGCGATCCAAGTGAGAGGCAGGGCGAGCCCGAGGCTCAACATGCGGCTCGTTGCGGGCGTCGAGGGAAAGCGAGTGATCATGAGGATTCTCCGTTTGATGGACGTGCCGCGGCCGAGGAAGCCAACGGCGCCGATCGCTCGTTCCGCGCGGGAGGGCGCGTCGAGGAGTTTGATGAGCGTGTTCGCGTAGAGCCGCGGGGACGGCGTCGCGGGTGAAGCCAGCGCCTTCCAGTCGCACAGTGCTTCTTGCGCGGCGCGCAGCCGAGCGAGCGCGAACGCGACGGCGGGGTGGAACCAGAACGCCGACCGGACGAGCACGAGCACGTGGTTGAGCTCGACGTCACGGCCGCGGACGTGCGCGAGCTCGTGCAGCATCAGGAGGCGCAACTCGTCGCCGTCGAAGCCTGCGGTGACGTGCGGCGGAAGGAGGAGCGTCGGCCGGCGCACGCCGGTCACCGCCGGCGAGGAGATCGCGCTCGTTTCCACCAGCCGAACGTCCCGGCGCACGCCGAGCGCGTCCCGGCATTCGTCGAGGAGCGCGAGCAACTCGGGATCCCCGATCGGCCGCGCATCGCGCGCTCGACGGCGAAAGCGTCGGTCGGCGGCGGCGAACCACAGGAGCGTTGCGAGCGCGCCCGCGAACCAGATCCACACGATCCGCTTCGGCCAACGGTCCGACGTCGAGGCGAACGCGGGAGGACGGGCGCGCGAGCTCGTTCCGGCCGCGAGCGCTCGTGTGTGCCGCGATTCGTGCGCCGAACGATCGGTGACCTGCGCCTCCTCACTCCGTTCCCCTTCGGGCAACGGGGCGCCGCTCTCGAAGGTCGAACCCGTGATCGTCGTGCGACCGCCCGGGGGGTCGTCGCGAGGCGAAGGCGATGCGTAGGGCGCGTGCGTGAACGCGAGGCCCGTGACCAGCCCGAGCGTCGCCGGCCGCCACATGCCGCCGCTCAGTTCCGGTTGAATCGGCACGACGAGCCGCGCGACCACGAGCAACCACAACGCGTACTGCGCGCGGGGCGTCAGCTTGCGCGCGAAGACGCGCTGAACGATCAGGATCGCGACGACGAGCGCCGTGACTTGCCACGACGCCTGCCACAGCCACTCGAGGACGCGCGCGCTCATCGGGATTCCTCCTCTCGATCGAGCAGCTCACGCAGCTCGCGGATCTCTTTCTTCGAGAGCTTGCCGCTGCGGACGAACGTCGCGATCAGCGGGCTCACGGAACCCCCGAGCACGCGCTCGACGAACGAGGAGCTCTCGCGTTCAACGCATTCGTCCCGCGTCACGAGCGCGCGGTACTGGTAGCGCTTGCCGGCCGAGCGATAGCCGACGACGCGCTTCTTCACGAGCCGCGCGAGCAGTGTCTTCACGGTGCGGTCGCTCCACGAGCGCCGTTCGGACAGTGCCTCGACGACCTCGAGCGCGGTCGCCTGCTCGACGCTCCAAAGGACGTGCATCACGTCCCATTCGGCCTCGGAGATCGGGGGTCGCTTCGCGGACGAAGCCTTCGGGCGCGGGGGCTGCTTCATGACTACAGGTGTAGTCGGGACTACAAATGTAGTCACCGTGCTCGAGCGATTTCTTTTCGCGCGCCCGCGCGCCCTGTCGGACCGGGCGCGGCTGCGCTACAGTCCCGAGCCTGAACCCGACGCGCTTGTCGCGATCTGCCGATCGGTCTATCCTGTTCCGCCCGAAATCGCGCCAATACGGCGATTTCGCCGATTTCCACCCCGTCTCCCGCCCCTGCCCAACCCTCGCTGACGGTCCCCGAGGCCCAGCCCACCATGTGCGGATTCATCGGTGTCTACGGTCCCGACGGCGTCGACGTCGGCCCCGAGATCTACGAGGGCCTGCTGTCGATCCAGCATCGCGGACAGGACGCGGCCGGGATCATCACCTTCACCGACACCTTCCATTTGAAGAAGGGCGGCGGGTTGGTCCGCGACGTCTTCAGCGCGGACGACATGGAGCGCCTGCGCGGCAACCTGGGCGTGGGGCACGTGCGCTACCCCACGATCGGCGGCGGCAGCGTCGACGACGCGCAGCCCTTCCACGTCAACTTCCCGGTGGGCGTGGCGATGGCCCACAACGGCAACCTGACGAACTTCCAGGCGCTGCGCGACACGCACGCAACGAAGTCGGGCACGCGCATGAATTCGAGCTGCGACCTCGAGGTGCTGCTCTACGTGTTCGTCCGCGCCCTGGCCGAGCGGGTGCGCCCGGGCCAGCTCGTGAAGGCCGAGGACGTCTTCGCGGCCGTCAAAGTGGTCTTCGAAGAGGTGAAGGGCGCCTACTCCGTCGTCGCCGTGCTGCCCGACGTCGGCCTGCTCGCCTTCCGCGATCCGTTCGGCATCAAGCCGATCTCGTGGGGGACGAAGCAGACGGACGAGGGGCCGTGGTTCGCGGTCGCGTCCGAGAGCGTCGTGCTCGACGTCGCCGGATACGGCGACATCCAGGACCTGGCCGCGGGCGAGGCGATGTTCATCGGCACCGACGGCAAGGTCGAGCGCTCGCGCATTGGCGACAAGCCGCACCGGCCGTGCATCTTCGAGCTCGTCTACTTCGCGCGTCCGGACTCGATGCTCGACAAGATCTCGGTCTACAAGACGCGCATTCGGTTCGGACAAGCGCTGGCGCGGCAGTGGAAAGCGAGCGGCGCGCCGACGCCCGACGTGATCATCCCGATCCCCGATTCGTCGCGCGATGCGGCGATGGCGATGGCGGGCGAGATGGGCGTCCCGTACCGCGAGGGCCTGGTGAAGAACCGCTATGTCGGCCGGACCTTCATCATGCCGGACCAGGACGCGCGACAATCGTCGGTGCGTCGCAAGCTCAACGCGATCCCGCTCGAGTTCCAGGGCAAGGACGTGTGCTTGGTCGACGACTCGATCGTCCGAGGGAACACCGCGCGGCGCATCGTGCGGATGGCGCGCGAGGCCGGCGCGAACAAGGTCTACATGGCCGTCACGTCACCGCCGCTCGTCTCGCCGTGTCCGTACGGCATCGACATGGCGACGAAGACCGAGTTCATCGCGACCGACTCGACCGTGCGTGAGGTCTCGAATCAGCTCGAGACCGACTACCTCATGTACCTCGATCGCGACGCGATGAACGAAGCGGGGCGCACCGGCAACCCGGAGATCGAGCAGTTCTGCAACGCGTGCTTCACCGGCGATTACCCCACGGGCGACATCACCGCCGAGGTGCTCGAAACGATCGGCGGTGAGCGCACCGCGAGTCGCCAGAAGGCGCTTCCCTTCCACCAGAGCTGAGCGCTCCCGCCGCGGGAAGGGATGGTGCGCCCGACAGGATTCGAACCTGTGACCTTCTGCTCCGGAGGCAGACGCTCTATCCAGCTGAGCTACGGGCGCTTTCGGGCCGAGTAGTGTGCGGCGCCGTGGAGCGGTGTCAAAGGTTCTCGGACGCTGAGAGGGGGTTCCGCGCGGACCGCGCGCCCCGTTTTCCAGGGGGGTCGCCCCGAATCTCACTTTTTGGATACCTTGACCATTCCGGGACCCTAGTTCACGATAGCCGCTAGCCCGCTCCCACACGCAGCCACCGAGTCCGCATGACTCTGCTCTCCGACGGAACCAAGACGATCGCCGCGACGCGCACTTCGACGCGGGCTTGGATTCCAGTCGGCTGCCTGATCTTCGCCACCGGCGCGCTGGTCCTGACGTCGCTCGAGCCGCGCGAACTCTCCGCCGCCTCGAAGAGCATGCTCGGCCCCGACTTCGACAGCGACGGACTCGCTGATTCGATGGAGATGATCCTCGGGACGTCGCTCGATTCGGACGACACCGACGGCGACGGCTACGACGACATCGAGGAGATCGCGCGCGCGAGCGATCCGCTCGATCCGAAGAGTGTGCCGAACACCAACCCGCTCTCGGTGGGGATCTACGCCTACGCCGAGGCGGGCTACTTCAACCTGCACGCGGCGGTCTACGTGCGCGACGGTGACTTCGACCAACTCGACTTCGAGCTCGGCGTCGTCCTCAAGGACAAGAAGTTCCCGGTGAGCCAGGCGGTGTACTCGTCGTCCACGCGGATCTTCTTCTATCAGGGCGTCCGCAGGGGGCAGGATCGCCTGGTCATCCTGGAGATGCCGATCCCCGACGACGTCGTCACGAAGGTCGGGAGCTTTGGGCTATACAGCCTCGTTCGCGACCGCGATGAGGGGTCTGCGCCGCGCGAGCCGGCGATCGCCGTCACGGCCTTCACCGAGATCAATGGCTTCCCGATGGAAGTCATCCCGGCGCCCCGCGTCCTGAACAAGGGCGGCGGAATCGTCTATCGACCGCTTACCGGCGAAGGCGCCGTCCCGTCGAGTTCGAGCACCGGCCAGATCTGCTGGCAGGGCATCAGCGCCGTCGGGACCAGCGGCGCTTCGATCCTCTTTGAGGTCGATTCCGCCAGCTGCGAGGACTTCGACAGCTTCTGTGGCGGGTCGGAATGCTCTGCGAGCGTCGGAAAAGTGATCGGGCTGCCCGATCCGGGAACGCTCCTGGGCGGCTGAGGGAGGCCCGAAGCCGACTTTTCGAGTCGATCCGCGCGGCGTTCTGGGAACCTAGGATCCCGCCCACTCGTCCAATCGCAGGCCGAGTTCTATCCCCATGGGCGCCGATCCTGACATCGAACTGATTCAAGCTTGCCAACGCACCGAGGCTCGGGCGTTGGAGGGCGAGTTCCGCGAGCTCTACGAGCGGTACAAGGATCGGATCTACAACGTGTGCTATCGGATCACGGGCAATCCGACCGATGCGCTCGACGCGTCCCAGGAGACCTTCGGCATCGTCTTTCGCCGGATCGGCGAGTTCCGGTTCCAGTCGCGCTTCTCGAGCTGGGTCTACCGCATCGCGGTCAACGCGAGCATCGACCTCCGACGCCGCGGCCGCACGCGGAGATTCGCATCGCTCGATTCCGTGCGCGAGGGCGGTGGATCGGACGCCCAATTCGACGTTTCGACCGGCGATGTCGAGATGCCGAGCGCGGCCGTATCGAGGCGCGAATTGGAGCACGAGATCCAACGCGCGATCGATCGCCTTTCGAGCAAGCTTCGGTCGATCATCGTTCTTCGATACAACGAGAACCTCTCCTACGACGAAGTGGCGGAGGCGCTGCAGGTCTCGCTCGGCACAGTCAAGTCGAGGCTGTCGCGCGCGCATGCCGCGTTGAATCGAGAGCTCACCCCCGTCCTCGACAAGCACTACCTGGGCTGAACGATGGATCGCTGCCAACAGTTCCGAGATCAGTGGCTCGAGCGCGCCCTTGACGGCGACGCGCTCGAGGCGTGGATCGGAACGAACGCGCACGTTGGCGAGTGCGCTGATTGTGCGGCGTGGGTGCAATCGACGGGGACCCACGTGAGCGCGCTGGTCGGAATGCCGCGGCTCACGCTTCCGGCCGGGTTGGACGAGCACGTCCAAGGCGACCTTCACGACGCCGACGCGCGGGTCGAGCGAGCGTTGCGCTCGATGACCCCGATGGCCGCGCCGCGCGAGCTCGATCACGCAGTCGCCGCGCTGCTCGATCGCGGCGAGTCGGCCGACGAAGAACGTGCGCGCAAGTCCGCGCGCGCCTCCGGCAGCGGCTTCGTGCGCGCGCTGGATTACTCGCTCGTTCCGCCGGTGCTCGAACGTCTCGTCGACGAAGAGCTCGCGAACGCGGACGCCCACGTGGCCGAGCGGTTCGTCGGGAACCTCGAACGTCGGCCGGCACCGCCCGAGCTCGAAGGGCTCGTGCGCCAGGTGTTCCGTCCGTCCGTCTTCGCGCGCGTGGCGACCATCGTGTCCATCGCCGCAGCGTGCCTCGTCGTGTGGCTCGCGGTGCGCCCGACGGAATCGCGTCAGCCGCGCCGCCTGAATGTCGTGCGCGCGGACAGCCTCTCGCAACTCGAACCGATTGCGCGCGGTCTGTTGGAGGCCCTCGGCGGAGGCGCCGGGCTCGATCCACGCTCCGAAGTCGACGCGCTGCGGCCGTCGACGTTCCCCGCGCGGAGAGACGAGCGGTGATCGCGCGACGCCATCGCATCGCTCTCGCGGCGACCTTCGTCCTCGTCGTGACGGGTTGCGGCTCGAAGTCGGCGCCGTCGACGGCGTCCCCGAGTTCCGACGAACTCAAGTCCGCGACCGTGCAGAGCGGATTCACCGACGCGACGGCGTCCGGACTCGCGGCGATCCAGCCCGCGTCCCGGGTGAAGCATTCGGGCGCACGGTTGGTCCAAGTCTTCGATGAGAGCGGCGCGGTCCTCGCGTACCGCGAGCGCGTCGTCTCCGACGGAGCCGGTGCGTTCTCGCTCCGGCCGATCGCGGCGCTCTCGGGCACTGCGCCGGATTGGGAGCTGCGCCAGGTCCTGCAGGAGGGCTACCTCTTCCGTTACCGCGACGTCGAGATTCGGGACGCGCGGCTCTTCGCGCAGAACTACACGCTCACCGATCTCGACTCGGGCGAGTTCGTCGCCGGCCGTGCCTGCGCGAACTACGAGATCAAGTCGCGTGGCGCCGACCCGAGAACGACCTCCATCGCGGTCGACGCGAGCACTGGACTCATCCTGCGCTACGAGGAGTCCGACCGGAACGGGCGTGTCGTCAAGAGCATGGTGTACGAGTCCTTCGACTCTCGACCCGACCTTTCCACCGCCGTTTGGTTCGAGGGCGTTCACGACGAGCGCGAGCTCAGCGTGTCGGGCAACTTGGCTGCTGAGTTCGGCGAAACGATCCGTGAGCCTCGTCTGCTGCCGAGCGGTTTCGAGCTGCACGAGGCCTTCGCGCTTCGGGACGACGACCGCAACAACTGGATCAAGCTCGTCTACACGGACGGAGTCGAGCCTCTCTTCTTCCTGTTCCGCAACCGATCCGTGGCATCGAAGTTCACGACGGCACAGGCGCCGGCGACCTCCGTTCGCAAGACGGCCCAGGAGGTCGGCGATGAGACGGTGTTCGTCTATCGCATGGGCGCCGCCGGCGTTGCGCAGGCGACGCTGAACGAAGGCGTGTTCCTCGTCGTGGGAAGTGTCGACGAAGCCGTGCTCGTCGACATGATCGAGTCGGCGACCGACTAGCCGGCCGTGGTGAAACTCCCGCCATCTTCTTTCGCCGTTGGCGTTAGTTTCACCACGGGCTAGCGCGCCCGCCACTCCTCCGCGAGCAACGCCCAACGCTCGTGATCGCGCCACTCGCCCGAGATCCGCAGGTACTTCGGGGAGAACCCCTCGCGGCGAAACCCGCTGCGGCGCACCAAGGCGATTGACGCCGTGTTCTCGGGGCGCACGTTGGCTTCGACACGGTGCAGCGAGAGCGCGCCGAAGGCGTGATCGAGAACGAGCGGGAGCGCTTCGCTCATCAATCCCTGTCGCGCGAACGGACCGCCGATCCAGTAGCCGAGGAAGCCGCAGTGGAACGCGCCGCGCACGATCGCGCTGATGTTCGCGCCTCCGACGATGGCGCCGTCATCGGCGCGGCAGATCAACAGGCGCTCCGTGTCGTCGCGCGCTGCCGACTCGATGTACGTGGCGAACCACTCCTCACCGAACGGCGCGGGCGGAGGCGCGGATTCCCAGGGCGCGAGGAAGTCCCAGCTCGCCTCGCGGAGGCGGCTCAGCTCGCGCTCGTCCGCGGCGCAGGGCGGACGGATCGAAACGCGGCGTGCGAGTCCGCGCTCGCTCCGAACCTCACGCGACGCACCGCTCATCGGCCGGAGTCTACCGCGAACGCGCGCGTCCCGTAACTCGTCGCGCTAGCCCGGGTGATCTCGGTGAAGCCTCATGAATGATCCGGGCTAGTGACCGCGTGCCGACGTCTGGCCGAGGTAGCGCGTGATCTCGTCTTCGATGACGTCAGGGTCGAGCGCCGCGAAGAGGAGGACGTCGCGCAGATTGTCGAATGCGTCGTGCGAGAACGCGACGAAGCGGACGCCGATGCCACCGTTCTCGCAGCGCGCGATCTGCCCCTTCACTTCGATCAGGATCCGGTGCTCGCGTCCGGCGAGGTACACCGTGACGTTGCACGGCAACCCGACGGGAGGCGTCGCGTCGCTCGCGAGCAGTAGCCCGCGCATGCTCAGGTTGCGAAGGCGGCCGCAGAGTTCGTCCCCGTTCGCGAGAACGAGATCGACCTCGAGCGAGGAGGGAACACGGGTGAACAGGCGCTTGTCTTCCATCGGAACGGCTGGGGCTGCCCAGCGGCGATGCATGGAGTTCGGAGACGGCGTGGCGTTGCCTTGAGCGCGTCGTGGAGATCCGCGCGAGGATTGCCAACGCGCGGGCGGAACTTCTTTCCACCGGCGGTCCCGGCGCGAATCGCGGGTTTCACCCCGCAATCGGATCCATGGGATAGCTTTGATTGGACGCCGAGCCCGTCAGCACGATCACCATGAGCAACCCCGAGGAAAAGCCGTTCTCCGAATCCCACCTGGACTCCCCGGAGTACCGCAAGCGGTTGATGCGCAAGCTCAACACGTTGATCGCGGTCCTGGAAGTCGCGTGTGCGAAAGTGCGCCAGTCGCTGTCGGGACCCGACCCGGATGTCGATCGTCTGAACCGCATCCACGCGAACCTCAAGGAAACGCTGACGGTGTGCAAGCGCGCGAAGCTCGCGCTCGATCGCTGCGAGAAGCTGCCCGACGACCTGCCCGCGAACCTCACCCAGCTCAGCCTGCGCCAGCACGAAGCTCCTTCGATCGACAAGCTCCAAGGGAAACACGCGGAGATGTCCTCCGACGAAGAGCGCGAGAAGTTCGAGAAGCTGGGTCCGATCGACGCGAAGGCCATCCGCAGCGTCGATCTCGATTCGCTCTGCGCGCAGCTCCTCTCCGATCACTGAGAAACGACGGCCCCTCCCTCCGAGCCCGTGTCGTCGCGGCGTGCGAAAAGCGCGCCGCCGACGATGCGGGCTCATTTCATCCAGTCGCGCAAGTAGCGGAAGTCGTGGCTGATCGAGCGGTGCGAGAGCTTCGCGAGCACGGGCGGTAGACGCTTGTACTGGTTGCGCACGACGCGCGCCGCGATCGTTCGGACGAGCGACTCGTCGAAGCCCGCGTCGAGCAGATCGTTGATCGAGAAGCGCCGGTCGACCATCGCGAAGAGCACGCGGTCGGCCGTCGCGTACGAGAAGCCGAGGTCGGCTTCGTCCGTTTGACCCTCGAACAGATCCGCGGACGGCGGCTTGTCGATGACCGGTGCCGGGAGCTCGAGGTGGCGCGCGAGCTGGAACACCTGATGCTTGTAGAGGTCGCCGAGCGGGTTGACCGCGTGCGCGGAGTCGCCCCATTGGGTCGAGTAGCCGAGCAACATCTCGGTCTTGTTGCTCGTCCCGATCACGAGCCCGCTCCACTCGACCGAGAGGTCGTACAGAACGATCATGCGACAGCGCGCCATCACGTTGCCGCGCCGTGTCGCGTCGTTCACACACTCGCCGTCGAGATAGGCGTCCGCCATCTGCGTGATCTCGACGCGCCGTGATGCGATCCCTAGCGCGTCGACGACACGCAACGCATCGGCCTCGCTGTCCGGATTCGATTGACGGTGGGGCATGAGCACCGCGAGGACGTTCTGCGGTCCGAATGCGCGCGCCGACAGCGCCGCCGATACGGCCGAGTCGATGCCGCCGGAGAGTCCGACCAGTGCCTTCGAGAACCCGGCGTTCTCGACCTCCTCGCGCAGGAAGCTCGTGAGCATGCGCGTGACGAGCTCGGGCTGAATGTCGAGCTCGCTCACGAATCGCGCTCTGCGTCGGGGAGCCCGGGCACGTGGCGCGCGAGTTCCGCGGCGAGGATCCATGGCTTCTCGTCGCGCCGCAGCGGCGTACTCACGCGCGCGCGGCGGAGCGCCGACCCGTCGAGCTCGACCTCAGCCTGCGCGACCTCGAGTCCGTCGAGCTCGACAACCACGTCGCCGAACGGATCGATCACCGTGCTCGACCCGCCGAATCCGACGCCGTCCTCCCAGCCGACGCGCCCGACGTACACGACCCAGGTGCGATACATCATCGCGTGCGCGGTGAGCAACGTGCGCCAAACGCGTTGCGATGCGAGGCCGGGGCCGGGCTGTTCGGCGCCGCGCGCGGGCGACGCGCTCGGAACGATGAGCGCGTCGACGTTGTCGAGGAAGTGCAGATAGCCGCTCGGCGCGTGCCACAGGTCCTCGCAGATCAGCGGTCCGAAGCGCCCGCGCTCGCTCTCGAACGACGAGAACGACTCGCCTGCCGCGAAGTCGCGCCCCTCGTCGAACATGCCATACGAGACGAGGTGCACCTTGCGATGGACGTTGCGCAACGCACCGCCTTCGAAGAGGCCGATCGAGTTGTAGAGCCGACCCTCGGGCGTTCGCTCGACGAAGCCCGCGACGATCGAAATGCGCTCGGAGGCGTCGGCCAGTTCGGCGAGCGCCCCGGAGTCAGGCGCGAGCGCGAGCTCGTCGACCTGGTCCTTCAGGAAGTAGCCGGTGAGCGAGAGTTCGGGAAAGACGATCAGGTCCGCGCCCGCCGCGGCCGCGTCGTCGATGCGCTGCACGTGGTCCGACAGGTTGGCGTGCAGGTCGCCCAGTCGCGGATTGGTCTGGGCGAGGACGGTGCGGCAGCGATCGAGGGAGGCCATGGCGCGATTCTATTCGGTCCGTCGAGGACGCAGCGAGTCAGTGCTCGTGAATGAGCTCGAGCGCGTCGAAGATCAGCTCGTCGGGGTGCACGCCGCTGGCCTCGCCTTCGTACCCGAAGACGAGTCGATGACGAAGCGCCGAAGCCGCGACCGCCGTGACGTCCTCCTCGGACACCCACGGCCTGCCGCGCAAGAGCGCGCGCGCCTTCGACAGCATCAGGATCGCTTGCCCGCCGCGCGGACTCGCGCCGTAGCGCAGCAAGCGCTTGACGCTGTCGGGCGCGGTGTCGTCGCGCGGATCCGTCGCGCGCACGAGACGCGCGACGTTGCGCGTGATGTCGCTCGAGACCGGGATCTGTCGCACGAGGGCGCGCATGTCGAGCACGTCGCTCGCGCTCAGCACGGCGCTGCCTCGCTCCGGAGGCGTGCCGGTCGTCGCGTTCAGGATGGCGATGAGTTCGTGTTGGTTCGGCGAGTCGATTTCGATGCGGCAGATGAACCGATCGAGCTGCGCTTCGGGCAGCGGATAGGTGCCCTCCATCTCGATCGGGTTCTGCGTGGCGATCACCATGAACGGCGCGTCGAGCTTCCACGTCTCGCCGAAGATCGTGATCTGTCGCTCCTGCATCGCTTCGAGCAGCGCGGATTGCGTGCGCGGCGTCGCGCGGTTGATCTCGTCCGCGAGCACGACGTTCGCGAAGAGCGGACCGCGCTCGAAACGGAACGTGTGTCCTCCGCCGGCGGTCTCCTCGAGGATGCGCGCGCCGAGGATGTCCGCGGGCATCAGGTCGGGCGTGAACTGGATGCGCTGGAAGTCGAGGTCGAGCGCGCGAGCGACGCTCTTCACCAGCGTCGTCTTCCCGAGCCCCGGCGCGCCTTCGAGCAGCGCATGCCCGTCGGCGAGCAGCGCGATCAGCAGCATGTCCAACGTGTGGGCGTTGCCGAGGAACGACCGCTCGACCTCGTCCCGCAGGCGCTGCGTCTTCTCGCGCAACTCCGTGATCCGCGCGTCGAGATCGTGGGCTGTGTCGGTCATCAGGATCGTTCCAGGATCAGGCGCGTGAGTGCTTGCAGGTCGCTCACTCGTTCGCCGTCGTTCGTGGTCGCGTCGGATGTTCTACCCGACGCGGCGCCGCGGTCGACGAGAACCGCTTGGATCCCGACCGAACGAGCGGCTTCGACGTCCAGTCGGGGATGATCGCCCGCATGGAGCGCCTCGTGCGGCTCGACCTCCGCGAGCGCGAGGGCGCGCTCGAACAGGCGCGGGTCGGGCTTCTCGAGCTCTTCGATCGCGGAGCACAGCACGAAGTCGAACGACGAGTCGAGGCCCATCGCTGCGAGGACGCGCGGCAGCCTCGCGCTCCAGTTCGAGATGATGCCGAGCGTCAAGCCCGCCGCGCGGACCGCGTCGACGAGCTCGCGCGCGCCGGGGAACAGTCGAAAGCTCGCCTGCGCCTCGAAGCGCGCGAAGAGCTCCGCCGTGACCGTGCGCAGCGCGCCCTCGCTGAGGCCGTCCGCCTCGAACACGGCCCGGATGAAGGCCTCGAACCAGGCGTCGGAGTAGCGGAAGTGGCCGTCCAAGCGTTCCGGGAGCGAATGGTGCGCGCGCGACATGCGCTCCCGCATCTCGGTCGCCGCGACCGCGACGCCGTGCGCCTGTGCGACCTCGGCGTAGATCGCGAAGCGCGAGGGCTCCTCGTGCAGAAGAGTATTCCCGACGTCCAGGAATACGGCGCGCAGTCGCGGGCGGGGCATGGGGGAGGGGGGCGCGCGCGTTCTCGACTCTGCCGCAAGATCGCGGAAGCGCGGAGCCGATGTTAGCGGGGTGCGGGGCGGATTGGGGCCGCTTCGTCGAGGTGGGATCTTGGGGACTCGGAATCACAACGCCTTCGTGTGCGGTTCGCTCGCAGCGCTCGTCGCGATCGCGAGCGCGCTCGGCTGTAGGGGTGCCGATCCGACGCGGGAAGAGCCGAACGGGTCCGCGCCAGTCGATCGGTCCGCCGCGCGTCGCGCACGCGCCAGGGTCGACGCGGTGGGCGCCGACGCAGCGTGGTCGCCCGGGCCGAATGCGGCGACGCGGCTCGACGGCGGATGCGAGCCGGGCACGGAGCTCCTGTGGGGCGGTTGGCACGTCGTCGCGTTCGATCCGGAGTTCGCGGCACCGTTGCGAGACGCGTGGCAACTCGAATGCGAAGGCCGCTCGGAGGCCGCGGTCGCGGTGCTCAACGAAGCGCTCGCCGCCTCGCCCCGTGCCTCGTCCTTGCTCGAGGTGCGAGGTGCGCTCTACGCCAAGCTGGGCTTTCGCCGCGCGGCGGAGCGCGACCTGCAGGTCGCCACGTGGATCGCACCGAACAATGCACGGAGCTGGTGCGGGCTCGGGCAGATCCGCCAGGAGCTCGGACTGCCTCGCAGCGCTCTCGAAGCGCTCGAGCGGTCGCGCGACCTGGGGCTCGTGTGCCCGCGCATCGATCGATCGGCGGCGCGCGCGCTGCGGAGGTTGGGGCGGCGCGGTGAGGCCGCGGCGGCCTATGCGCGCGTCCTGGGCGAGTTCGAGGTCGTGGATCCGGCCCTGTTCGTCGAGGCGATGACGTTGGCGTACGACCGCCCGATCTCGCCGGCGCTGCTGCTCGAAGCGGTGCGCATTTGCGACGCCGAGGACTCGACCGCAGCCCGCCTGCGTGACTTCCTCCGCGACGAACCGCCCCCGAGCGTTCCCGGCGTCAACGCGCTCCCGGGCGCCGACGCCGCCGACCGCCGACACCGGGCTGCGTTCGTGGCCCATCTGGAGCGCGAAGGACTCGATGCCGAGCGCCTCGCCACCTGGGCGCGGGTCGCGCTCGTCGCCGTGTTCCTCGACGATCCGCAGGCGGAAGTAGCCCCGCCGGGCGACGCCGTGGCCTTCGGCCCCGCCGCCTCGGACTAGTTCGGGAACGTAAGCGTCAGGTTGAGCCGCTCGACCGCCCCCGGCCATCCCCGTACCGAGCGCGCCCCCGGCCCCGCCGCTTACGCCTCCTCAACGAAAAGTTTAGGAGATCAGCGTTGCCGGTCGATGAAATCCTCCTAACGTTTTAGGAGTCCCCCTTCGGGAGTCCCCCCCATGTCCAACGACGAACCGACCAAACGACGCCTCACCGACCTCGAGCTCGAGATCATGCAGGTCGTCTGGGAGCTGCATCCCGCGAGTCTGACCGTGCGTGAGGTCGTCGATCGTCTGGCCGCCGACGGTCACGCGCTCGCGTACACGACGGTCCAGACGATGATGAACATCCTCAAGAAGAAGGAGGTCCTCGATGCGCGCCCCGGCCCCGGCCGCGCGCACGAGTACCAGGCGCGGGTGACGCGCTCCGAAGCGCGCTCGAACATGACGCAGGACTTCGTCGCGCGCCTCTTCAGCGGCCAAGCCGAGCCGCTGCTCGCGCACCTGCTCGATCACGAGTCGGTCAGCCGGGAGGAGCTCGAAGCGCTCAAGCGTCGGATCGAGGAGCAGCTCTCGGACGAGGAGGAAGGTCGGTGAGCGCGTGGCAGTGGAACCTCGTCGTCGGTTCGATCGGCCTCGTGCTCGCGGCCACCGTCGCCGGCGTGATGCTCTGGCTCTGGCGTCGTCAACCGGTCACGTCCTACCGGCTCGTCGTCATCGTGTTGTTCGCGACGCTCGTGCTCCCGCTCGGGCAGTTCGTCGCGCAAGCGACCGGCCTGTCGCGCTGGATGCCGCACGGCACGCCGTTGTCCCGGCTCGCGAACGCGCTGCTCGTCGAGCCGTCCAACGCGACCACCGCGACGGGCGATGCGAGCGTGGACATGCAACCCGAACAACTCACGCTCGTCGTCGACGTCGACCCGCAGCGCGCGGATTGGACGGACGACGACACGTTGCTGCTGGCGGACCTCGTCGCGTTGTCGGCCGAAGACGGATCGGCCGACGGGCTCTCGGTCACCGGCACCGTGGTTCCGCGCGACGGTGGCGAGATGCTCGCGAGCGTCGCGGGTTCGCAGCAACTCGATAGCGGGTTCCGACTGTCCGCCGCGAACGTCTCGCGATTGCTGACGATCGCGGCCTCGATCTACCTCATCGGTCTGGTCTTCTCGCTCGGTCGCCTCGCCTTGCGCGTGCGCCGCGCCACGACGCTCTTGCGCAACTCGCGGCCCGTCGTCGATCGTGAAGTTCTCGCCGTTTGGAACATGCTCGTGAAGGCGTCGCCGCTGCGCGATCGGGTCGAGCTGCGCAGGTCGGACGAAGTCGAGTCGCCCATGTGCTTCGGGCTCACGACGCCGATCGTCGTTCTTCCGGCCGCCGACGAGCCGAAGCTCGCGCGCGAAGTCCTGTCGTGCGTGCTGCTGCACGAACTCGTCCACCTCGAACGCGGCGACACCTGGACCATGCTCGGTCAGGAAGCCATGCGCGCGTTCTTCTGGTTCCATCCCGCGGCATGGTGGCTTTGCAAGCGCATCGACCTGCTGCGGGAGCTTTCCTGCGACCTCTTGGTCGTCCGTCGCACGGGGCGTCGCAAGCGCTACGCCTCGGCATTGGTCGAATACGCAGCGTGGATGCGCCGCGGAATCGGCGTTCCCCAAACGGTCCCGTCCACGGCCCTACTCCCTTGGACGACCACGAACAGTCAGCTAGCAAGGAGAATCGAGATGCTCGTTTCATTGTCTTCCGTCCGACGCGGATCGCGTCGCTCCACGATCTTCGCCGCATCCGCGGCATTCTCCGCCCTCTGGGGCGGTCAACTCGCGCTCGCGGCGACGACTCCGGGGCAGGACGAGGATCAAGATGCCCACAGTTGCGCGGAGTGCGCGGGTCGTGTCGAGACGCGCGACCTGCTCGACGACGCGGACCTCGCGGAGATCCTCGAGATCGTCGACCGGATCGAGATTCCCGACATCGAACCGCTGCCGGAGATCGTGGTCGAACCGCTCGAATACGTCGCGCTCGAGCCGGCTCCGCTCCCGGTCTTCGAAGGCACGAACTTCGTGCTCGCACCCGACAGCCCGAACTTCGAGATCGGTGAGGGACTCATCGCGCTCTCGGACATGGGGGCGCCGCTCGCGCTCTCCGTCGGCAGCGGTTCCGGGTTGGCCTACATCGTCGATTCGCAGGACAGCGACACGCCGATCATCGGCGTTCAGATCTCGTCGACGTCGAACGGCCGCATCGTCGTCCACGGCGTGAACGCGAATTCGATCGCTTCACGCGCGGGCATCGAGCCGAACGACGTGATCGTCTCGATCAACGGCAAGAAGGCGACGCTCGACGAGTTGAGCCGCGCGAAACGCGACATGAAGAACGGCTCGCTGAGCCTCGGGATCGAGCGCGACGATGCGAAGGTCAACGTCGTGATTCGCGGGGCCGCGTTCGAGAAGAACACGATCAAGATGAAGCCCGACAAGGCCAAGGCCAAGGCCAAGGGGAAGTCGAAGGAGAAGTGCCCGGAGTGCGAGGCGTCGTCAGGACTCACCTGGTCGACTTCGAAGGACTCGGATGATGCGGACGACTCGCACCGGTTCGAGTGGAACGTCGAATCGGGCGGCGGCAACGTGTTCTACCTCGACTCGGACGACGACGACGACGCGGGCAAGGCTCACGGCTACCTGCGCCTCGGCGACGGCGCGCACGTGTACTCCGTCGACCAGGACGGCGAGCACGCGCACGGCAAGGTGTATCGCGCGCTCGGCTCGAACGGCGAGCGCGTCGAGAAGCACCTCGCCGAGATCAAGGCGAAGCTGCATGAGGTGAAGGACCTGCACGGAAACGTCGGGCTCGACGGCGTGCACGCGAACGCGCTGCGCCTCTACCGCGAGGGCATGGGCGAATCCAACGTCGTGAAGCCGCACAGGATCGAAGTCCACGGGCTCGAGGGGAAAGGCATCGTCAAGGAGCGCGCGCTCTACGACGCGAAGAAGCTCCTCGAGCACGCGCGTCACGCGCAGGGCAACGTGCGCGTCGACGAGATGCGGGCCAAACTCGAGAACATGCCGCGCGTGGATCGCGAGCGCTTGCACGAAGTGCTGGGCCGCGTTCGCAGCGACGAGCATGAACACGCGCACGGCGACGGCGAGTCGCACGCGGGGGGCTCGAACGTGCTGCGTCTCCGTCGCGACGAAGGCGGAAACAAGGACCTCCAGGCCGAGATCGATGCGCTGCGCGCCAAGATGAAGGAGCGTGAGCACGAGCTCGAGAAGCTCCGCCGCAAGCTGGAAGACCTACGCAACGCGGGACAGGGGCACCAGGGCGCGGACAAGCGTTCGAACGAGCGCTCCGACGACCGCCACTTCGAGTGGCGCCGGAGCGATGATCAGGCGACGCTCGTTCCGACACCCTCGACGCGTCCCGCGATCGCGGCCGCCCCGGTGTTTCCGACCGCCAGCGCTCCGACGTTGGCCACGCGAGCGCCGGCGGGCTTCGAGCTGCGGGTTCACGCGGCTCCGCTGATGCGAACGACCGCGTCGTCGCCGATCGCGGCACCGGCGCCCGCCTTGGTGCCGACGCCCGCCACCGCACCGACGCTGCGTTCTTCGAGCGCGCGTCCCGTGCGCTAGCGTCGCGCCGTCTCTCTCACTCGCGGCCTCCCATTCGCCCCACGCGGGCGGGTGGGGGGCCGGTTGCGTTCGAGCGTCTAACGCAGGAACAGGTAGTACATCTGTCCTTGGAGCTCGGTGTGTCCCGCGACTTCCTCGGCCTGGTCGCCGATCCCGAGGTAGAGGTCCGCGCGCCCGGCCGTCCGAATCGCTCCACCGGTGTCCTGGTCGAAGTAGAAGCGCGCGACCGGCGCATCGGTCTTCGTGTCGGCGGCCTTGTCGACGAACACGATCGCGCCGCGCGGAAAGAGCGTTTTGTCCGTCGCGACGGAACGCGCCGCCGTGACTTCGACGTCCAGGCTGCCGTGCGGGTTGCCGTCGATCGGCGTGAAGAAGACGTACGACTCGTTGTTCGCCAGCGCGTCCGCAACGTCCTCGTGGCTCGCGTTCGCCGCCCAATCGCGAATCGTCTGCAAGCTCGCCTTGCCGCGCGGAATCGAGCCTTCCCGTTCGAGCGCCTTCCCGAGCGAGCGGTACGTCCGACCGTTCTTGCCCGCGTAGCCCAGCTTGATCGTCGAGCCGTCGCGCAGACGGATGAACGCCGACCCGTTCACGTGCGCGATGTACGCGTCGATCGGGTCGCGTAGCCACACGAGCTCGAGGTCGCGGTCTTCGAGCAGGCCGCCGGCCTCGATCGCTCCGCGCGAAGGGTAGTGAGGCATGCGCCCCATGGCCGTTTCCCACCCGAGCACCGAGCCGTCCGCGGCCTTCACCAAGTCGGGCGGGAGCGCATAGAGCGGATGCACGTATTCCGCGCTCTGCTCCAAGCTGCCGTCGAGGATCGGCGTGCAGTACGCGGTGAACAGGACGCCGCCGCCGCGCCCGTCCCATCCGGCGCTCTTGTAGACCTCGAACTCGGACTCGATCGCCTGCTGGAATTCCGCCGGACCGAACGTCGTCGAGAGCAGCTCGCGGAAGCGTTCGAGCGAGGCGAGCGCGCGTCCGTGGTCGATCCCCGCCGCCGGGAAGAACTGCTTCGCGTGCTCGCGCTTCGTCCATTCGATCGACCGGTCGAGCGCGGGCACGATCTCCTCGCGCGCTTCCCACTCGCTCGAGAAGTCGGGCACGCTCTCGTCGGAACCCAGCGGCAAGAGCGCCGGTGAGCCCGCCGGAAGCGAGCGGTCGTAGTCGGGAGTCGTGGCGCAGGCGGCGACCGCGCACGTGATCAGGGAGCAAGTCAGGGTGCGTCGAAGCGTGCGGTTCATCCCCGCAGCATAGGGATGGCGCCGCCGCGCTCAATTCCGCTAGTGCTCGCGCCAGCGAATCTCGAGCACGTACGGGAGCGCGCCCGCGCCCGGCGTGTCCTCAACCCTGATTTCGGCCTCTCCCCGCTCGTCGTCGCGCTCGTACTCGATCGCGACCGATCGCGGCCCGCTCTTCGCGCGCGACGTGATCGCGCCGTCCCGCTCGCGCAGTTCGCGCTCGACGCTGTCGCACACCCCGTCGAGATACGCGTCCAACTCGTCCGGGGCGCACGCGAAGTTCATTTCGAGCTCGCACTTGCGTGTGGCGACGGTGCCGACGAACGAGGCCTCGACGCTGCCGTGCTCGAAGCCGGCCGGCATCGCGGATCCGTGCACGACGTCCGACATCCAGGAGTCGTCGGGGAAATCACCCTCGAAGCGCACGATCACGCAGCTCGAGAGCGCGACGGCCAGGGTGCAAAGGGCGAGGCGGGCGAGGGACCGTTGCGTGCGATGGAGCTGCATGGGCGTTGGAATGGGGCGTGGGCGGGGGTGGCGTCGGGCCAGGATTCGACCGGCGAGGGGGCCGCGGAGCCGCGTGTCGCGCGGCGATACGATCCCTCCCGGTCCGACGTTTCGCCGCCCGCCCGCACGGTTTCTTCGAAGGATCCGCGAACCGCATTCCGGCGAACGCGGTCCTTGGGGCACTCCCCGGGTGGTCGGGGGTGGTGGCGGGCCCGAAAACGGGGGGTCAGCCCGGGAAGGAAATCTCCCGCAACCGATCCGCGCGGTCCGCCGCGAAGCGCTCGATGCCGGCCCACACCGATGCCGGATCGATGTGCGCCTCCGCCTTGACCTCGTCGACGCTGCCGCCCGTGCGCCAGCGGTTGTCCCAGTCCGAGCTCATCGCGTAACGCTCGGCGACGCGGTGGGCGAGCCAATCGTGCATCGTCCGCCGCCCCCCGTTCGTGAGCACGGTCGAGTCGAGCCAGTCCTCACGCGGCAGGATGGACTCGCGGTACGCCTCGTCCTGCATCGCGAAGAGCTCGTACGAGACCGCCTGCACGAGCTTGATGTTCGGCCCTTCGCCGGCGAGCAGGCGCGGCAGCAGCGTGTAGATCGAATCCGTCGTACTCGTGCCCTGCACGATCAGCGTTCCTTCTTTGGGGCGCGCCGGGTCGTGCGGTTTGATGACGTACGCGCCGCGCGCGGCGTCCAGGTGGGACGCGACGCCGAGCGCCTCGCGATCGGGGATCGTCACGGCGGGGCGCGTGAGGTGGAGCGCGATGAGCGGGCGGTCACTTGCGAGCGCGGCCGCCAGGCACGGCGCGACTTCGTTGTGCTCCCACGGGTGCAGGTTGATCACGTGTCCTTCGGGGAAGAGCTGCGTCACCGCGGGCGCGAAGATGCCGAAGTGCGTGCGGCTGTCTTCCGCGGTCTCGGGCCCGGAGTGACCCGCGACCCAGATCGTCTTGCCGACGTGCAGCGGGCAGTCCTGCGCGACTTGGCTGAAGAGCCGCATCATCCCGTACTTCAAGTACGAGAACGATCCGTACGTCGACGACGCGGTCCAATAGCCGACGAACTCGTCCTCGGGCGTGGCCGACAGGTTGACGGTGGCGGCGCCCACGCTGAGTCCGGCGTTCGCGAACTCGGTGATCTGCTGCGGCAACAGGCTGCCGCCGACGTTCGTGTTGCGCTCGTACCAGCCGAAGCCGGGGAAGTCGCCGTGCGCTTTCGCGAAGCCGGAGATGTTCGTTGAGTCGGCGAGGTCGGCCGAGCACGCGAGGACGAGCGGACGTCCCATCTCCGCGTTCGCCTTGGCGTTCACCCACGCGCCGAACTTCGAGAAGCCCACGCGGTTCGGCTCCTTGGCGCCCGGTGCAGCGAACAGTTCGTCCGGCAGCTCGGAAAGTGCGAGCCAGCTCTTGTCGGTCGCGAGGTTGCGCTTCGAGTCGAGCTTGAATCCGTCGATCTGCTCGGGCACGGAGTCGCCGAGTTGGATGAGCGTGTCGGAGAGGTAGTCGACCAACTCGTCGTCCTGACGCAGCACGTCGAACACGGTCTCGAACCAACCGGTCGTCTGCTCGCGGCACGCGTCCTCACCCGGATCGTTCGTGTCGCCTGCGCCTTCGAACGTCACGCCATAGCGCTCGGCGAAGTCGGCGCGGCACTGCCAGAACAGTTCGGAGTTGCGCTTGTGCGCCGCGCCGTGCGACGCGAAGTCGAACTTGTGGTAGCCGCGGCCCTTGCGCGACTTGAACCACACCATCCCGGGCCGTCCCCCGGTCTCCTCGGCGTGAACGACCTCGAGCAGCGCCTTCGTGATCGATGCGTAGTCCTCACCGTCTTCCGCGCCCGCGACGCGCCAACCGTACGGCTCGTACCAATCCTTCGGGTGACCGTGGACCACGGAGCTGTTCTCGAAGAAGTCGATGCCGTGATCGTTCCAATCGAAGAGTACCGTCAGGTTGTCGAGCCCCAGACCGAAGGCCGAGTTCTTGGACTCGTGGTGCGCGCCCGCGGTGTGCCCGCCCTCGCCCTCGACCGCGAACACGCTGACGCCCTTCGCGCCGGCGTGCTTCAGCGCGAGCGCTTCACCGACGGCCGCCGGCATGCCGTGCCCGGACGGTCCGGTGTTGAACTTGAAGAAGAGCGTCTTGCCCTCCATCTCGGCATGGCCCGGAAGCCCGCCGTTGTGCCGCAACCAGAGAAGGTCCTGCCAAACGAGTTGGCGTTCCTCGGCGTTCGGAACGAGGTACCGCTCGTCCCCCGTTCGCTCGTAGCGAATGCGCAGCGCCTCGTTGTACACGGCGAGCATCGCGTAGATGACCGGGCAGCAGTGTCCCGCGACGAGCACGTAGCGGTCGCCGAACGCGCGCTCGGGATGCCGAACGTCCCAGCGCATCCCGGCGCCCAAGGTCGACGCGACCATCATCGGCACCTTGGAGCGCGAACCGCCCGGATGCCCGCTTTGGCGCAGGTTGAGCATCAGGTCGATGCATTGATCCATCAGGTCGCCGGTCTTCTGCCAGTGGCCGAAGTGCGGAGCGAGCGCGTCGAACGAGGGGCGAGTCAGGGTCTGCATAGCGGTGACGGACAGGGAGGCGATGGAACGGGCGGCGCTCACTCTACTCGAAACGGCGCGAAGCCGGATGCGCGTCACGCGCCGCGTTCGAGGACGCCCTCTGCGACAAATCCGTCGAGGAACGTCTCGAACGCCTGCGCCGAAGCGTCGTGTTCGGCCGCGAACGCGGCGCGTTCGTCCCGGGTGATCGCACGCTCGGCGCGGCGTAGAAAGCGGTCCGCAGGCGAACGGAGGAGCTCGACGGACACCTCGGGCAATCGATACGCCGATGCGTGGAGTTGCGCGTGCAACAGGACCGACTCGCTCGTCCCGGGCGGCGACGCATCGCTTGGCGACACCGGTCGCCCGTGGTCGAGCGCGTCGCGCAGCGCGCCCGCCCACGCGATCGTCCCCGCCGGAACGTCGACGATGCGCGCGCGCGTCGAGAGGCGCACGCTGTTCGCTTCGAGCGGCGCGGCGTCGACCGTTCGGAGCGCATCGCGACGCAGTCGGAGCATCGCGCTCTCGAGCGTGTGCAGTGGCGCGAGTTCGACCGCTCCGAACTCCTCGATGCGACGCCCCGCGAACTCAGCGAAGGCGAGCGGCAGTCGGCCGTCGTCCGCGATCGCCGCGTGGAACTCTCCGGACGCGAGGAAGCCGTCGAACAACGCGGCGCCGTCCGCGCGCAACGACGCGGCGGCGAGCGTCAACGTGTGCTCGGACGCGGAGTTGCCGTAGATCTGCGCACGCCGTCTGCCGTCGAAGTCGGCGGCGACGCCCGCGGGATCGGCGCCCGTGACTAGCTCGACTCCCGCCGCGTCGAGCCCCGTCGACTCGATCGCGACCGCGTCCCCAGCGCGTAGCGCGGCGGCGAAATTCCCGTCGGCCTGCATTCGGAACAGCGTGCGCTGCAGTCGGCGGTGGTCCGTCACGCTTGCACGCCCCGCAGCATCGCGTCGATGCGCTCGAACACAGGCACGACCTGCTCGACGGTGTTGCGCTCGCCCTCGAAGACGATCGCGCGCAGCCCCGTGGCGCGCGGCAGGACCTCGGCGAGGATCTCCCACGTCGCGGGCAGGATCGACGTGCCGTGGTCGTCCTCGACGAACGTGCGCCCGCCCGACTCGAACGGCGTCCCGCCCGCCACGTGCACCTCCACCACGCGCTCGATCGGAAACGAGTCGAGCCCCGTCGTCGGCGCGTGTCCCGCGACGTGCTGGAACACCGCGAGGTGTGCGACGTCGAGCAAGAGTCCGCTGTCCGCGCGGTCGGCCACGCGCGCGTAGTAGTCGAGCAAGTGCATCTTCCCGAGGAAGACGTGCGCGGGCGGATTCTCCGGCAGCACCTCGAAGCCGGTTGTCTCGCGCAGCCTGCGCACGTTGCGCGCCATCTCGTCGGCGCTCGACGCTTCCAGGATCGGGGGCATCAACGTCCCGTGTCCGCGCTCACGCCGACCGATGTGCCACAGTCCGGCGTCGCCGCACAACCACGCTGCGTCGATCTCGCGCGCGAGCGCGCACGTCTCGTCGATCCACGCGTCGTCGAGGTCCGCCTCGTCCTCCAGGTTGACGTCGAGGAAGTGATAGGTCGTCGGCAAACCGCTCGCGACCCACGCGCGCGTGTCCGCATCGATCCCGCGCTCGACGTCGGCACCGACCTCGAGGAATTCCACGAGGTCGGGAAGCGCGGCGCGCAGCGCGAGCAAGTCGAGTCCGCCCTGCGCGCGCGCGTTGAACTCGGTCGAGATCCCCAGCCCGAGTAGCGGGAGCGAGGAGACGCGGGTGGAGAACAGTTGGCGGGGATCGAACGGCATCGGGCGTGCTGAGCGGTGCAGTGCACTCGGCGATCGGCCGACTAGGATACAGGCGTGTCGGACCCGCTTGAATCAGAGATGCGCGCGCGGCCGCTCGCGACGCTCGTTCTCTCGGCCGAGGCGGTCGAGGGTGTCCGACTCGCGTCGTCGTCGGCGCTTCCGTTCGAGGCGTGCGGCGCGCTCATCGGCGAGTTCTACGGCACGAGTGCGCGCGTGGCACGCGTTCGCGCCGGCGCGAACCTCGCGCGCGATCCGTCGCGCTCGTTCGACCTCGACCCCGCGCTTCTCGTCGCGGCCGAGGACGAGGCGCGCGGCGTAGGCCTCGAACTGATCGGCATCTGGCACTCCCACCCGAACGCACCCGCGGAGCTCTCCACCGCCGATCGCGCCGCCGATGTTCCCGGCGGCATCTCCCTCGTCGCGTCGTTCGCCGGCGGGCGGTTGCGCGAGCTCTGCGCGTGGAGCCGAGCGAACGGAACGTGGCAGCCGGTGCGCGTCGAGTGCGCTAGCCAAACCACGCGCGCGCCGGAGAACCGCGCCACGCGAGGGCGGTGACCGTGCACGCGAGGACGCGCAACCAACCGGCCGGGAGCTCGCCGCGACTCGTGTCGTAGCCGCGCGCCTCGAGCGCCGCGAGCGTCGCCGCGTGCCACCGCAGGAACCACGCGAGCTGTCTCCCCCTCCACGGCCCGAGTTCGTGACACAGCGGCCAGCCCTTCGCGAGCAGCTGGCGCGCCCACGCGACCTGCGCGCGGACCAACGGGTTCCAGCGCTCACCGGACGTTCCGCTGCGAAGCGAGAAGAGGTCGATCCCGTTCGCGCTCAAGTCGTCGACGGCGAAGTGCAGCCTGCCGCGCGCAACGTCGCGCTCGACGTGCACGGTCCAGGCGGCGAGCTGCATTCCCTCCGCCAGCGCCTTCGCGAGCGTCTCCTCGCGCTCGCCCGTGTGGCCGAGAACGCGCAGGTAGGCGAGCGCCTCGGGGTGAGCGATGCGGCGCGCGTGGCGCAACAGGGCGTCGCGCGATTCGAAGGTGCCGGTCTCGCGAGCGCGCGAACGCTCTTCGAGCGCGCGCCGGAAGGAGAGCGCCGACAGGTCGAAGCGATGGACGGTCTGACGCAACGCCGCGGCGATCGAAGAGGTCGGCGGCTGCGAGTAGGTCTCCTCGAGCGCGCGATCGAGCTCCGTGAACCCGCGCTCGCCGTCGTCGAACGTGCGGACGAGCTCGTGCCACGCGAACAACGCGACGAGGTCATCGCGAAGCGCGGACGGAAGCAGGGCGTGCGCCACGCCGAAGCGCTTCCAGCGCCGGGCGAGCGCCCGTCGACACTGCGCGAGCGCCGCTGTCGGCCGCGTGTCCGCGCGATTGAGGAGTTCGAGCATGGGGCGATCGTTTGCGCCGTGATTCACAGGCGGCGTTGTCCCTTCGGGACGTTCGATTCTGTAGCTTGACGCGCCGGTGATGGCCAAGCGATGCCTTTCGAATCCGTCCGCGGCTTCTCCGCGCACCTCCGCCCGGTGGATCTGCGCGCTGCTTCTCGCGGTGGCGAGTTGCGGCGGCGCGCCGAAGCCACGCTACACCTTGCAGACCGTGATGTTCGAGGTCGACATCCAACGGAAGAAGCTCGAGGGCGCGTTGTTGACGCAAGGCGGCGAGGAGACGGCGGCGCTCGCGGCGCAGAAGATCCGCGCGTGGTTCGACGATCCGGCCATCCCGTACTACCTCGAACGCTCGGACCTGCGCGGAACACCGGAGCAGTTTCGCGCGCACGAGGCGGCGGCCCTGAAGACGCTCGACGCGCTCATCGCGTCGCTCCAGGGCGGCGCGATGCAGGAGGCGCGGGACACGTATCCCGATCTCGAGCGCGGGTGCAACGCCTGCCACGCCGTGTTCCGTCCCGACCTCATGCCGCGATGATCGAAGAGCACGCAGCGTCGCGAGCCGAGGAGCCGCTCGGATGAGTGCCAGCGGCGTGCGCGAAGCGGCGCAGTCTCTGGCGTCCGAGCTCGAGGCGCAGGGCGCGGGCGGTTGCAGTGTCGCGTTCGTGCTCGGCTCAGGGCTCGGCGCCTTCGCCGACGGCCTTTCCGATCGCGTCGTCATCGACGCGCGCACGCTGAAGCACCTCCCGAAGAGCGCGGTTCCCGGCCACGCGGGACGCATCGTGATCGGTGAGCTCGCCGGCGCGCGCGTCCTCGTACAAGAGGGACGCGTTCATCTTTATGAAGGGTGGACCGAGCACGAGGTGGCGCGCGCGGTCCGCGCTTTCGCGCAACTCGGCGTGACGACTCTGGTGCTGACGAATGCGTCGGGGTCGATGGTCCCGAGCTGGGCACCTGGCACGTTCATGCGGATCGCGGACCACCTGAACCTGCAGGGCTGTGCGCCGCTCTTGCCCCAGGAACGACGCGTCGCTTGTCCGTACGACGCCGAGCTGGGGGCTACGCTCGACCGCGTGGCTTCAGAGCTCGAGATCGAAATGCGCGGAGGCGTATACGCCGGCGTCCGAGGTCCTGCGTACGAGACGCCGGCGGAGATCGCGATGCTGCGCTGGATGGGCGCGCACGCGGTCGGCATGAGCACGGTCGCCGAGGCGAGCGCCGGGCACGCGGCGGGACTGCGCGTCGCCGCGGTCGCCGGCCTCACGAACTACGCCGCGGGGATTACGCGCGCACCGTTGAAGCACGAGGACGTGGTACGGATCGGAAGCGTGCTGTCGAATCAGTTGATTCGCCTGTTCCAGCGCGCGCTCCCGGACCTTCGTTAGCGACGAGCTGTCAGCGCAGGGAGTCGGGACGCATCGGGAAGAACTCCTTCCACTCGCGCCCGCCCTGCTCGTTCTCCGTCCATGCCATCAGTCCGCCGTTCGGTAACAGTCGGTAACCGAGTGTGTGCGGCGTTCGATTCGACGCGCTGACGAAGACCGCCTGCCGACCGGCGTGTTCGACGAGCCGGTACTCGCTCGTGGTCTGTTCGGAAGGTCGAACGATGTAGTAGATCCCGTCGGCGCGTTGCTCGAGACGCAGGCCCTCGGTGAACGATGTCGCGCCGCGCTGAACCATGCGGGACATTCCGATCATCGTTCCACCGCCCGGCGCCATCCAATGCTCTTCCCAGCGCCAGTCTTCGCCTGCGTCCGCCCAGGATCCGGCGAGCCACGCGAGCGAGTCGATCGCGGTGAGCGAGTCGTGCCCGTTCGAATCGAACGCGAGCGGATCGTGCGCGCCGCCGTTCGCCGAAACGCAACCGATCGAAGTCGCGACGGAGGCGCCCATGGATGTCGCAACAAGCAACGAAACGAACGACGAGCCAGCGATGCGCATGCCTTTGAACAGAGTGCAGATCGGACGCGCGTTCGTCCAGCGGCGAAGTTTCCGACTCGCTCCCCCGATTCTGCGCAGCGTTCCTAGAATCGGATCCCGCCGCGACGCCTGACGTCAGACGTCGCGATCACCCAACCCCCGCACCCGCCCCCCCCTCACCGGAAGGAGCACGATCGAGCGAACGCTCGATCAGGAGAGACAGTCATGAAGCGAATCGTTTGGTTGCTCGCGCTCGGCTTTGGCACATCGGAAGCGACCGCGCAGATCAACGGCCCTGCGCTCGGCCCGAACCGCATCACCCAAGCCGCGATCACGGGAGGCGCGCTGTCCCTGAGGGACATTCGAAGGCGCGGACTCGAGATCTTCACCTCGCCCTTCAATCACTTGGACGGACATGGCGACGGCGTCGTGGATCCGCTCGACACCGTGTCGCCCGGCGGCCGGCCGACGACGAACGGAACCTGGTTGCGCGTGAACGGACTCGACACGCAGACCTGCCTCGAGTGCCACTCGATCGTGAGCAACGCGACAATTCCCGCGACGCTCGGTATCGGAGGCGTGGCCGGGATCGGCGGCTCTGCGTTTGCCGGAGTCACGAGCATCGACATCGTCGACGCGGACGCGAGCGGTGTGGCCGAAGTCGTCGGACGCCTGATCAATCCGCCGTTCCTTTTCGGTTCGGGAGGCGTGGAGCTCGTCGGCAAGGAGATGACCACCGACTTGCAGGTGCTCAAGGCGCAGGCGCAGGCGAACCCCGGTGTCTCCGTCGCGCTCGTGTCGAAGGGCGTCAGCTTCGGCTCGATCGTCTACGACGACAACACGCAGACGTTCGACACGTCGGCGGTCGAGGGCATCGAGCATGACCTGGTCGTGCGTCCGTTCGGGCGCAAGGGCGAGTTCATCTCGGTGCGCGCGTTCGACGTCGGCGCGCTCCAGTTCCACATGGGGATGCAGCCCGTCGAGGTCGTCGGGAGCGGCGTCGACGGCGACGGCGACGGTGTCGTCGACGAGATCCTCGTCGGTGAGCTCTCGGCGCTTCACATCTTCAACACGAACCTCGACCGGCCGGTTGAAGTGGGGTCACGCCGCAACCAGGTGAAGCGCGGCCGACAGGTGTTCTTCGATGCGGGGTGCGCCGCGTGCCACGTGCCCGAACTGGGGACCCAGACGAGGACGCTCGACCTCGCCTTTCCCGAGATCGAGACGGACCCGACCCAGAACATCTACTACTCGTTCGACCTCGCAAACGGTCCGGCGGGCTTCAGGAAGTCGCCGAACGGCGGCATCCGTGTGCCGATGTTCTCGGATCTGAAGCGCCACGACATGGGCTCCGGTCTGGCCGAGAACACGGGCAGCGCGCTCGACCCGTTCTTCATCACGCCGCGCCTGTGGGGCATCTCCGACACCGCGCCCTATCTCCACGATGGTCGCGCTCTGACGCTCGACGAAGCGATCTCGATGCACGGTGGCGAGGGCGCGGCGGCGGCGGCGTACTTCGGCGGACTCAGCGCGATCGACCGGGTGCGGCTGCTCGCGTTCCTCGGCTCGCTCCGGACGCCGACCGACCCCGCGGCGGACATTTCTCAGCCCGTCCGCCAGTAGGCATTTCGTTCGGAGTCATGGAACTAGAAAGCAGCCCGCGGCGTCGTCGCCGCGGGCTGCTTTCTAGATCGGAGTTCCGGGGGCTGCTCGCTCGGATCCTGCATGACGCTTCGCCGAGATCGACGCAGATGCGCGCCAGATCAGCACCTCCCTCTCTCACCGGGTTCGACGACCCGTCCAGGTCGCCTCCACGCGCATCGGTCACGAAGCGCCGATCCGGCGCGCATCCGCATCGATCTCGGCAAAGCCACATGAAGAACCCGGGCTAGATCCAGCCGCACTCGCGGACCATGTCCGCGATCACGAATTCGTCCGGTGGCGTCTGGCACCCGCTCCAAAAAAGAACGGTCTCGGCGGCGACCGAATCGACCTGGGAGACCGTCGAGGCGAGGCGCAGGACGTCGAGGACGCGATCGACGAGGCGCCGGTTCGGCGGAGGGGGGAAGACGACGTCGCAGGAGCCGGTTTCGACCGCTTTCCAGTCGATCGCGCAGGTTTCGAGGTCGCCGCAGAGCCGGATCTGGACCGGCTGATCCGCCCGGTGGAACGAAGAGCGCGCGAGCAGGGCCGTCATCCGGATCCCGTCGTGCGCTTTCCACCGAAGTTCCACCACCTCGGTCCCGGGCCGTCGAAGGTCTTCGCGGCGGACTTGGATCAACCGGCAGGGTTCGCTCTCGAGAAGCCGGAGTCGGGGGATCCAGTACTTGGGATCCAGCAGGAGGTGGCGGTTCGCATCCTCCGAGGCCGCCATAGAACAGGCAACAGCGCTCCGCCGCCGAGCGACCGAACGCCCCAACTCGCCAAAACCCGAACACGGGGCATGCTGGCGGGACGCTCCCCACGTCCCCTATCATTCGATCCGTTCGAGCCCCCTCCGCGCTTCGCGAACCGGATGTTTGCCCCACGCTGACCGGTTTGGAGAGGGGGCGATCCGTGCCGTTCCACCCGGCCGGGCCGTGCGTCCGAAACCCCCGAGAGGGACCCTATGCTTGCGACCTGGACCCTGCTCTCCGTCCTCACGTTGCCCACCGTCTGTGACGAAGCGAGCGCGAGGACCAGCGACGGCAACGATTCCAACGTCGTTTGGATCCAGGCCGAGCGCGTCATCGTGCGCCCGGGCGTGGAGCTCGAGAACGCCGCCGTCCTGATCGAGGACGGGATCATCGTCGCGGTGGGCGCCGACGTGGAAGCCCCTGACAACGCGCGCATCCTGAAAGGAGGCGTGGTCTGCGCCGGCTTCGTCGATCCGTGGTCGTCGCTCCAGGTGGATGCCGGGAGCGTGGACAACCAGAACCTCGAGCCCGGCAGCCGCACGGTCGACGCACTCGACCCGTTCAGCCGCCCGGACCAGCGCAGCGAGGCGCTCGCGGGGGGAGTGACCGCCGTGCGCGCCCAGGCCGGCAGCTCGTCGTTCATCGGCGGCATCGGCGCGGTCGTCCAGAACGATCCCGGAACGGACTCGGTCATCTTGATCGAGGACGCCTGCCTCGCGACTTCGATCGGCGTGACGCGGCACGGCCGCGTGAACGACGTCTTCGATCGCGTCGCGGAGGTCGAGCGCCTCGTCGGCCAGGTCGAGAAGGGCGCCGCCTATCGCGACGCGCTCGCCAAGTACGAGCAGGAGCTCGCCGACTGGCAGAAGGCGATCGACGAGAAGACCAAGGAGCTCGAGGACGACTTCAAGAAGGCCAAGAAGAAGCGCGACAAGGACGTGGCCGACGCGGAGGAGAAGGGCAAGGAGCACAAGGACAAGAAGTACAAGGAAGACAAGAAGCCGAAGAAGCCGCGCTACGACCCGACGATCGAACTCCTCGGTCGCGTGGCGGACGGAGAGCTCCCGCTCGTCGTCGAGGCGCATCGCGTGCCCGAGATCCGCAACCTGCTCGAGCGCACCGAGGACCTGAGCCGCCTGCGTCTCGTGCTCGCCGGCGCGACGCAGTCGGAGCACATGGCCGAAGCGCTCGTGGAACGCCACGTTCCGGTCATGATCTGGCCGGCGCCCGAAGCGAGCGGACGCGACGAGTACGACGGCTTCGACCTGGGCCTCGCCGGCCGGCTCGCGGACGAGGGCGTCGAAGTCCTGCTCGGCAGCGGAGGCGGGCCGCACGCGCGCGATCTGCGCTACCTGGCCGCGCTCGCGGTCAGCCACGGCCTGGATCGCGACGCGGCGCTGCACGCGATCACGCTCGGCCCGGCGCGCGCGTTCGACGTCGCCGATCGTGTTGGCAGTGTCGAGCGCGGCCGCGATGGCGACGTGCTCGTTTTCGATGGAGACCCGCTCGACACCACGTCGACGCTTCAATTCGTTCTTTCGCGCGGCCGCGTAGTCGAGTAGCCGGAGATTCCCATGTTTGCTTTCCTGAGTTGGGTCGCGCTCGCAGCATCGCCCGTCGGCCTCGACGGCGACGCGTTTCAGATCAAGGCGAAGGAGGTCGTCCTCGCCGACGGATCGAGGATCGCTGACGGAGTCGTCGTCGTTACCGACGGGAAGATCACGCGCGTCGGAGCCGGCGATGCCGATCCGAACCTTCCGACGCTCGAGCACGACGGCGTGCTCACCGCCGGCCTGATCGCCTGTCAAACGCGCAGTGGTGGCGCGAGCGAGACGGTCGACGTCACGCGGCCGTTCCTTTCGGACGCGCGCCTCGTGTACGCGTTCGATCCGAGTCACTCGGACTTCGACAAGGCGCTCGCCGCGGGGATCACATCCGTCGTCCTCACGCCCGCGGACATCAACGTCGCCGGCGGCGTCACCGCCGTCGTGAAGACCGCGGGTGGCGCGATCGTCGCGCGGGAAGCACACCTCGCGCTCTCGTTCTCGGCCCAGGCGTTGGGCTACTCCGCGCCGCGACCGCGCTTCATCTTCGGTTCTGTCGACGCGAACGGAACGAGCATGGACGAGGGTGGACCCGAGGTCACCTACGTCGGACGGCGCGGTACGCGTGCGCCGACGAGCTACGGCGGCGCCGTTCGCGCGCTCGGTGCGCGGTTCGAGGAAGCCGGCGCCGACGCGAACAGCGAGCGCCCGCTCGCGCGCGCCGCGCACGGCGACCTGCCCGTCTTCTTCGAAGCGTGGAGTCGAAATGAAGTCGCGCGTGCGGTGGGCTTCGCGCAGAAGCACGCGCTCCAGGGCGCGCTCCGCGGTGCGACGCTCGCGAGCGACCCGGGCCTGCTCCCGCAGATCGTCGCGAGCGGCCTCGCCGTCGTCGTCGGCCCGTTCCGTACCGGCCATGCGCGCCGCTCGCTCGACGCCGTGCGCGCCCTCCAGGACGCCGGCGTCAAGGTCGGCTTCGCGCTCGACGCGCCCGAGAACGATCCCCAGGCCTTCCGCCTCTCTGCGGCGATGGCCGTCGGCAGCGGCGCGGACCGCACAGCTGTCCTGCAGTCGCTGACGAACGTCGCGGCCGAGATCGCCGGTGTCGACGCGCGCGTCGGATCGATCGAGCGCGGGAAGGACGCCGACTTCGTGCTGTGGAGCGGCGATCCGCTCAACCTCACGAGCCGTGTCGAGGCCGTGTACGTCGATGGAGCCCTCGCGTGGAGTGCCGATCGGTCGGCGGACTAGCCCGCATCTGCGTCGATCTCGGCAAAGCCTCATGAAGAACCCGGACTCGCCCATGATGAATCTGACGAAGACACGCCGCCCGTCGCTCGCGTTGCTCGCGCTGGCCGTTGCCGCCGCGCCGACGACCGCAATGGCGAACGACGACGACGGTCGCTGGGTCATCTCGGCCGACGCGGTCTACACCGCAGCGGGTGATGTGCTGGAAGGCGGAACGGTCGTCGTCGCGGACGGCAAGATCGTCGCGGTCGGGCCCGGCGGATCCGGCAACGTGCTCGAGGTCGCGGCCGTGACGCCCGGATTCGTCGACCTCGCGGTGCGCATCGACACGGATGCCTACTCCGTCGAGCAGTCGACCGAGGCGTCGTTCACGTCGTCCATCGACGACTCGCTCGACCTCTTCTCCTATCGATGGAAGCGCGCGCTCGCGAGCGGCGTGACCACCGCGCTCGCGACGCCGTCCGACATGAACGTGATCGGTGGCCTGTGCACGGTCCTGAAGACGGGCGGTGCGCCGACGCTCGAGGCGCGCACGCTCGTTTCGGGAGCCGCGCTGCGCGCGTGCCTGGGCCCGCAACCGTCGGCCGGCAACCAAGCGCCGCGCCTCGGCCCGGCCGCTACGTTCTATTACCGGCGTCCGACGACGCGCATGGGCGTCGAGTGGGTCTTCCGCAAGTCGTTCTACGACGCGATCAACGCGAAGCGCTTCGGCCTCGACGTCGCGTCCGAGGACGCCGCGCAGAACGCGGTCGCGCTGCGCGTGATCGACGGCGAGCTTCCGATCATCGTGAAGACCCAGGCGACCCAGGACGTGCGCACCGCGATCTACCTCAAGGAGGAGTTCGGCATCCCGCGCATGATCCTCGACGACGCCGTCGAGGCCTGGAAGGAGCCCGAGCTGCTGCGCCGCTCCGGCGTCGCCGTCGTGCTGCCGCCCGCGCCGAAGGACGGACGCGTTCGCGACGACTACGCGAACGACAACTACTTCCTCGCGCTCGAGTCGGCCGCAACGCTGAAAGAGCTCGGCGTGCTCGTCGCGCTCTCCGGTCACGGATCGAGCGACCCCGAGAGCCGCATCGCGAACCAGGCTGGCTTTGCCATGCGCGGCGGCATGTCGTTCGAAGACGCGCTCGCCGCAGTCACGATCAACCCCGCCAAGATGATGGGTGTCGACGACCGCGTCGGATCCATCGAAGTCGGCAAGGACGCCGACCTCGTGCTGTGGAACGGCACGCCCTTCGAACCCACGTCCGCGATCATCGGCGTGCTCCTCAACGGTGAGCTCGTCGTCGATCCCCGTCCCGCCGAGTGAGCGAGATCCTTCCCACAGGCCCCACGCCTCCGCGTCGTCTCGACATGAAGAGAACCTTGAACCTGACTGTCCCGCTACTCGCCGCGTTCACCCTTGCGTCCGCAGGCGCGACGATCGCCAGCGCCGGATCGGCAACGGACGACAAGCTCGTCGTCGAAGCCGGGAAGATCATCACGCAAGCCGGTGACCCGATCGAAGACGGCGTGATCGTCATCGAGAACGGACGCATCGTCGCGATCGGGAAAGCGGACGACGTCGAGAAGCCGTGGGACGCGCCGGTCGTGGGTGGCCCCGATTTCGTCGCGTTCCCGGGCTTCGTCGAAGCGCACACATCGAACGGACTCGACCGCGCGAACGAGAACCTCGACGTCGCGCCGTTCCTCGACATCAAGGACTCGATCGACCCGGTCGCCTTCTACTTCGAGGACTGCCTGCGCTACGGCGTGACAACCGTGAACGTTCAGCACGGAGCGAACTGCGTGATCGGCGCGCAGGGCATGATCGTTCGTCCCACCGGCATGACCGTCGACGCGATGACGGTGCGTCCGTCGTTCGGGCTGAAGATGTCGACCGGGCCGAAGCAGGGCAAGTCGCGCGCGACGCAGATGCAGGCGCTGCGCGACGCGTTCAACGAACTGCGCATGTACCTCGCCGAGTTGGTCGAGGAGGAGCGCGACGAGCGCGGCCACGCCGAGCGCGAGGCGCTGTTCCAGGGACGCGAGCTCGAGGGCGAAGAGGCCGAGGGACGCGAAATGGGCGGCACCGCTTGGAAGGTGGACGGGCTCGAGCTCATCCCGCGCGGAGCGATCGACGAGAAGCAGGCGCCGCTGCTCGACATCGTCGAGGGCAAGCGCACGTGCTTCGTTCAATGCGCCGGAGCCGTCGACGTGCCCCACGCCCTCGAGCTCGCGCGCCAGAACGGTTTCCTGGCCCGCACGGTGCTCGTGATCAGCACGGACTGCTGGCGCGCCGCTGACCGCATCGCCGAGGCGGGCGTCCCCGTCATCCTCGAAGGCGGTCTGGTCGACGTGCGACGCAACCCGGTCACGGGCGAGGAAGAAGAGACCTTCGTTCCCGAAGTGCTGGCCGCGGCCGGCGTGCGCTTCGCGCTCTCCTCCGAGAACCCCGCGCAGCGCTCGCTCTGGTACCAAGCCGCGATGGCCGTCGGACACGGCCTGGCGCGCGACGCGGCGCTCGACGCCGTCACGCGTGTGCCGGCCGAGATCCTCGGGCTCGCCCACGAAGTCGGATCGCTCGAGGTCGGCAAGCTCGGCAACGTCGTCCTGTTCAGCGGCGACCCGCTCTCCGTCACCTCGTGGGTCGAGCACGTCGTGGTCGAAGGCGACGAGGTCTACTCGCGCGCCGATGACGTGCGGAACAAGCAGCTGCTCGATGGCACGCAGCCGCAGGGAACGACCGGCGGCGTCGCCGAACAACCCGGCGATGCGAGCAAGAGCGACGAGGAGGAAGGCAAATGAGGGTCGCGAATCCGCGCCTTCTCGCGGCCGCGGCGCTGGTCGCCGCGCTGCCGCTCGCCAACGCCGGCCGCTCCGTCCGGAGCGCGCAACCGGCGCGCGACACCATTGCGATCCAAGCCGGCACGGTGCACCTCGTCGACGACGGCACCGTGCTCGAAGGCGGCGCCACGATCCTCGTTCGCGACGGCAAGATCGTCGGTGTCGGCAAGGACCTCGCCGTCCCGCCGGGCGCCCAGGTCGTCGACTACGGACCGGACGCGGTCATCGTCCCGGGGTTGGTCGCGGCGTACAGCCCGTACGCGTCGGGTCGGCCGAGCGATCGCACCGCCGCACCCGGGCTGCGCGCGGTCGATGCCTTCGACACGTTCGGCACGTACAGCGGAGCGCTGTCCGGTGGCGTGACGTCGGCGTACATCACGCCCGCCGAGGGTCGCTTGATCGGCGGCGTGGGAGCGCTCGCGAAGCTCGCCGGCGACGACCGCATCGTCGTCGAACGCGCCGCGATCCACGGCGCGATCGATGCTTCCGCGCGCCGGACGCCCGGCTACTGGGAGCCGCCCGTTCCGGCGTCGGTCGATACGGGCATGAACCCGGCGCGGGAGCAGCTGCCGCGTTCGACGATGGGCGCGGTCGTCGCGCTGACCGAACTGCTCGAGGCCGCGCGCAGCGGCGACGCGGACGCGGGTGTGGAGGCGTACGGAGCGAGCGCGGTGCGCGACCTGCGGCCGTTGCTCGAGGCCGGCGTTCCGTGGCGCATCTCGGCCAACGAGGCCGGCGAAGTGCGCGCGATGCTCGACTTCGCGCAGGCGAACGACCTGACGCTCATCCTCGAGGGCGCCGGTGGTGCAGCGGGCCTGGCGAGCGAGATCGCCGCGAACGGTGCGGCCGTGGTCTTCGAGGTTCCGTTCATCCCGAACCGCTCCGGCATCGACCGCGGTCGGGACCGCGACGCGCGCTGGCCGGACTACGACGTTCCCGCGGCGCTCATCGCCGAGGGAGTGCGCGTCGCGATCACGGGCCGGCTGCCGGACGACCTCTTGTTCTCGGCTGCGCTCGCTTCGCGCGGCGGCCTCGACGCCGCGGCCGTGTTGCGCGCCATCACGCTCACGCCCGCCGAACTCTGCGGCGCGGCCGACCGCGTCGGAAGCATTCGCGCCGGCAAGGACGCTGACTTCTGCGTGTTGAACGGTGAGCCGTTCGCCGGCTATAGCGCGGTGATCGCGACCTGGGTCGAGGGCGAGACCGTTTGGGAAGCCCACGCGACGAGCGCGACCGTGATCGAGGTCGACGAGCTCCATGTGGGCGACGGAACGGTGCTGCGCCCCGGCCAGGTTCTGATGACCGACGGCAAGATCGTCGAGGTCTCCGAGCGCGTCGCCCATCCGCGCGGCGCGAAGATCGTGCGCGGCGCGGCCTGCATGCCGGGCATCATCGACGCCTTCGGGCACCTCGGTCTCGAGCGCTCGACCAAGGTTCCGTCGACGGACTTCAAGCTCCGCTCGATCGTCGGACCAGGGGACGCAGTGGATCGGCGCGTCGCGACGTACGGCATCACGACCGTCGTGTTGACGCCGCGCGGCGCAGCGCGCGGAGGCACGCCCGTCATGGCGTACAAGCCGGCGAGCACCGACGCCGAGCGCCAGATCGTCGGCGACCCGGTCGCCCTGCGGCTCAGCTGGCCCTCCTCGAACCGATTGAAGTCGGGCGAGGCGGTGCGCGACCTCCTTAAGAAGGGCAAGGAGTACCGCGACGAGTGGCTCGAGTACGAGGCCGCGATCGCGAAGTGGACGCCCCCGGCGCCCGAGCCGTCCGACGACGACGCGGACAAGGACGACGAGAAGGGGGACGACAAGGGCGACGAAGAGGCCGAGTCCAAGGACGACGACGGCGAGAAGAAGAAGTCGAAGAAGAAGAAGAAGGACGAGGAGCCGCTCGAGCCCGACCCGATCACCGGTGCGTGGCTCGCGGAGCTCGAGTCCGGCGCGACGCTGAAGCTGCGCCTCCTGTTCGAAGCCGCGCAAGGCTCGGGCGACGTGCGCGGCAACCTGCGCTCCGACGACGTGTCCGCCACGCTCGTCGACGTGACCGGTCACTGGGATCGCGATGCGACGACGCTGTCCCTGCGCGGACTGGGTTCGAAGGGGCGCGTCTCGCTCACGGCGCAACCCGCCGAGGGCAAGCTCGACGGCAAGGTCACGGTCGCGGGTGAGGAGGTCTCGTTTTCGGCCACGCGCACGTCGAAGGAATACATCGTCGCCAAGCGCGCGCCGCGCGAGACGAACCAAGCCGACGAGCCGAAGGCGCCCAAGGGCATGCCGAAGCCTCCGCGCCTCGACGAGAAGCTCGAGCCGCTACGGGCCGCGCTCAACCAGACGCTGACCGTCGTCGTCGAGGTCGAGCGCGAGGACGAGATCCTCGACTGCGTCGACGCCTTCGCCCAGGTCGGGATTCGTCCGGTGCTGTTCGGAGCGAGCGGAGCGCGGCACGTCGCGAGCGAGATCGCGGGCCGCGTGCGCGGAATCCTGCTGGCGCCGACGATCAAGCAACGCACGCAGAAGAGCGGCACGAACTTCCTGACGCCGTACGCGGATCTGCAGAACGCCGGCATCCCCATCGCGTTCCATTCGGACGCCGAGGAGGGAGCGATCGATTTGCCGCTGGCCGCCGCCTACGCGGTCGC
Organism: Planctomycetota bacterium; assembly: GCA_029259605.1. GTDB lineage: Bacteria > Planctomycetota > UBA1135 > UBA1135 > OFTM281. Next base: position 6,131 of record JAJDEV010000190.1, on the reverse strand, counting down.
GAACGGAATGAGCCCGACCGGCGCCGTTCGCGCGTTGACCGCCGACGCCGCGACGATGATGGCGATCGACGGACGCGTCGGACGCTTGCGGCGCGGCATGGACGCCGACGTACTGCTGCTCGACGGTCCACCGCTCGCCCCGGGAACGTCGGTCCAGCGCACCTGGGTCGACGGTGAGGAGGTGCGCTGATCATGCTGTCCCTCGCCACCACGCTCGCCGTTTCCCTCGCCGCCCCGCAGGTCGCTGCGCCGACATCGTTCGCGCTCCGCGCGAGCAAGGTCCTCACCTGTGCCGACGAGGGCGACCCGTTCGTCAACAACGGCATCGTGCTCGTCAAGGACGGCAAGATCGAAGCCGTCGGTCGCGAGCGCGACATCGAGATTCCCGAAGGTTACGAGCTCTTCGATTGCGGCGACGCGTGGCTCGCGCCGGGCTTCGTCGAGCTGCACTGCCACGAGGCAGGCCGCTCGCTCTACTCGGGCGTCAACGACCTGAACGACACGGTGTACCTCACGAACCCGGGCATGCGCGCCTCGGCGGCGGTCGACCCGGGCAACCGTTCGATGCAGATGGCCGTGGCCGCGGGCGTGACCACCGTGCTCTACATCCCGGGTTCGGGCTCGAACATCGGCGGCCAGGGCATCCTGTTGAAGACCTCGTTCAACCGCTTCGAGGAGAACCTGGTCAAGAACCCGGGTTCGATGAAGCTCGCGCAATGGGGCAACCCCGAATCCTGGGGGCCGGGCGTCGGCCGGACGTTCGAAAACTGGAACACGCGCCACACGCTGCAGCGTGGCATCGCCTACGCCAAGACGTGGGAAGCGTTCGAGGCCGGCGAAGGCGAAGAGCCGCAGCGCAACGTCTCGTACGACGTCTTCCGCCACCTGCGCGCGAACGACATCGCGATCTCGACCCACACGCAGTTCTACCAGGTCGTGCTCATGACGCTGACCATGGTGCACGGCGAGCTGGGATTGCCGGTGTTCCTCGATCACTCCTCGCTCGGCGGCTGGAGAACCGGCGCGCTCGCCGAAGAGATGGGTGTCGCCGCGATCTGCGGCCCGCGCTCGGTCGACCCGCCGTCGCGCCGCGTCGTCAACTGGGCGCAGCTCGGTCAGGAGGGGTTCAAGGGCCTCGCTGCGGGCTATCAGGAGCAGGGTCACACGAACATCGGCTTCAACACCGACTCGCCCGTCATTCCGCAGGAAGAGCTACCGCTCAACGCGGCGATGGGCGCGCGCTACGGCTTCGACGACTCGAACCTCGAAGTGCTGCGCGGCCTGACGATCGTGCCGGCAAAGGCCGCGCGCATCGCCGATCGCGTCGGTTCGCTCGAGGCCGGCAAGGACGCCGACATCCTCGTCGTGACCGGCCACCCGGCGGATCCGCGCACGGCGGTCGAAGCCGTCTTTGTCAACGGGCGCCGGGCATACGACGCCGAGCGCGACGGACGACGGTGGTAACGACAACGACCCAAGCACGGGCGTTTCGCCCGATGCAACCCCTCACGCTCGACTCACGCCGCGACGGCGGCCCGATCCATCAGAGCCGATGATTCTTCAGACGCTGACAGCCGGACTCCTGGCCTTCTCGACCACGCCGAACACGGACGATCTCGTCGCGATTCGCGTCGGGAAGGCCGAGACCATTTCGAACGGAACGCTCGAGCACGCGGTGATCGTCGTCGAGAACGGCAAGATCATCGCCGTCGGTGAGGACCTTCCGATCGAGCGCGGAATCCCGATCATCGATCGCCCCGATTGGGTCGCGACGCCGGGCTTCGTGAACTGCCACTCGCGCATCGGGATGGACGGCCAGAACGGAATGAGCTTCGATCCGGAGCTCAAGGCGTCGAGCGAGCTCTACGCGCGTCAGGACCTTTGGCAGAAGGTGCTCGAGACCGGCGAGACGACGATCGGCATCTACCCCGAAGGCACCGGCATCCCCGGTCAGGCGGTCGCGATCCGTCCGCACGGCGACAGCGCGAGCGACATGATCGTGCAAGACAGCGTCTACCTGAAGATCAACCTGCAGTCGTCTCCGTCGTCGAAGAAGATGGTGCGTGACGCCTTCGAGAAGGTCGACAAGCACGACGAGAAGGTCGCGAAGGAACGCGAGAAGTGGGAGAAGGAGCAGGAGAAGAAAAAGAAGAAGTCGAAGTCGAAGAAGGACGACGACAAGAAGGACGCGGACAAGGAAGCCGCAGCGTCCGACACGAAAGAAGACGACGGCCCTGACCACTTCGTCGCTCCCGAACCCGACGACAACGTCGTCCCGTTCATCGCGCTCCGCAAGAAAGAGCTCTCCGCGTTGATGAGCATCACCAAGGCGGCCGACTACCTGCACCTGCTCGATGCGCTCTCGGAGGAGGACATCGAGTGGACGCTGCACGCGCCGCTCGTCGGCGATCGCCGCAACCGGCAGGACATCGATCTCTACGAGGTCGCGGACAAGGTCGGCGAGGCTGAGCGACGCGTCGTTTTCACGTCGCACATGACGCTCCAGATCGGAACGCGACGCGACCGCAACCTGCCCGCGGAGTTCGCGGCCGCGGGTGCCCAGATCGTGCTCCTTCCGCGGCTCGACACGGTCGATGCACACGCGTCGTGGATCCACGACGTCGGCTACCTCGTCGCGAGCGGTCTCGATCGCGACGCCGCGCTCGCCGCGATGACGCTCGAAGCCGCGCGCGGGCTCGGGCTGGAGGAGCGCGTCGGCAGCCTCGACGCCGGCAAAGACGCGAACATCGTCCTGTGGAACGGAGATCCGTTCGAGCCGCAGACCCGAATCCAAGCCGTCATGCTCGAAGGCGAATTCGTCTACGGAGAGGTGCGCTAGTGAAGACTCTGAATGCGAACCCCGGCGCGGCGATCCGCGCGTTGCTCTTCCTCGCCGTGCTCGGCGCCGCCCCGAACCAACTGTCGGCGTCGCCGCGCGCGCTCGCTCAGGACGACGAAGCGTCGGAGGACGACGCGGACGGCAACGAGAAGGAGAAGGACGCGGACACCTGGTTCGCGATCACGAACGCCGACGTCTACACCGGAACCGGTGCCGTCCTCCGCGGCGCCACGATCCTGGCGAAGAACGGCGTGATCGACGAGATCGGCTACGACCTCTTCCTTCCCGACGCAACCGAGACGCTCGACGCGATGGGCATGCGCGTGTACCCGGGCCTGGTCGCGATGGGCGCGACGTCCTCACTGTCGGGCGGCGGGTTGACGAGCGCCGACGCCGACGACATCGAGCACCTCGACCCGCACTTCGGTTTGGACGATCCGATGCGCGGCGACGAGATCGACGCGCACGTCAGCCCCGATCACGACGACGACGAGTCCTTCGGTGACTACGACGAGTCCGACAGCGAGTTGACCGCCACGATCGCCGACGTGGAACGGATCGAGGACTCGTTCGACCCGTTCGGACAAGCGCTCGTTCTCGCGCTCGCGACGGGCATCACGACGGCCGAACAGTCGGGCGCCGCGGTCAAGCTGAAGCGCGGCGAGATCAAGGGCATGGTCGTCAACACGGATCACCTCGCCGGTTTCGGCTGGAGCGTTTCGAACCCCGCGTCCATCCGCAAGACGCGCGAGGACTTCGCCGGTGCGTCTCAGTATCTACGCGAGCACGGTGCGTGGGACGAGCTCGACAAGGACGCGAAGAAGGAGACCAAGGAGCCGTCGAAGCCGAAGAACTTCGACGCCGCTGCCTACGACGTTCTGACCGGCAAGAAGCTCGCGCGCTTCTCCGCCGACGATCGCGAGGACCTCTCGGGGATCGCGACCTTCGCGCAGCGCTATGGCTTCCGCCCCGTGATCTTCGGCTGCCGTGAAGGGTGGACGGTCGCGAGTGAGCTCGGCCGCGCGGGCGCCTACGCGCTCCTGACTCCGCGCGAGCGCTCGCCGAAGAGCGAGCTGCTCGTGCGCGCCGGCGGCAGCAGCATCGAGAACGCGGCGATCCTCCACGAGCACGGCGTCCAAGTCGCGATCCGCCCGGCGAACACCGGGTTCGGGTCGAGCATGTCGGGCATCACCGGTCGCGACCTTTTGAGCCTGCCGGTCGAAGCGGCGTTCGGCGTGCGCGGCGGCCTGCCCGAGGACGCGGCGATCGCGGCGATCTCGCTCGTGCCCGCGCGCCTGCTCGGTGCAGCCGACCGCATCGGAACGCTCGAGCCCGGCAAGGACCTCGACGCGATCGTCACCGACGGAGACCTGCTGCACTACGAGACGTTCGTCCAATGGGCGATCGTGTCGGGCAAGGTCGTCTACGACAAACAGGACGAGGTCTACTTCGCGCACATCCGCCCGCGCCCCGAACCTCCGCAAGCGCCGGAGCCCGAAGCGACGGACGACGGCGGGGACGACCAAGAGCCCGCGGTGGACGACGCTGGAGTCGACGAAGATGCTTCCGACGACGAAGAGCCGACGGCGGACGACGAAGCCACCGATGACGACGACGAGTCGGAGGACGACCGGCGCGCCGCGTGAGCCGATTCGGGCCACGATTTGCCCGCTGCCTTCGGCGCCGCTAGTCTGACGCCCGCTCTCGCCGGTCACTCGTCCTCGGGTGTGCCGCGCGGGCACTTCGCATGATTCTTCGGGATCTCCTGCGCGTCCTCGGCTCTTCGGATCGCCGCGACGGACGCAACCTGACGCACTCCGAGTCGTTCCGTGCCTTCACGGCCATTCTCGACGGATCCGCGAGCGAAGTCAGCGTCGCCTCGTTCTTCATCGCGCTGCGCTGGAAGGGCATCACCGTCGCCGAGCTGACCGGCTTCGCCGAGGCGGCGCGCGAGTTCGCCGACATGCCCGGCGTCGGGATGAAGGGGCTCGTTTGCATCTGCCCGCCGCTCGACGGATACGACCAATGCCCGCCGCTCGAGGTCGCGTCTGGACTCGTCGCCGCCGCCTGCGGGACGAAGGTGCTGATGGTCACGGACCGCCTCGTTCCGCCGCGGCGTGGGCTGACAGCGGCGAGCGTGCTCGAGCACTTCTGCGCCGACGCGACCTGGAGCACGGCCGAAGCGAACCGTTTGCTCGAGCGCGTCGGCTTCGCCGCCGTGTCGCTCTCGGGCATGCTGCCCGCGCTGCTGCGGCTGCGGAACGTGCGCGGCGAGATGGGCGTGCGCACGCCGCTGAACACGGTCGAGAAGCTGATCGTCCCGTCGAACGCCGCGGTGCTGCTCGGCGCGCAGCACGGACCCGTGCTCGGCACGGCGGTCGAGACGATGGCCGGGCTCGGACATCCGTCCGGCATCGCGATCCAGGGCTTGGCCGGTGGCGTGACGCCGACACTGAAGAAGCGGACGCGGGGGATCGAGCTCTCCGGCCGCAACCAAGTGCCCGTGACCGTCGAGCCCGCGGACTTCGGCCTGCAGTGCGACGCCGATCCCGAGCTCCCCATGTACGGCCCGCCCGAGGACGGGCGTGGGAGCGGCGACAACCCCGGCCTGATCCAGGCGGCGGGGGACATGACCGACGCGGTGCTGAAGGGCGAGCTGGGGCCGGCGCGCAACGCGACGCTGCTCGGCACGGCGATCGTCCTCAAGGCCGTGGGGCGTGTGATGACGCTCGCCGAAGGAGTGGACGCAGCCGCGTCCGCGATCGATTCAGGTGCCGCGTTCGGCGTGCTCGAACGCGTCCGCGAAGCGCGTCCCTGAGGGACGCTAGCCCGGATCATTCATGAGCATGCACGCCAAGAGCTGCAATCGACCGGCTACGCCGGTCTCTCGGCCCCTGCCGGCACTTTGCGAACGTCGGCGTCCTCGACGACCTGACAGGTCGCCTCCGGGGCCAACGCCCGCAAAGCGCCGGCAGGAACCGAGTTGCAGCTACCGCCGCACATCCTCATGAATAACCCGGGCTAGCCCGCCGTCGAGCTGATCGGCGAGTTGCGCGGCGTTCAACAGGTGCACGTCGTCGCGTGGAGCTGGGGCTGCGAGGCCGCCGGGCTCCACACGGAGGCGCATCCAGAGCGCGTCGCGGAGGTCGTGTTCTGAACTGACTGCATTCGTGTTGCGCCTCTCACCGCAGTTCTGGTCTCGCGCGGCATCCGAAGCCGGTTTGAGCCGGATTTCCTCGGACAACCCCAACCCAGGGCTCCGCCAAGGAAGGCGCAAACCGTGTTTCAGTCC
>JAJDEV010000189.1 GCA_029259605.1 Planctomycetota bacterium | reverse complement strand
GGTGGCGTGAGTTTCACCACGGGCTGCTAGCCCGGGTGATTCATGAGGCTTTGCCGAGATCGACGCAGATGTGCGTCAGATCAGCGCTTCGCGACCGAAGCGCGTGGAGGCGACCTTGACGGGTCGTCGAACCCGGTGAGGAAGGGAAGCGTTGATATGGCGCCCAGCTGCGTCGATCTCGGTGAAGGCTCATGAATGATCCGGGCTAGTCGCTCGGCAGCGTCGCCTCGAACACGATCAGGCGCTCGAAGCGTTCCCCGTCGCGCACGTCGTAGGCGCCCGGGATGGACGCCATCTCGAGGAGGTACGCCTCGTCCTCCGCGTAGTAGTCCCGGAACGGCCCGTCCGTCTCGCCGAGGATGCGGACGTGCATGCCGTTCTCGCCCATCAGCGCGATCGAGCGCTGGACGTCCGCCATGCCCGACTGGACGAAGACGAGCCGCCCGCCGGGGCGCACGAGCTTGTGCGCGTCGAGGATCAGCGTGTCGATGAAGTAGCGGCGGTAGCGCTTGCCGGACTTCGCGAAGGGCGGGTTCGTGACGAGCGTGTCGTACGGTCCGCCGGGAACATGGGTCCAGTCGGCGACGACGTAGTCGACGGGGCAATCGCAGCCGTGTTTCCCGAGGTTGTGGCGCGCGTTCGCGAGCGGCGCGTCGTCGATCTCGGTCAGCGTGAGCCTGCGCGCGCCGTGGCGTGCGAGGAGGATCGCGTGCAGGCCGCAACCGGTCCCGAGCTCGAGGACGTGCTGTCCGGCGAAGTCGAGCCCGGCCAGGACGATGCCGAGGTGCACACCGTGCGGCGTCGGATTCCAAACGCCTGCGGGGACGTCGAGGACGAGCTCGTCTTCTCCGAAGTTCGCTTCGAACTGAAGCGGATAAAGGTTGTCGCCGTGCCGCTCGGTGAGCGCTTCGTCAGCGACGCCGCGTTGGTCGCTATTCGCGTTCATCGGAGAGAGAGGATGTTCGGCCCGTCGTGACGTTGCCAGGGTCGTGACGGGCAACCGGCGCGCTTCAGCGGGGTTCGCCCGAACGCAGCCAGTCCTCGAGCAGCACGAGCGCGGCCCAGCTGTCCTTGCGCGTGCGGATCTCGCGACCCGAGTAGCCGTGCTCGCGCAGACGGCTCTCCGCTTCCTTGGTCGTCAGGCGCTCGTCGTAGGCGACGATCTCGAGCTTCGGGAAGCGCGTGTGCAAGAGCGCGATGAGCACGCGCACGCGCTCCGCTTGTCCGGTCTCCTCGCCGCCCATCGTCAGCGGAAGTCCGACGAGGAGCGTCGACACATCGCGCTCCTCGACGAGCGACTGTATGTGGTCGGCGAGGCGTTCGTCGTCGCCGTCGGAGCGCGTGGGATCGAGTGCACGAGTCACGATGCGCAGGCGGTCCGCGAACGCGAAACCGCTCTTGTTCACTCCCGGATCGATCGCGAGCACGCCCATGCGAGCGAGCATAGACTGCGCGCTCCGGGGATACGCCTCCGTCCGCTAGAGACTTTCGTAGAGGTCGAGCACGTCCTGCACACGCGCCTCGACGTCCCGACAGAGCGCGTCGAAGCCCGCGGTCGTGATGCCCAAGCTGCCCGCGAGGTCGGGCGAGAAGCACGTGTTGCGTGTGCCTCCGCAGGTCGCGCCGATCGATGTCGCGACCGAGTCGGCGAGCAGGATCTGCGAGCACAGCACGCGGCTCGCTTCGTTGGGCGCGGCGAGCGGCGTGTGGTGGTGCTCGATCGCCTCGCAGATGAGCTCGGGCAGCTTCCAGGCGCGCGCGACGGCGGCGCCGAGTTCAGCGTGCCCGATGCTGAGGATCGCGCGCTCGGCGTCATCGAGCCCGAGCCCTTGCTCCTCGCGCACGCGTTGGATCGCGGCGATGCGGTCGGCCTCGAGGTGGCGCGCGAGCACGAGCTTGCCGAGGTCGTGCAGCAGCGCGGCGGCGTACGCTTCGGCGCGGATGGGGCGCCGGCAATAGGGGCGCGCGCGTTCCGTCGCGAGCGCCGACGTGACCGAGTGGTTCCAGAGCTCGCCCTCGCTCAGGCCGTAGGCGGGGAGCGCCTGGCGCATCTCCGTCCCGACCGCCGAGCCGAGCGCGAGCGCGAGCACGCGGCCGGGACCGAGGCGCATGACGGCACCCTCGACGCTCGTGATCGGTGCGCGCGCGCCGGAGGCAGCCGAGTTCGCCGCGCCGAGCAGGCGGCCCATCAGCGCCTCGTCGAGGCGTACGGTCTCCGCGATCTCGGCCAGTTCGGCCTCGTCAGCGGCGACGAGCGTCGCGAGACGCGTCGTGCTCGCGGGGAGAGGCTTGAGCTCTTGCGCGTCGCGAACGAGGGCTTCGACGTCGATCAGACCGGGATTCATGGTGCGAGCTCGAGGTGCGAGACCGAGGACGTAGCGCGAGCCGAATACGGAAGCCTCTTCGGGGCTGCGCGGCGGGCGTCTTGAGCGTTCCGGCCGGTTCTTGGCCGTTCGCGCGAATCAGAATCGCGGCGCGAGGTCGGCGAACGGCGGCAGCGGCATGCCGCGCCGCCCCGCATCCTCGGATCCGCCGAGGAACTCGAACAGGAGGCCGCGCGTGAGAACGCGCGGCCGCTCGAAGTCGCCGCGGACCGCGACGCGCATCAGGTTGCGGTTCAACCAGTAGATCAATCGATTCAGGATCCCGATGCGATCGAGCAAGCCGTAGCGCACGTCGAGGTCGAAGCTCAGCCCGCCGTCGAGCGCCAGCGTCCCGTTGCCCACCAGCTTGAGCAGCGTACTCTTCACCTCGAGATAGTGCGTGTCGATCACGCCGTCGCGCAGCTCGAAACGCGACCGCAGCTCGTTGAAGACGGCGGTGTTCGGGAATCCGAGTCGGCTGAACACCGCGCGCATCGCGGGGATCGACCACAACCGCCCCTTCTCGAGCTGCAGACTTCCGCGCCCGGAGAGTTCGAGCACGTCGTCCGGCGTCCCCGAGAGCTCGATCTGCGCGTCGAGTCGGCCCGTGTCGGCGATGCTCGACTGGAAGACGCCGCGCATGAGCGTCTCGACGTTGATGCCCTCGGCTTCGAGCGCGACGTCGAAGCGATGCGGCGGCGTCATGTCGACGCCGAGCGCCTTGCGCGAGCCGCGCGCGCCGAAGCCGAGCGATCGCAGGCGCCCGCCTTCGAACTCGCCATCGAGGTCGTCGATCGTCAGGCGCTGATCGACGATCCCGAGGATCATCTTCGCGTCGGTGAGGCGGCGCTCGGCGATCGTGCCGGTCATCGAGTCGATGCGCGCCCAGGCGCGCACGCTCCCGCGCTCGAGCACCATCTCGCGCAAGTCGACGTTGGCGCTTTCGATCGTCATCGGCAAGCCGAAGGCGAGCGACATCCCGTGCGGCCGCACCGGACCGTGGAGCAACACGACGCCGTCGTCCTGCTCGTCGACCGGACTCGTCACGAGGATGCGCGCACCCGTCAGGTCGAGGAAGCCACGCCAGGACTGGCTGCTGCGCAGCGCCTCGAGCGTCGCTTCGTCCATGAGGCTCGCGAGGTGGCGGTCGTCGAGCGGCAGGCTGGTCGTGTCGACGATCGCTTGGAACGCCAGGCCGTCGTCGCCGACGAATCCGCTGCGGAGGAGCAGCGCATCGACCTCCTCGATCTCGTTCGCGCGGTCGAGGCCGAAGACGAGCACATCGCTCAGCACGATGGGATGCCCCGCGAGCTCGGCGAAGATGCGCGGGCTGCGCATCTCGTTTCCCGACTGTGTGAGAATGCCGTGCAGCCCGTCGAGGCGCAGGCTGCCGTTCGCGAGCGACGCATCGCGCAGGAAGACGCGCAGCTCTTGCTCCGGCTGCGCGCCCGCGGGTGCGTCGATGTCGATCGGAATCGCGAGCTCGAAGTCGAACGCGGAGAGCGAGCTGTTGGAGAGGTCGATGCGCGCGGCGTCGGGTTCGTCGCTCGCGAGCGCCTCGGCGGCGGCGGCGCGCAGTGCGGGGTTCTCGGCGTCGACGCCGACGCCGACGATCGTCGCGCTTCCGATGCCGGCGCTGCCCACTTCGCCGACGACGCCGAGCGCGACGCCCGGCGCCCAACGCCCGACGAATCCGAAGCGCACGTCGGTGAGCGAGTCGGTTTCGCTCTGGCCGAGCAACCAACGGATCAGGAGGCGCCCGGCGACATCGCGCGTGCGCAAGTTGAAGGCGACGGGCTGCAGCTCGACCTCGAGCGGGACGACCTCGATGTGCGCTTCGTAGGGGAGCGCGGGGGCGGGTTGCGCGCTCTCGTAGTGCACGCGCATCTTGCCGCGCGCGCCGAACTCGTCGCGCTTCTCGCCGAAGGGCAGCACGACGCTCGCGAGGATGTCCGCATCCTGTCCGCGCAATCCGATCTCCTCGATCTCGACGTCGACGGACCAGGTCGGATGTCGGGAGATGTCGTCGAACGCGATGCGCGCGGGGAGGTCGTCCTCGCGAACGGAGCCGAAGACGTGCGCGCGTACGCCGCGCAGCGAGGCCGCGCCGTCGTTGCGCAGGTCGAACGAAACACCGAACGGCCGGTAGCCCGGCGGGACGAATGCGCCGTCGTCGCGCCGCCCCTCCGGAACGATGCGCGAGGAGCGCGCGGCCCACCGCAGCTTCACGTCCCCCGAGGTGCCGTCGACCGGGATCGGGAGGCCGGACCACGACACGAGCGCGTCTTCGAAGTGCAGGTCACCCTCGGCGCTGAGACCGGCGGTGTACGGGGCGTCGCGCAGTCGCCAGCGCGACGAGACACGCGCGCGCTCGGGGTTGTAGTCGGCGTGGATCTGGCGCGTCAGCGGGCTCGAACGCAGGACCTCGTGCCACGTGTCGTCGAGTTCCATCTCCGGCACGTCGAGCACGAGGTCGAGGTACGGGCCCAACCCGGGCACGGAACGCGGGCGCTCGCTGATCATCGCCCACGCGCCGACGGGGCCGCTCGAATGCCTCGCCGTGAGATCGGCGAGCGCGAGCCACCCACGCCGCTCGCGATCGGGATCGAACGACGCCGCGACGTGTCCTCGGACGCCGTCGCAGGGCATCGGGATGCCCGCTCGATCGCCGGGCCTCTGCGGGACCGCGAGCGGGAACCCGTGGAACGTCAGCCCGGACGAACCGTCGTGGACGACATGGGTCGCGGCGCGTACCGGATACTGGAACACGCCCGCGTCGTCGCGCTCACGACGCACGATGACGTCGACCGTCGCGTCGGCGCGTCCCCGCGGCGTGAACGCATCCCAGTTGATCCAGAGCGCTTCGTCGTCGGGCGGCGCACCGAGCGCGATCAACGTCGAGCGGTCGAGCGGCAGGCGTTCGGCGCGCAGGAACCCGCGTGCCCACGCCGACGAAGGGACGTGCTCTCCGAGAACGGCCCACGCTTCGACGGGCGACTCCTTCCAGTTCATCGCGGCGCGACAGACCGTGTCCCAGGCGTCGCGCGCCCACATGTCGCTGCCGATCGGATGGAACTCCGACTCGACGTCGACCTGCAGATTCTCGAGCCACGGATCCTCGGCGCGGGGTTGGAGCCGTGCGTTTCCGACGCGCGCGCGCAGCTCGCCGCCCGCCGAGAAGTTCTCCCCGAAGTCGAGCCGGCTGGTCGCGTCCAGGGAGAGCGAGCCGGAGAACCCGGCGACGGGCACGGTCGCCGAGGCGAGCGTCGCGTCGAAGTCGGCGATGTCGAGCGCGACGCCGTCCGCGCGCGCGAACAGCTCCACGCGCGTGTCTTCGATCGTTCCGAAGACTTGGACGAGCGCGGCGTCCGTGATCGCTCCGGAGAGGATCGGCCGCAGCTCGCCCCGCAGGTCGAAGCCCGCGGACGTCGGGACGGCCGCCAGATTCACCGTCCCGATGTCGAGCGTGCCCGCCGGCAGCTCGAGCGCGACCTCGAAGTTCGTGAGGACGAAGGGCGGTGGCTCGAGCTCTCCACCCGACGGACCGTCCTCCAGCTTGGCGGAGAAGAGCTCCAGCCCCTCGAGCAGCCGATTCGAAACGTGCACACGCCCGCCGTCGATGTGCAGGCGCGTGACCGGTCGTGCGAGGTGCGCCGTGTCGAACGTGAGGTGGACCGAGCGCAGGCGTAGGAGCTCCTCGACCGGCGCGCCGTCGTCGCCGAGCGCGTCGAGGCGGACGTCCTGCACCTCGACGCCCGGCTCGAACCAGCGCAGCTTGACGTCGCCGATCGTCAGGCCGTCGCCGAGCGGACCGAGACGCCACGCCACGTTGCGCTGCAGCGTGCGCGTCAGGATCCCGCTCTCCTCGACGACCATGAGTCCCGCGGCGAAGAGGAGCACGATCCACGCGAGCACGTACAGGCAGCGCAGCGCGAAACGCAGGAAGGCGATCATGGGGACGGCACGGCGTCGACCGGGCGCGCGGTCGAGTCGGGCGCGGAGCCCGAACCGGACGGCGGCGCGTTCGCCGCGGGCGGGCGCTCGCGTCGTTCCAGCGGCACGAGCGTTCGCTCACCCGAACCTCCGACGTACGTGCGCGCGACCCGCTTCCCGATCGAGCACATGACCTCGTAGGGGATCGTTCCGATGTGCTCGGCGAGCTCTTCGACGCGAATGCGATCGGCTCCGTCGCGGCCGAGCAGCGTGACCTGTTCGCCGAGTTCCACGCCGGGGATGTCCGTGACGTCCACCGTCGTGTAGTCCATCGAGACGCGACCGACGATCGGTGCCCGCGCTCCGCGAATCAGCACCGATCCACGGTTGCTGAGGCGCCAGTTGACCCCGTCGTCGTATCCGACCGGCAGCACGGCGATACGGGATGCGCGCCCCGCGGTCCACGTCGATCCGTAGCCGACGGTCGCGCCGGGCGCGATCGTCTGGAGGTGCACGACCCGTGTGCGCACCGTCAGGATGGGGGCGAGTCCCACGGCCGCCATCCCCGGATTCGGCGCGACGCCGTACGCGGCGATCCCGACGCGAACGGCGTCGAAACGGGGGAACGCGGACGCGGAGAGCACTGCGGACGAGTTCAGTGCGTGGACCCAAACGTCCGGGCGATCGAGAAATCCGCGCGTGCGCGCGTGCGTTAGGACGCCCTCGAAGCGGGCGAGTTGGAGGCTCGCGCCCGGCGCCGCCGCTTCGTCGAGCGCCGCGAGGTGGGTCATGATCCCGGCGAGTTCGAACCCGTGCGCACTCCGCACGGCTTCGAGCAGCGCCGGCGCGTCCTCCGGAGAAACCCCGAGTCGGCCCATGCCCGTGTCGACCTTCGCGTGCACGCGCGCGGGCCGTTCGGGGTCGTGCTCGGAGCCCTCCGCGGCGCGCGCGACGCTGCGCACGAACGCTTCGGAAGGAACGCAAAATTCGACGTTGGCGCGGATCACCGCCGGTGCCTCTTCCGCGTCGATGGGCCCCAGAACCACGATTCGAGCCCGAATTCCGGCCCGACGCAATTCCAATGCCTCACACGCGGTCGTGACGCCGATCGCGTCGACGCCGCAGCGAATCGCGTGGTGCGCGATGGCGACTGCACCGTGCCCGTAGGCGTCCGCCTTCGCGACGAGCAAGAGCTTCGTGCGGTCGTCGAGTGCGTCGCGGACGAGCGCGAGATTCGACGCCATCGCATCGAGATCGATCTCTGCCCAAGCGCGCGTCGGTTCCACCTCGCCAACGATACTCACGGCGCCGGCCGCTTCAACGACCCGAACCACCCGACCGGTTCGATTTCGAGCCCGATCTCAATCCCGAATTGGACGCCGATCTCGGGCAAGAATCGCGGAATTCCCGCGGATCGCCTTGTTGACACCCCCCCGCGACATCTCCATCCTCTCAACGTCACGACTGTTACGACCAGTTCCTAAACATCAACCATTCAACGCGTCCCAACCTCGGGTCGCGAACGCATCCAAATGGCTAAGCGCAAAGCGAAGAAGAAGACCGCCAAGAAGAAGACCGCCAAGAAGGCCAAGCGGGGCAAGAAGGGCCCGGTCGAGCTCATCATTTCGAAGAGCCGCACCAAGAACGCTTCCGGCATCAACGTGTCGGGCGAGTTCTACCACGCCCTCGACGGCGCCGTCCGCGAGATGATTTCGGTTGCCGAGCGTCGCGCGCAAGACAACGGGCGCAAGACGCTTCGCCCGTACGACCTCTAGGTCGACACGGACTCAACGGCCGCCATCGTTGCTTGCAACGGTGGCGGCCTTTTTCGTGCCGTTCGCGTCAGAGTTCGCCGAACGCACGCAGGTACATCGGTTCGAGCGCGTGCGTTCGCGCCGCCGACGCGTCGCGCGGCAACAGGTCGGCGAGATCGAGAACGGCGTCCGCACGCGGAATGGCGCCCGTTTCGACGCGTTCCCGATCCGCGGCGTCGAGCTCCTTCAGCGTCGCGACGCGCGCGTCGCCGAGGATGCGCGTCGCGGCGTGCACGCGAGTCGCGAGGTCCGCGGCGCGGATCGCGATCGGTGCGGCGAGCGTTTCGAGCCCGACGCGCGTGCGCCGATAGTGCGCGAAGTAGAAGCGCTGTGCGCGCGCGTCGAAGACGGTCGCGGCGTCCTCGCCGACCGCGAGCTCCCGAAACGCGAGCGCTGCGAACGACGGAACTCCGACGAGCGCGGCGCCCGTCGCGCGCGCGAGCCCCTGGGCGGTCGCGATTCCGATGCGCACGCCGGTGAAGCTCCCCGGACCGATGCCGACCGCGATGCGTTCGATCGAGTCGAGCGCGGCCGCGCACGCATCGCTCGCGAGTTCGGCGAGCAGGGCTTCGATGCGCGGGAGCAGATCGATCGCGTGCGCGCGTTCGCCCTCGAGCTGCTGCACTCCGCGTCGTGCGCCGAAGCGCGCCGCGACGGACCCCGTGCGCGTCGACGTTTCGATCGCCAGCACCGACCCGCTGTTCACCGGCTTCCGATCGCGGTCCGGATCTCGGAGGCGATGCGGTCGGCTTGGTCGCGGATCGTCGCGTTGTCCGGTCCCTCGACCATGACGCGCGCGAGCTTCTCCGTACCCGAGTAGCGCAGCAGGACGCGTCCGTCGTCGCCGAGCGCCTCTTCGACGGCGCGGACGGCCTCGGTGACCGGCGACAGGGTCGCGAACGGCGGTTTCGCGCTCACCGGCACGTTGACGAGCACCTGCGGGAACGGCGCGTAGGGCGCGGTGAGTTCGGAGAGCGTGGCGTCCGCGTCCTTCAGCGCGTCGAGCACGCGCAGCGCCGTATAGGTCCCGTCTCCGATGAAGTGGTTCGCGGCGCAGATGATGTGCCCCGACTGCTCACCCCCGAGCGTCAACCCCTCGGCGCGCATGCCCTCGACGACCTGCCGATCCCCGACGCCGACCGTGACGATGCCGACGCCGACGTCGCGCAGGGCGCGGTGCAGCCCCTTGTTCGACATGACGGTGGCGACGATGCGCGGATCGGGGAGGTCGCCATGGCCGACGGCGTGGCGCGCGAGCACGGTGAGGATCCCGTCTCCGTTCACGAGCGCCCCGCGCTCGTCCACGAGGATGCAACGATCGCCGTCGCCGTCGAGCGCGATCCCGAGGTGGGCTTTGTGGTGGAGGACCGCGCGCTGGAGCTCCTCGGGGTGCGTGGAGCCGCAGGCTTGGTTGATGTTCTCGCCGTCGGGTGAGTGCGCGATCGGAACGACGTGCGCGCCGAGGCGCCCGAGGATGCGCGGTGCGATGCGGCTCCCGCCGCCGTTCGCGCAGTCGATGGCGATCGTCCAGCCGGTGAGGTCGAGACCGGGGCACGCGTCGCCGAGGTGGGCGAGGTAGGCCGGCTCGAGTTCGTTGTCGAAGGCCGGTTCCGGTCCGTCCGTTTCTGGCGTCGTGTCGTCGAGCAAGGCGCGCTCGATCGCGTCCTCGACCTCGTCGGCGAGCTTCTCGCCGCGCGCGCCGAACACCTTGATCCCGTTGTCGGACGCCGGGTTGTGCGACGCGCTGATCATGACCGTGAGGTCGAACGCGCGCTCGCGACCGAGCCACGCCAGCCCCGGCGTTGTGGTCAGGCCGGCGCTCACCGTCTCGACGCCCGACGCGGCCAGCCCGCGCGCGATCGCGTGAGCCAGGACCGGGCCGGAGCGACGACCGTCGTGCCCGACGAGCGCGCGGCCCCCGTGCGTCCCGGTCGGGAGCGTCGCTCCGAGCGCCCGGCCGAGCGCGGAAACGGCGTCCGGCGTCAGCCAACCCTCTCCGTATCGACCGCGGATTCCGTCGGTCCCGAACAGTCGCGTGTGGGTCATGGGGCAGGCGGGTGCTTGGTCGTGAGCGAACTCCCGCCGAAGTGTGCCGCGCCGACCGCTGCGCTGTCGATGCCGTTCCGCCGGAACCGCGCACGTCGGCGCGCGCAGGCGCCTACTCGGGCGAGTCGGACGCGGTCGGGCGCTGCGGTTCGAGCAGTACGGTCGGCTCGCTCTCGAGGCGCACGCCGAGTTCGGCCCAATCGTTCAGCGCGGAGAGCGCGCCGCCCTCCAGCCCGAGCGCTTCGGGGTGGTCGCGCCAGTTCTTGACCCACGCGGTTCGCACCGGGACCGAGCGCCCCTCCGTTGGCGGGGGCAGCTCGGCGACGTCGACGTAGACGCGCAGGTTCTCCTCGACGAAGCGGACGATCGCGCTCGAGCGCTCGATCAGCGCCGGCGATCCGGGGTCGGCATTGAACGGGATGAGTCCCGAGGTCGTGATCGTGAGCCGCGCGGTGCTCGCGTTCGCGGGCAGCGTCCACTGCGAGAGCAGGTCGGCCTTGGCGGGGGAGAGGCAGACGAGCGCAACGTCCTTACGCACCGCTCCGGCCTCACGCTCGACCGGCTTGACCGAGATCACCGCCAGCGGCGGCTCGCCCACGATTGCGAGGTTCTGCGCCGTGAGGTGGTCGGCCAACGCGACGCGTTCGCGCACCTCGCCGACGTCGGACGCGTCGAGCACGAACGGGTTCAGCTCGAGCGCGAGGCCCTCGCCGAGGCGCTCGACCAGGCTCGCCGGTCCCGCGACTTCGATCGTGCGGCCCGGCTCGAAGACGATGTCCGCGGGCTGTGCCTGGAAGCGGGGATCGACGCGCACCGTATCGAGGCGCGCGTGTGCCGGCTGCAGCTGGAAGCGCTTCGAGCCGAAGCGCTCGACGACGAGCTGCGGCGGCGTGCCCGACTTCCAGCGATAGTCGAGACCGATGACGCGATCTTCCCAGCGCACCTGGCTGAGGTCGAGGCTGCCACCTTCCCACTCCGCGTCGTCGATCTCGAGCGTCCCGCGCAGACTGCCGGAGAGGTCGTCGAACTCGCCGCGCGATCCGGTGACGGAGATCTTGAAGCTCCTGTTCTCCGAGCTCGAACGGACGCGGATGTTGTCGGACGGCGGCAGGATGATGATCTCCGCCTCACGCGGTTTGCGACGTCCGACCGAGGTCTGGTCGACGATGTCGACCAGGAAGTCGCGCTCCTCGCGAATGCTCTGGTACGACGCGTACCACACGCCGCCGGCGAGGAGCATGCTGCCCGCCAGCCACGCGGCGTCGCGACGCACGATGTCGACGATCGTCGTCAGGAAGCCGCGCCGCGCGACTCCACCGGCGCCGGCGTCGGATTCCAAGTACGAGCGCAGCTCCGTCTCGAGCCGCTCCTGCGGGATGTCCGTCTTCAGGCGTCCGTCGCACGCGATCGAGAACGCGCCGGTTTCCTCGGAGACGACGAGCACGACCGCGTCGGACTGCTCGGCGAGGCCGAGCGCCGCGCGATGTCGCGTGCCCTTCGAGTGATCGATGCGCGTCTCCTCGGAGAGCGGCAGGTAGCAGCCCGCGGCGAGGACGTTGTCCTTGCGCATGACCACGGCACCGTCGTGGAGCGCGCTGCCGGGGTAGAAGAGGCTCTGCAGCAACCGCGAGTTCACGCGCGCGCCGATCGCGGTTCCGGTCTCGACGACCGTGCGTAGCGACGACTCGCGCTCGAAGGCGATCAACGCACCGTCGCGCCGGTTGGCCATCTCGATCGAGGCTTGCACGACCATGCGCAGCCCGTCCGCGCTCGTCTTGGGAGCGGACTTCGAGAACGATGTTTGCCCGAGCTGTGCGATGCCGCGGCGCAGTTCGGGTTGGAAGATCATCGCGAGCCCGACGACGATGAAGCCGGTAGAGCTCTCGAGGATGTGCTTCAGCTCCTCGAGCTCGAGCGCCGTCGCGAAGCCCCAGAGTCCGACGACTCCGACGAGCACCGAGAGGAACAGACCGCGGATGAGCGGGTTGCCGCGCGTCGTGCGCACGAAGCGCAGGAAGAAGTGGATCCCGCCGGTCAGGATCAAGATCTGCAGTCCCCAGGCGAGGTAGCGCACTAGCGAATGCCTCCCGCTTCGCCGCCGCGCACCGCTTCGGCGACATCGAGCGCGGCGCGCGTGCGCGCCACGTCGTGCACGCGATGCACGTCGGCGCCGAGCAGCGCTCCGACCGCGACCGCGGCGAGCGTCTCGGCATCGCGCTCCGCGGGGCGCGCTTCGCCAGAGAGCGCGCCGAGGAACGACTTGCGCGACACGCCGAGCACGATGGGAAGCCCGAGCGAGCGCAGCTGCGGCAGCGAGCGAATCAGCTCGAGGTTGTCTTCGAGCCGCTTGCCGAAGCCGATCCCCGGATCGATCGAGATGCGGTTCACGTCGATGCCCGCGTCGAGCCCCGCGGCGACGCGACCGCGCAGGTGCTCGGTGACCTCGAGCGTGACGTCGTCGTATGCGGGCGCGTCCTGCATGTCGCGCGGAGTGTTCTGCATGTGCATCAGCACGACGTCGACGCCGAGCTCGGCGACGGTCGGCAGCAGCGCGGAGTCGAAGCGACCGGCGCTGACGTCGTTGACGATTGTCGCGCCCGCCTCGACCGCCGCGCGCGCGACGGACGCCTTGGTCGTGTCGACGCTCAGGGCGCAGTCGACCTCACGCGCGAGCCCCCGGATCACCGGGACCACGCGCGCACACTCCTCATCGGCCGCAACCTGCGAGGCACCGGGTCGAGTCGATTCGCCGCCCACATCAAGGATGTCGGCGCCTTCCGAGGCGAGCTTGAGCCCGTGCTCGATCGCCC
>JAJDEV010000188.1 GCA_029259605.1 Planctomycetota bacterium | reverse complement strand
TGTGAGAGTCTCCGGCAGTTCCAACGGGGACAACGTCGGGTTCGGGGACTCGGGCACGGCACCACCGTTTAACGCGCGGCGCTATCGCGCCGCTGCGGGACAGGCTCGCTTCGCTCGCGTCCCGCCGGCCGCAGGCGCCCGATTAACGCGCGGCGCGAGGCGCGCCGCTGCAACACAGGCACGCTGCGCTCGCGTGTTGCGGGCCGCGGGCGCTACCGATTCACGCGCGGGGCTTCGCCCCGCTGCACGGCATACGGCGCTTCGCGCCGTGCCGTGCGCAAGCTCGAGACCGACCTGGCGAGACTCGACTTCACTCGCTACGGTCCCCGCGCCGACAAGAGCAATCGGCCCGAGCCGCCCGCCCCATGAACCCGATCGCCCTCCTGCGCGCCATGCGTCCACACCAGTGGGCGAAGAACGTGTTCGTCCTCGCGGCGCTCGTTTTCGCTGCGGGCGAGAGCGAGTCGAAGGTCGCGATGGCGACCGTGGTGCCCGTGCTCATCGCGTTCGCGGCCTTTTGTTTGACGTCGAGCGCGGTGTACCTGCTCAACGACATCGTCGACGTCGAGAAGGACCGCGCGCATCCGAAGAAGTGCAAGCGGCCGATCGCGTCGGGTGAGCTCGCGATCGGGCACGCGCGCGTCGGCGCGGTGCTCGTCGTTCTCGGCGGCTTCGGGCTCGGCTGGCTCGCCGCCCCGGGCGGCGGCGTGATGGTCGTGCTCGCGATCTACGCCGCGATCAACTTGGCCTACAGCTTCCGCCTCAAGCACGTCGTGCTGGTCGACGCGTTCTGCATTGCCGCGGGCTTCCTGTTGCGCGTCGAGGCGGGCGGTCGCGCGGCGGAGGTCGAGATCTCGCACTGGGCCTACCTGTGCATGCTCTTCCTCGCGCTCTTCCTCGCGCTGAACAAGCGGAGGGCGGAGATCATGCAGGTTGGTGAGGGCGAGGGCGAGACGCGCCACAGCCTGCGCGAGTACACGCTCGGCTTCGTGGACCAGCTCGTCGCCGTGCTCGCCGCGTGCACGATCGTCTGCTACACGATGTACACGGTCGACAAGGACACGCTCGCGAAGTTCGGTGCGGACAGCCACCTGGTGTGGACCGTGCCGTTCGTCGTCTTCGGCATCGGTCGGTACATGGTGCTCGTGCACAGCGGCACGGGCGGCGACAGCCCGACGCGCGTGCTGCTCGGGGGCGATGCGTGGTTCCTCGCGAACTCGCTCGCGTGGGCGGGGACCCTGTTCCTCGCCATCTTCGCGAACTGAGTCGGGCCGCGGCGCCGTTCGGGTTGACCGCTTCGCGCGGCGGCCCGTAGGCTGGTCGCTCCCTGTCGCGCGACCCGATCCGGGGCGCGCGCTTCCCCCGGCCTGAGCGGAGCCCAGCCCACGTGACCCTAGCCACCCGTATGTCCCGCCTCGGGACCGAGTCCGCGTTCGAGATCCTGGCGCGCGCGAAGGCGCTCGAGGCGGAGGGCAAGGACATCATCAACCTCGGCATTGGCGCGCCCGACTTCCGCACCCCCGACAACGTCGTCGAGGCAGGATGCCGCGCGCTGAAGGACGGCGCGCATTTCTACACGCCGGCCAAGGGCTTGCCCGACGTGCGCGCTGCCGTCGCCGAGGACGTCAAGCGCCACCGCGGGCTCGACATCGATCCGGACTGCGTGCAGATCGTTCCGGGCGGCAAGCCGACCATGTTCTTCGCGATGATGATGTTCGGCGAGGCGGGCACCGAGATCCTGTACCCGAACCCCGGCTTCCCGATCTATCAGTCGGTCATCGAGTTCTCGGGCGCGAAGGCGGTGCCGATCGAGCTGCGCGAGGAGCAAGGCTTCAACTTCGATCCGGAGGAGGTGCTCTCGAAGATCAACTCGCGCACACGCATGCTGATCGTCAACACGCCCGCCAACCCGACCGGCGGCGTGGTGAGCAAGGACGCGCTCGACGTCCTCGCTCGCGGTCTCGAGGACTTCCCGCACGTCACGATCCTGGCCGACGAGATCTACTCGCGCCTCGTCTACGGCGATGCCGTACACCACTCGCTCCTGAACTACGAGTCGCTGCGCGATCGCATGATCCTGCTCGACGGCTGGAGCAAGACCTACTCGATGACCGGTTGGCGACTCGGCTGGGGGCTCTGGCCGAAGAGCTTGATCGGCCACGCCGAGCGCCTGCAGATCAACTCGAACTCGTGCGCGTCGGCGGCCGTGCAGATCGCCGGCGCCGAAGCGCTGCGCGGACCGCAGGACGCCGTCGACACGATGGTGCGCGCCTTCGACGAACGCCGCGTGCGCATCGTCGACGAACTCAACGACATCCCGGGCTTCTCATGCGTCATGCCCGAGGGCGCCTTCTACGCCTTCCCGAACATCACGGGCACGGGGATGAGCTCACGCGCGCTGCAGGACCTGCTCCTGAACGAGGCCGGCGTGGCGACCGTGGGAGGCACCGCGTTCGGCGCGCTGGGCGAGGGCTACCTGCGCTTCAGCTACGCGAGCAGCCTCGAAAACATCGTCGAGGCGCTGAAGCGCGTGCGCGCCGTGTTGGCGCGCTAGGCGGGCGCCCGCGGCCCGCACGGCACGCCGCGCAGCGGCGTATGCCGTGCAGTGGCGCGCTTCGCGCCACGCGTGAAACGGGCGCCTGCGGCTCGCGACACGCGAGCGAAGCGAGCCTGTGTCGCAGCGGCGCGCTAGCGCCGCGGGGTAAACGGTGGTGACGTGCCCGAGTCCCCGAACCGAACGTTGGCGCCGTTGGAACTGCCGGAGACGTGCGCATGCGCGTCGCGGCATGGTCCGGCTCGCGCGGCGGCGCGCACGCCGGGCGAAGCCCGCGTGAGGTGTGGCGTCTCCGTACGGTGGTGAGCGCGCGGGCGTCAGCCCGCGCGAGGTGCGGCAGTGCTTCGCGCGGTGGTGAGAGGCGCCACCGCGCGTCCGACCACCACGCCGCGCGGAGACCGCCGCATTCCGCGCGGGCTTCGCCCGCGTGCACGCTCCCTCGCGAGCCGGGCGGTGGCGCAACGCGCCCGCGTGCGTCTTCGGCGGTTCCAACGGCGACAACGTCCGATCCGGGGACTCGGGCACGTCCCCACCGTTTGACACGCGGCGCTTTCGCGCCGCTGCGGGACAGGCTCGCTTCGCTCGCGTCCCGCGGGCCGCAGGCGCCCGTTTAACGCGCGGCGCGAAGCGCGCCGCTGCAGCACAGGCTCGCTTCGCTCGCGTGCTGCGGGCTGCGGGCCGCGGGCGCCCGTTGGACGCGTGGCGCGAGGCGCGCCGCTGCACGGCATACGCCGCTGCGCGGCGTGCCGTGCGCGCGCTCCGCGCTCCTTTCTAGCGAGGTCGCGCCGCGAACTCCTGCTCGCCGAGCACGAAGCATTCGCTCGCAGGCATCAGCGGCAGCGGGCGAAAGAGGATGCGCACCGCGACCGGCGCCTCGCGCCGCGCGAGCGGAATCGGGAAGCGTACGGTGCGTTCCTCGTCCGGTTCGAGCCGGTTGTCCTCGCGCTGCTCGCCCTTGTGCGGCTTGCGCAGCACGGTGGTCTCCGGCGCGTCGTCGCCGAAGCGCACTTCGATCAGGAGCGAGCGCGACGGGATCTCGCCCGGGAAGCGATGTCCCGTGCGGTTGCGGAGCGTGACGGCGAGCGCGTCGGATTCGCGCTCCGCGCTCCACGCGAGCCCGCGCGCGACGAAGGCGGGGTTCAGGCCGCCGTTCGGTCCGTGGCTGTGTCCGCGTCCGCTCGCGCGCGTCTGCATGTGGCAGTCCGCGCAGCGCAGTCCGAGCTCGAACGCGTCGGAGCGGACGTACTCGCCGAAGGCGCCGTGCGTCGGTTCGTGGCACGGGAAGCAGAAGTCGGCGCGCAGGAGGCGCGGTTCGAAGCGCGGCTTGCACGGCGCGTCTTCGATCGTGCGCGCGGCGGCGACGCCGTCGGGCAGGCCGTGGCACGACAGGCAGTGCACACCGTCCTCGTGGTTCTCGTCGCGGAAACGTGGGGGCACGTCGAGCCCGCTCTCGAGGACGGGCAGCGGGCTGTGGCAGGGGCGGCAGCTCTTCTTCTGGAAGCGGTTCGTCGCCGTCTGCACGTTCGCGTTCGTCCACGCGCGCCCGTGCAGGCTGCGCGACCACTCCTCGTGCTCCTCGAGGTGACAGCCGCCGCACGCGGCGATCGACGGCAGGTCGATGCGCGTGTGGATCGGACGCTCGCCCGAGTCCTGCGGCGCGCCCGTTCCGAGCGACAGGCCCGACGCGAGCGCGATGGCACCGAGGATCAGCGCTCGCGCTGGACCAGCCATTGCCAGACCTCCTCCGCGAGTGCGTAGCGTTCCGCCGCGGGCGCGTACATCCAATCGATCGCCGCGCGGCCGTCGAGCGCGCGATCGACGTCGACCAGGTGCCGCAGCGCTTCGTATGCGGCGAAGCGCGTGAACGGATCGGCGTCGAGCAGGAACGGCGCCAGCGCGGACGCGGACGATGCGTGTCCCGCCATCCCGAGCGCGAGGCACGCGTACGCGTCGTGCACGTTTTGCTTGTTCTCGAGCACCTGCAGGATGAGCTCGACCGCCTGCGGCGCGCGCGTGCGTCCGAGCGACAGCAGGATCTCCTCCTCGAGCGACACCGGCGGCGCGAACTGCGCGCGGTTCGAATCCGCGGGTGCGACGTCGTACCCGAGCAGATAGGCGAGCACGGCGCGGCGCACGGCGGTCAGGTATCCCGGGTCGCGCCGGTGCGCGGCGGCGCTGTCGACTTGACCGAGCAGGTACTTGCGCGCCGACGCACGGTTCTCCGCATCGATCGTGACGTTCATCCGATTGCGGATCACGAAGTCGAGCAACTCGTCGGCGATCCGTCGCAGCACGGCGGAGTTCTCGCCGGCGCCGGCGGCCGTGACGAAGCGCGCGACCTCGTCCTCGAGCTCGAGCGGCAGCGTGCCGAAGGCGCCGTCCGCCGCGCGCACGAGCGCGAGCAGCGGAACGCAGTCGGCGGGCGTGAGGCGTTTCGTGCGCGAGAGGTACTTGAGCGCCGAGCGGTAGTAGAAGCGCGCCGCCGCATCGTCGGCAGCGCCGCGCGGATCGAGCGCGCACTCCTCGAGCGCGGCGCGGCACAGCGCGCCCGCATCCTTGTGCGCGAGCTCGAGCAGCGTCTCGAGCGCGACGACGCGCATTCCGGAGTCGCCGCCCACGGCGAGCTGTTCGAGCGCGAGCTCGGTGCGTTGCGCGAGCGGCAGCCAACGCAGCGCGTGCGCGCTGAGGCTCGGGTGCGCCGTGTCGCGCGCGACGTCGCGCAGGATGCGGACGGCGCGGTCGCCCCCGACCATGCCGAGCGTTTCCAGGTAGAGCGGCTGCGCGAATGGCGCGACGTGCGTCAGGAACGGCGCGCGGCTCGCGGTGGCGGCGGCGCGCGACGCGACGCCGAAGACGTCGAGCAACGGCGCCGCGCGCTCGGCGTCGCTGGGCGCGAGGCGCGTCCACGCGATCGTCGCGAGCTGCCACAGCCCGCGTCCGAGCGCGTCGCCCTCGTCCGGTCGGTCGGGTTGGGTGGACGGCTTCGGACCGGGCGGTTGGAACGCGCGCGGCGCCTGGCGCAGAGCGCGCTCGGTCGTGGCGAGGAAGCGCTCGACGTCCTTGCGTCGCTCGTCGGAGCCGGCGTACGGCGCGAGGCGCGCGATGGCGATCAACGCCTCCTGCAGCTTGTCGGTGTTCTTGCTCGTGAAGGCCGACCGCGCGACAGGGAGGATGGCGTCGAGCGAGTCCGGATCCTGCGTCGCACCGAGGGCGCCGAGCAGCGCGACCGTTTCGACCGCGTCGTTCGTGCGCTTCAGGCGCTCGACGAGCGCGCCCGTTTCGATGCGGACCTCGGTCCCGCCGATCGCCGCCAAGCAGCGTAGGAGCACGACCGGATCGTCGGTTTGCGCGGCGGTCTGGACGAGCACGTCGAGCGCGTCGCGCGTTCGATAGCGCGCGAGCGCGGCGACGGCGTTCCGTTGCAGGTCGCATGAGCTCGGGTCGAGCGCCCAGGCTCTCAGGATCGGGAACACCTCGTCGGCGAAGAGCAGGATGCGGGCGCCGAAGGCCGCGCTCGGGTCGTAGGGCTCGACGCGCAGCAGCTCCTCGCGCACGAAGCGTCCGAGCATGCGCTCGCGCGGTGTCGCGCCGACCCACCCGGCGCCGCGCGCGTCGCGCGGGGCGACACGCTCGCGCACCTCGGCGCACGCGCGGCGCAGCGCGGACTCCGACTCGGCGTCGTCGATGGCGCCGAGCGACGCGTCCCCGATCTCCACGAGGTGCGCGATGGTTCCGGTGCGCGAGACCTGCGCCGGGTGCAGCAGGAGGCGCAGGAGCGGCGCGAGCGACACCCAATAGAGCGGCTCACCGAACGCGGCGGTCGGCGGGCGCAGCGAATCGCGTCCGCTGAGCGGCTCGCGCGGAGTCGCGCCCAGCCAACCCAGGTGCGCGCCGAGGTCCCAGGTGAGGATGCGCACGAGCGTGAACGAGTCCGCGCTCTTGACCTCCAGCCGGCTGCGCACCGGCGCGGAGATCGAGCGTCCGCCGCGCGTGTTCGGCCGGTCGCTGAGCGGGAACAGCGGCTCGCGCGGCGGCGAGACGCCCGGGAACGATCGGCCCCAGGTCAGCGGCGAACCCGGCGGCACGCCGACGTCCAGGTCGCGTGGCGCCGAGGGTGCGAAGCCGAGCGAGAGCGCGGCCGTCGCGACCAAGGCCGCGCGTACACGACGGCGCGGACGGGCGGTCGGCGGCGGAGTGCGCATCTTCGTCGGGGGGATCACGCACGTGGTACACGCGCGCATCGCGTCGGTCACCGCTTTGGCGCCGCGGCGACGCCGTTCGAACGCGGGACGTCGACGCGCACGCGCTCGTAGAGCTCGGCGTGGTAGCGCTTCGCCGGCGTCCGCAGCCAGCGCAGGAACACGTTCAGGGCGTGCAGGTGGGGCGGCAGCGGACGCAGCACGTCGACGATCAGCACGACGCGCGGGGTCTCGCTGTCGTTCGTCACCTCGTGTTCGTAGGAGTCGTCGAAGAACAGGCTCTCTCCCTCCTTCCACGTGTGATGGCGATCCTTGACGCGGATGCTCGGCGGCTTGTTCGCCGGGACGACGAGTCCGGTGTGGTAGCGCAGGTAGTGCAGCCCGGGACCGCGGTGCGCCGGGACCGACTTCTTCGGTTCGAGGATCGAGAAGAAGGCCTGCAGCACGTTCGGGATGCGCTCGACGATCTCGACCGTCCGCGGGCAGACGGCGCGATGGGGGAAGCGCTCGTCCGCCCAGTAGAAGTGCAGGAAGAAGGTGCGCCACGCGCTCTCACCGGGTTCGGAGATGAAGCGCTGCGCCTCGTCCGCGTCGTGGTAGGTCGGCACCGCGTCGGTGACCGGAAGGACGTGGGCGAGCTCGGCCTGGATCGCGTCGACGTTGCGATCGATCTCGAGCAGGGACGGATAGGTCGCGTTCGGATCGAGGAACGCAGGCCGTGCGTCTCCGCCCACGCGGCGGCGGATCAGCCGGTTCAGCAGGCGCTGCACCAGGTCCGCCAGTCGGAGTCGCACGTTCATCAGCGTCGCACACGTTGCGACTTGCTGTCGCGATAGATTCGGACCGGATTCGCCCCGTCTAGAGGGTAGGCCTCACGCGTCGCAGCCGCCAGACGCTATCCTGTCGCGCCCCCGCTCGCGGCGCACCCCGGCGCCCGTCCCCTTTTCCGCATCCATCTGCATGGGAATCTTCAAGGCGTACGACATCCGCGGTCTCGTTCCGAGCGAACTCGACGCCGACCTCGCGCGCAAGATCGGCTACCACTTCGCCAAGCTGCTCTCGGCCAAGCGCCTCGTTGTCGGACAGGACATGCGCACGCATTCGCCCGAGCTCGCGGACGCCGTGTCCGCGGGCATGCGCGACGCGGGCTGCAACGTCGTCCGCTTGGGCCTGGCCTCGACGCCGATGACCTACTTCGCGATCGGGACCATCGACTGCGACGGCGGGTTGTGCGTCACCGCGAGTCACAACCCGGGCGAGTACAACGGCATGAAGCTCTGCCGCGAGGGCGCGCGGCCGGTCTCGAGGGACACGGGCATCGCCGAACTCGACCGCCGCTGCGCGGATCCGTACCCGGGTCCGGACGGCGCGCGCGGAACCGAGGAGACCGTGGACATGCTCGAGGCCTACGCCGAGCACGTCGCCGGCTTCGCGAACCTCGAGCGCGACATCGTCGTCGCGATCGATGGCGCGAACGGAATGGGCGGACACACGCTGCCCGCGATCCTCGCGCGCATGCCGCGGGTCAAAGCGCACACGCTCTACATGGACCCCGACGGGACCTTCCCGAACCACGAGGCCAACCCGCTGAAGGAGGAGAACCTGCGCGACGTGCAGGAGCTCGTCCGCAAGGTCGGCGCGGACTTCGGAGTCGGCATGGACGGCGACGCCGACCGCTGCTGCTTCGTCGACGAGACGGGGCGCACGGTGGGAGCCGACCTCATGACCGCGTTGCTCGCACCGCGCTTCCTCGAGCGCTTCCCCGGAACCGGCGTGATCTACGACCTGCGCTCCTCGTGGGTCGTGAAGGAAGAGGTCGCGCGCGCGGGCGGCAAGCCGGTGCGCGAGCGCGTCGGGCACTCGTTCATGAAGGCCACGATGCGCGAGCAGGGCATCATGTTCGGCGGCGAGCTTTCGGGGCACTTCTACTTCGGCGAGAACTTCGTGTCCGACTCGGGGGAGATCGCGCTGGTCACGGCGCTCGCCTACCTCGCGTCGAAGGACGCGGAAGGTCGTTCGCTGAGCGACCTCGTGTCGGGGCTGCGTCGCTACCACTCGACCGGCGAGATCAACTTCCACGTCGCCGACAAGGACGCGGTGATCGCCGCGGTGAAGCAGCGCTACGCGGACGGCCGCTCGGACGAACTCGACGGCATCACCGTCGAGTTCGGCGACGTCGGCGATCCCGAGTGGTGGTGGTTCAACGTCCGCGCGTCCAACACCGAACCGCTCCTGCGCTTGAACCTCGAGGCGTCGAACGCGGAGCTGATGGAACGCAAGCAGAACGAGTTGGTCTCGATCCTGGGGGAGCCGGAATGAAGTCGATCGTGAGCATCCAGAAGACGCGACGCCGCGCGGCGCTCGCGTGCGTGGCCTCGCTCTTCGCCGCGTGCGGCACGAGTCCGCAGGCGAAGGAGCCCGAAGCCGAAGCCCATGCGAGCGTGGCCGCCGTCGGCCGCGCGGCCGTCGTCGGAACCGCGCTCGACGCCGCCACCGGGAAGCCGATCCAAGGCGCCGTGATCGTCGGCTTCGACGCCCCGTCGATCACGACGGACGCGGCGGGGCGCTTCGAGCTGCGCGGGCTGCCGGTGGGGGCGGCGGGCGTCGTCCGCGCGACGACCGAGGCCGGACTCGTGGGAGAGAATCGCATTCGCCCGCTGAACAGCGGCGAGTTGGAGGTCGTGATCTACCTCCGACCGAGCCGATAGAATTCCGCGGCGCTCCCGTCCCGCTCCCCTCCCGTGCGCATTCCCACCTCCGCTCTGCTGCTCGTCCTTTCGCTCGCCGTCGGCGGCGCGACCGGGGCGCAGACCGCCGCGAGCGCGGCGCCGACGATCGACGAGCTGGGGACGCGCAACCTGCGCGTGTCGTTCTCCGCGGGCGCCGGCGAGCGCGCGCGACACTTCCTCGGACCGGAGAACAGCGCGGTCGCGGCGAACGCTTCGCCCCTCGAGCGCGGCGCCGCGCTCGTCGCGCTCGGTGCGGGCGGCGACCACCGCGACGTTCCGTTGCTCGAGTCGTACGCCGTCGCGGGACCGCTCCTCGAGCGCCGCGCCGCGGCGTTCGGTTTGGGCGAGCTCGGCGCCGCGGGGCTCCCCGCGCTCCAGCGCTTGCTCGTCGCGGACGTCACGGACTTCGAGCAGGCGCTGACGCTCGCGCTCGTGCTCGCGAACTGGACCGGTAGCGAGGAGGCCGGCGACATCCTGCGCCGCCTCGCTTCGGCGGAGTCCGGACCGCTGCAGCGCTCCGCGAACCGCTTCGCTCGCATCCTCGCCGGGGACCCGAAGCTGCCGCGCTATCCGGAGATCGCGCTCTACTTCGAGCTGCGTTGGATCGCGGCCTGCGAGTACGGCTTCGTCGACGGGCGGCGTTGGCGCGAGGTGCGCAGCGCGGAGCTCCTCGCGGACGACGAGTTCCTCGACCGCGTGATCTTGCGTGCGGCCACGATGCTCGGCGATCCGACCGTTCGCGACCACGTCGTCGAGATGGTGCGTCGGCCGCCCGGGCGCGGGCGGCGCGCGCGACTCGGCGTCCTGCGCGGCGTCGTCGCCGCGCACACCGAGACATTCGGCTGGCTGTTCGAGACCGGTGGCTGGCGGCCGCGCACGCTGGGCGAGTGGGCGACGATCCTGCTCGAGATCGAGAACCTCGGCGTGGAGAAACCGTTCGCTGCGTTGATCCGCGAAGCGCTCGAGGCGCAGCCCGAACTCGTCGACCTCGCGCGGCGCATGCTCGTCCGCGCGGGCGATCCTGTCGATCCCGAGTGGGTCGACGCGCGCGTCGCGGCGGGGGACGTGCCCGCCGTGCTCGCGACGCTCGAGGCCGCCGCGGACGCCGGAGACCCGGGCGCGATTCCGCGCCTCGAGGAGCTGGCCGGCGCGCTCGACGATCCGCTGGCGCGTGCCACGTGCGACGTCGCGCTCGCACGCCTCGGCCACGTGCCGTCGCGCGAGGCGCTCCAGCGGCTGCTCGCCGGTCCGCCGAGCGCCGAGCGCGTCCTCGCCCTCGCGGCGCTGAATCGCGCGATGCACGACCCCGTCGTCGCGGCGTGGATGAAGAAGGTCGTCAAGACGCCGAAGCTGTCCGCGGTCGAGCGCGCGTGCGTCCTGGTCGCCTACGCGCGGCTCGGTCAGACGCCCGATCGCGACGCCTTGCACGAATGGGTACGCGCGGGCGTCGGGACGCCGGAGTACCTGAAGGTCGCGGTGCGCGCGCTGGCGCGCAAGCCGGACTTCGCCGACCTGCAGCGCCTCGAGACGGCGTTTCCGTTGATTGCGTCCGACGACCCGCTCCTGCTCGACGCCAACGTCGACCTCGCGGTCGCGCTCGTTCGCGGACGCACGGAGACGGGCAAGGCGATCCTGCGCTCGGCGCTCTGGGGCGACGCGTGGAACCGGAGCGTTCTCGCGGGCGGACTGTTGATCGCGATCGCCGGACCGCACGCGCTCGAGTTCGAGCTAGACTCTCCCGCGCCCAAGGCCAGCGAGGCCGACCTGCGGCGCGTCGGCTTCGCGATCGGCGAGTGGGGTGGGCTGCCGGCGGTCGACGCGCTCGCGCGCGAACGGGACGAACGCGACCCGGCCTTGCAGGGCGCGATGCTCGGCGCTCTGTCGGCACGCGGACGGGTGGAAGGATCCCAATGAACAAACAGCACGTCACGATGCTCGGCGTCCCGATGGACCTCGGTGGAGGTCTGCGCGGCGTCGATATGGGGCCCAGCGCGATGCGCATCGCCGGCCTCGGTCCGCGCGTCGCCGCGCTCGGGCACACGTTCGAGGACCGTGGCAACGTTCCGGTCCTGCGTCCCGAGGGGCACGACCCCGGCGACAAGAGCGCGCGCTTCCTGGGCTCGATCGCGCACTGCTGCGAGCGCCTGCGCGATCGCGTGATGCGCATCCTCGACGACGAGGGTTTGCCGCTCGTCATCGGCGGGGATCACTCGATCGCGTGCGGGACGGTCGCGGGCGTCTCGTCTTGGCACCACGCGCGCGGCGAGAAGATCGGGCTGCTCTGGTTCGACGCGCACGCGGACATGAACACGCCGTCGACGTCGCCGAGCGGCAACGTGCACGGGATGCCGCTCGCCTGCTGCATGGGGTACGGACCCGATGCGCTGACCGGGCTCGGCCCGACGACGCCGATGGTGTCGCCGCGGAACGCGGTGCTGATCGGAATCCGCGACGTCGACGCGCGCGAGCGCGAGCTCGTGCACGAGTCGGGCGTGAAGGCGTTCTCGATGCGCGAGATCGACATCCTCGGCATGGACCGCGTGATGTCAGAGGCGCTCGAGATCGTGAACGACGGCACCGCGGGATTTCACCTGTCGTTCGACCTCGACGGCTGCGACCCCAGCGCGGCGCCCGGCGTCGGAACGCCGGTCACCGGCGGTGTGACGCAGCGCGAGGCGCACCTGTTGCTCGAGCACGCGGCCGAATCGGGACACCTGCTCGGGCTCGAGATGACCGAGATCAATCCGATCCTGGACGATCGCAACCGCACGGCCGAGCTCGCCGTCGAGCTGATCCTGTCCGGCCTCGGCAAGCGCATCGTTTAGCGCCTACCGCGCGATGCGGAAGACGGCGGCGTCGCCGGCGCGCAGGGTGCCGTCACCGTCCGCGGGGTGGATCCACTCGATCGTCGGCGGTTCGCCCGCGTCCGTCGCTTCGATCTGGAGGCGCGCGGTGCGCAGCATGCTGCCGCGCTGCTCCGCATCCGGAAGATTCGGTACGACCGTGAACCACGTCGCGTCGGCCGTGTTGCGGCGCGTGATCAGGAGCGGAAGCGTGCCGTCCGCGGCGCGGATGCGGAGCGCGGGAGTCCCCGCGTAGGGCGAGCGCTCGAGCGCGCGGTCGAGGAACGCGTGCAGTCGTCCGTGCTCGTTCGTCACGCGCGTCGCGCGGTAGGCCTCCATGCCGGGCGGAGCGTCGAGCACGCGCTCCGGCGCGATCGCGCGCAGGCGCTCGACGAGCTCGCCGTCCCACGGCACGCCGCGTCGGTCGACCCACGCGAGCTCGCCGTCGACGACGAGTACGCCGCGCTGCTCGCGCAGGAAGCGCTCGAGCAGGCGCGCGTCGCCCGCGTCGACGACGAGCACGCGCGGCAGGATCACGACGTCGGCGCCTGCCGTGAGGAGCTCGGCGAACCCGATCGCGGCGGGCAACTCGCCGTGGTCCTCGACGAGGCGTAGCCAGGTCTCGACCCGCGCCTCGTAGCCGCCGAACTCGCGCTGGTAGGTGGGGAAGCGGCTCGTCCACGTCGGCCCGTCGAGCAGCGCGTCGCGCAACCACGACGCCGCGATCGAATCGGGATCCGACAGCACGGCGACGCGCGCGTCCGGCATGGGGGCCACGCGGGGAACGAGCGCGTTCACGCGGCGGATGTCACGCACGGCTTCGGCCAAGCGCGCGCGCTGCGCTGGACGGTCCTCGAGGTACTGGTCGCTCCACACGACGAGCCCGTCCCCGCCACGCGCCCAATGTTCCCACGCCTGCCACGCGACTCCGTCGGGCGCGTCCGCTTGCACGAAGACGGTGGCGAGCGTGCGCGGCCGCGCGGAACGCCACGCGAGCAGCGCGCGTCCCTCGAGCGCGGGATACAGCTCGACGAAGTCGAGGCCGAGGTCGGGTGCGAGCAGCGCGCCGAGGTCGATGCCACCGAAGACGGGCGAGGCGGTGAGGCCGAGCAGCCCCACGTCGTGCGCACCGGCGCGCGAAGCGAGGCGTCGCACGGTCTCGACGATCACGTCGCGGTGGAAGCGTCGGCGCGCGAGCCATGGACCGAGCGACGCGAACTCGCCGGCCGCGAGGTCGCGGCGCACGACGTTGGTCAACGGTGCCACCGCGGGCAGGTCGTGCGCGGTCGCGAACGCGCGCCAGCGCGCCTCGCACGTGTCGGAGCGGCACAGGTCGAGCGGATGCCCCGACGGGTTCAGCGTGACCTCGTCGCCGAGCGACAGGCCGAAGCCGTGCGCGCCGCCGCGCGCGGCGACCGAGCGCGCGAGCGTCCCGTCGAGGCGCCGGATCGTCGCCGGATCCGTGAGGCACGGAACACGCGCGAGCGCCGCCGGATCGCCGGTGCGTTTCCAGCGCTCGACCTGCGCTGTCCAAGCCTCGTCGGCGTCGACGTGCACGTCATCTCGGCCCGCGGCGCTCGTGACGTAGAACGCGAGCCCCTTCGCGCGCACCCATTCCGCGTCCTCGTCGCGCACGACGTTCGTTCCGCGGAACGGCTCGATCAAGACATCGGGCAGCGGACGCCCCGCGTAGCGCTGGCGCCAGACGAACACCGGGAAGTCCGACCACGCCTGCGGCGCGGCGTTGACGTCCACCGTCTGTGTGCCCGCGAGCAGCAGCGCGACGAGGAGTTGCACGACGCAGACCTGCTACGGATGGATCGGCCAGAAGACCGGAATGAGCAGCGTCGAGACGATCGTCAGCACGATGGTCAGCGGCGTGCCGCAGCGCAGAAAGTCGCGGTACTTGTAGTCGCCGGGGCCCATGATCATCGCGTTCGCCTGGTGCGCGACCGGCGACATGAACGCGAACTCCGCGCCGGTGAAGACGGCCATGAGCAGCGGGCGATCGCTCCAGTCGAGCGCGGCGGCGAGCGACATCGCGACGGGCGCCATGAGCACGCCGGCGGCGACGTGGTTGATGACCTGCGTGAGGAGCAGCGTCGTCACGAACAGCAGCCCGATGACCGCGAGCGGGTTCTCGTCGAGCCCGCCGCCGATGCTCATCATCCAGCGCGCGACCGATTCGCTGAGCCCGTGCGCGCTGAACGCCTTGCCGAGGCTGAGCATGCCGCCGATGAGGACGAGCACGGACAGGTCGACGCTCTTGCGCACTTCCTCGGCGCGCACGCATTTGAAGAGAACGAGCGCGACCGCGCCCGCGAGCGCGGCGACCGAGATCGGCAGCCAGCGCAGCGCGCCGGCGAGGATGACCGCGGTGAGGATCGCGACGGTCACGAGCGCCTTGCGTCCGAAGGTCGGCAGCTGGAGCTCGCTGAGGACGATCAGCTCGCGGTTGCGCGTGATGCGCTTCAGGTCGGGCGCGTGCCCCTGGATGAGGAGCGTGTCGCCGACTTCGAAGACCGTCTCGGTGACGCGCGACGGCTGCATCTCGCCGTGCTTCGAAACCGCGAGCACGTTCAGGTTCGTGGAGGCGTGGAACTCGGCGTCGGCGAGTGTGCGGCCGAGCAGGCTCGACGTCGGCGGAACGACGGCCTCGACGAGCTGCACGTCGTCCGCGACGAGGTTGACCTCACCGCTCTGCACCGCCGCGCGTGCGCGCAACCCGAGCTCCTCGCGCAGCTTGACGATCGCGTCCGGCTCGCCCTGCAGGATGAGCACGTCGTCCGAGCGGATGCGGTTGTAGGGGCCGGGCGCGAAGACCTGCTCGCCGCCCTGTCGCACGAGGCCGAGCAGCGTGATCTCGAAGCGCTCGAGCACGTCGAGCTCGGCGACCGAGCGGTTGATGAGCCCGCTGCCGGGATCGACCAGCACCTCGGTGAGGAACTTCGGCACCTGGTAGTGCTGGCTGAGCGAGACCTTCGTGCGCGAGCGCGGAAGCAGCAGCCGGCCCGGACCCCAGAAGTAGAGCGCGCCGACGACCAGGAGCACGAAGGCGAACGGCGTGAAGTCGAACAGCCCGAAGGGCACGCCGCCAGCGTCCGCGACGACTCCGTTGACGGCGATGTTCTTCGACGTGCCGATCAGCGTGAGCATGCCGCCGAGCAGGCTGCCGAACGCCATCGGCATGAGCAGCCGCGAGACCGGGATGCTCGAGCGCGTCGACAGGACGCCGAGCACGGGGATCATCGTCGCCACGACCGCGGCGTTCGAGAGCACCGACGACATCAGACCCGTGACGAGCACGATGCGGAACGTGAGCCACGCCTCACCCTTCGCGGTGCCGCCGAGCAGGCGGTTGCAGAGCGTCTCCGTGATGCCGGCGCGCGAGACCGCCGCGGCGAACGCGTACATCGACGCCACCAGGATCACGGCCGGATCCGCCAGGCACGCGAAGGCTTCCTCGTAGGGAAGCACCCCGGTGCCGGCGAGCACGATCACGACGAGGATCGCGACCGCGTCGTAGCGCAGGGCATCCGTGAGGAAGAGGATCAGGCTGGCCACGAGCGTGGCGAGCACGATGTTCTGGGGGTCGAGGAGGCCCATGGGCGGGTCGGCGCTTCCCGCGAAGGATGGCGTTCCGAGGGGGGCGAGGCAACGTTCCCTCCGGCGGGCACCGGATCGAGCGAGTTCGCACCGCCTCGCGACGTTCATCGACTCGAGACACGGACGCCCTTGACGCCTGGATCCCGATGCATGGCACACTAAGATCACCGCCGCCATGGTCTTCGCTCCTATCGATCCCTACCGCTTCGCCGATCGCATCGGATCGTGGATGAAGGAGGACGGTCCCGCCTCGGACGTCGTCGTCTCCTGCCGCGTGCGCCTGGCGCGCAACGTCGAGGGCTATCCGTTCGTGATGCGCCTCGAACCGACCGGCGCCGAGGAGCTGTGCGGCGTCCTGCGCGACCTCTTCGTCGACCGCGAGCTCGATGGCGAGACGATCTGGGTCGGCATGAACGAGGCGTCGCCCGTGATGCGGCTGCTCCTGCGCGAGCGCCACCTCGTCAGCCGCGACCTCGCGCCGACGGACCCGCGCCTCTCGAATCGCCCCGGCCGTGCCGTCGCGTTCAACGACCAGGAAACGGTTTCGGTGATGATCAACGAGGAAGATCATCTCCGGCTGCAGAGCCTGTCGAGCGGGCTCTCGCTGCGCGCCGCGTGGGAGCGCGTGCGCGACCTCGACACGGCGCTCGAGAACGACGTGCGCTTCGCGCACTCGCGCGAACTCGGCTACCTCACCGGATGCCCGACCAACGTCGGCACCGGACTGCGCGCTTCGGTCATGCTGCACCTGCCCGCGCTCGGCCTCGTGCGCTCGGAGCTCGAGAAGGTCTTCACCGCCGCCCAGCGCACCGGCCTCGCCGTGCGCGGCATGTACGGCGAGGGCAGCCGCGCCGCCGGCGACTTCTACCAGGTGTCGAACCAGGTCACGCTCGGGCGCAGCGAAGAGGAGTTGATCGGCGACCTCGAAGCGCTCGTTCCCTACATCGTCGACTTCGAGCGCCGCGTGCGCGACGTCGTCCACGAGGAGCAAGCGAGCAGTCTCGACGATCGCGTGCACCGCTCGCTCGGCATGCTGCGCACCGCGCGCTCGCTGCCGACCGACGTCGCCCTGCTGCACCTCTCGAACGTCCGCCTCGGCATCTGCCTCGGCACGCTCCCGGGCATCGCGCCCAGCGAGGTGAACCGGATGGCGGTCCAGATCCAGAAGGGCCACGTGCACACGCTGTCGGGTGGCGCCGTGAACGAGGAGCTCGCGGATCCGACCGAGCGCGATCGGATGCGCGCGTCGTTCCTGCGGCGCCGGTTCGCCGAACTGTCGGAGTGAGCCGGGCAACGCCCGCCCCAGGCGGGCTTCCCGCGTGAATCGCACCAGATCGGCGGATGCGGGCGTCGATAATCCCCCGCGTGACGTTCTCTGCCTCGCTCCTCACTTCCTGCCTCGTGGCCCTCGGTGCCGTCGCCGCGGCGGGCGCCTTCGCGCCGGAGGATGCCGCGGCGTCGGTGCGGCCGTCCGACGGCGGCCGGCGCTCCGACGCTGCCGCGGTCGTCTCGGTGCCGACCGGGCACGCGTTCGTCGCGACGGACGACGGCGTGCTCTCGCTCGCTTCGACGAGTGCGCCGCTCGTCGTCCCCGGCCAGGCGCACATCGAGCTCGGGATTCGTTCCGAGGTCGCCGTGCGCTGGAACTCGCTCTCGAGCGCGTCCGTGCGCGGGAAGGCGTCGTTCAGCATCGTGACCGACGCGGACGCGCCGCTCGATCCGCGCATGTCGATCCTCTTCCTGCGCTCGGCCGAGCTCGAGCTGCGTCGCGGCTCGCTCTCGATCGACCTGCCGCAGGGGTGGGGGATTCGACTCGGACGCGCGGTCGTGTCGGTGCGCGAGACCCCGGAGGGATCGATCGAGCTCGTCCATCGCGGCGGTCAGGCGATCTCGATCCAGGATCGATTGGGACGGCGCTCGAAGCGCGAGGCGCCGACCCAGCTGCGATCGGGGCAGCGCGTCTTGCTCGCCCCGGCTCCCCGGGGCTAGCAGGCCGAGCGCCCCTCAGGGGGCCGCGTCGCCCTCGCCTTGGATGTAGGCGGTGAGGGCCTGGACCTCGCTGCGCTTGACGTCGACGTGCTCGCGCAGGAGATCGCGGAGGCTGAGCATTCCGATGACCTTTCCGTCCTCGATGACGGGAAGGTGGCGGATGTGGCGCTCCTGCAGGCGGCGCGCGATCTCGTTGATCCGTTCGTCGGGTCCGGCCGTGAAGAGGTCGCGGGTCATCACGTTCGCGATCGGCGTCGTCGCCGGATCGAGGCCGGCCACGACCACGCGCGCCATCAGATCACGCTCGGTGAAGACGCCCACGGTCCCCTTCGCGTCGTCCACGAGCAGCGCGCCGATCTTGGCCGCGTGCATCGTCTTGGCCGCGTCGAGCACGGTCATGGTCCCGGGGACGGAGATGGGAGAGCGGTCGGTGAGCAGTTCGCGAATCGTTTTCATGCGGGCAGACGAAAGGGGTGGGACCCAAGTCTATCCCGCCGACGGGGTGCGTGCCAAAACGCCGCGCGGGCCCCCGGAATCGGGACCGCCGCGGCCTTGGATCGCCCCCTACGCCTCCGCAAAGGCGGTTTCGCCCCGGCTCAGGCGGACAGGGCCGCGTTGCCGAGCAGGACCTGCACGACGCTGGCGAGGTCCTCGCCGACGAGCTCGGGATCGACCTCGAAGGTGCCGTCGCGCAGTCCCATTCCGGTCCGCACGGCCGCCAGGCGACAGCCCGAACGCCAGCCGGCGACGAGCTCCAGGGTGCTGTCCCCGATGACCCAGCTCTTCCGGAGCTCGATCCCGTCGGTGTGCGTGGCGTGGTAGAAGGCGCCCGTGTTGGGCAGCAGGTACACCGAGTCGCCGACCTGCCCCTCGACGCCGTCGGGGCGTGTGGTGCAGGTGTAGGCACGCTCGACGAGCACACCGGCGCTCTCGAGCTCGTCCGTGATGTGCTGCTGGATGGACTCCCAGACGTCGAGCGGAACCTCTCCGTAGGCGACCTCGTCGTCGTTGCCGAGCAGGTAGATCTTCCACCCGGCGCGGATGGCGCGGAAAAGGGCCTCGCGCGCGCCGGGGAGGAACTCGATCTCGTCGACGCTCGCCGGCCAGCCTCGCTCCGGGACGCGGAGGAGTGTGCCGAAGCGATCGATGAACAGTGCCCGGGGCTGGGGCACGGTTCCGGAGAGCGGGGAGTAGGGGCCGGACTGGGAGTCGAACATGGAGCGCGTCGAGAAGAGAGTGCGAGGTGGGGATGTGCTTTGGTTTCGACGCATCGGGACTCGACTTGAGCCGTCAAGATCAGAACGACCGGATTCCGATGGATGCCTTGAAGAGAGTTCCGCGCGGCGTGACGCTGCATGTAGTTTCTTCCCCTCGATCCCCGTGACTTCGTCCCTCCGCATCGCACTGCTCCTCGACCCGCTCTCGGTCTCGCTCGACGGACCGATGCATCTGCGTGTCAAGTGGGGCGGTCACGCGCCGAAACTCGCGCGCGAGTTGCTCGGCCGCGGACATCACGTGCGCGGATTCGGTGCGCCGCCGGGTTTGATTCCGCGCTCGAGCGATTCGTTCGAAGAGGGCGACGAGAGCTGGAGCAAGCTGCTCTCGTTCCGTCCCGAGGTGTTGCTCGCGTACGACGCGTTGTCGCCCGCGGCGGCGCGCGGTGCGCGCATGGCGCGCAAGCTCAGCGCGACGCTCGTCCTCGTCGAGTCGGCGCTGCCCGGTGGCGGACGACTTCACGAGCGCGCGCTGCGCCGCATCGGTGAAGTGCTGTGGGGGCGCTACGTCCGGCGCACGGTCGGCGGACTCGTTGCGCTCGACAACGTGTCGCGCGAGCACGCGCTCGGCGAGGGATTCCCGAACGATCTCATTCGCGTCATCCCGCACGGCGTCGACACGTCCGACTTCCGCCCGGGGCTGACGAGCACGCTCGTCGCGCGGCGACGCATCCGCGGACGCATCCTGCTCTACGTCGGCAAGCTCGAGATGAACCGCGGCGTCGACACGCTGATCGGCGCCTTCGCGCGCACCGTCGGGCAACGCTCCGACTGGAACTTGGTCCTGGCGGGGCACGGCTCGGCCGCGCCCGCGCTGCACGCACAAGCGCGACGGCTGGGGATCGGCGACCGCGTTCACTGGCTCCCCCGTCCGCGACGCGAGGAGCTACCCGGCCTGATGGGAGCGAGCACGCTGCTCGCGGTTCCCGCCAAGGACGACTGCGTGGTCGGCCGACAGATCGGGCGTGCGATGGCGTGCGGGTTGCCCGTGCTCGTGGCCAATCGCCCGCGGCTGGCGAACATCGTGCGGGACGGCGAGACCGGCATCATCGTCGCCGTGGGGGACGAGGGCGCGTGGAGCGACGCGATCGTCCGCGCCGCGTCCTCGCCGGTGGCGCGCCGTCGCTGGTCGCTCGCCGGACGCGAGTACGCCGAGTCGGTGCTCGCCTGGCCGAAGGTCGCGACCGAGTTCGAGGAGATCTTCGTGAGCGCGCGCGAGCACGTGCAGGCCAAGCTGCGCCAGGCGAAGCGTTCGCGTAGCTCCGCGCCGAGCGCCGAAGGCGCCGAGGGCAGCACCTAGCCCGGATCCTTCACGAGCCTTCACCGAGATCGACGCGGCTGTGCGTCAGATCAGCACTTCCCTCCCTCACCGGGTTCGACGACGGCGTGAACCGGTCCTACTCGTCCTCGGTGGCCTGGCGCAGTTCCTTCTTGAGGAACGCCATGTCGGACGCGTACTGCTGCACCGCTTGACGCGTCTCGGGATCCAGCTCGCTGAAGCTCGCGACGAGTTTGACGCCGTCCGCGCGCTCCTCGACTTCGTTCACCGTGACGACCGCCTCGCAGTGTCCCTTCTGGAGCAAGGGGAGGCGGAACTTGACGTTCAGGTCCGTGCCGAGCGACAGCATCTGACCCATCTCGAAGGCGGACAGGCCGGTGTTGCCACCGTTCCAAACGAAGCGCAGTCCCTCGGCGTCCAGCGCGGACATGCGACCGACGCCGCGCCAGTTGGACGAGAACGCGTGGCCGTGGAC
This sequence comes from Planctomycetota bacterium, assembly GCA_029259605.1. Classification (GTDB taxonomy): domain Bacteria; phylum Planctomycetota; class UBA1135; order UBA1135; genus OFTM281. Next base: position 3,697 of record JAJDEV010000188.1, on the reverse strand, counting down.
GGGGTTGGCCTTGCCGGAGCGCGCGCTCTCGGGGACGAAGTGCTCGATCTTGGCGCGGTCGGTCGGGGCGAAGAGAATCGCGGTCTCGTCGTCGAGCCCTTCGTTCCCCGAATCGGCGGCGGCCTGTCCCTCCGTTCCGGCGAGCGCGGCGCCTGCCTCTTCGTCGGAGTCGTAGATCGGAACGACGCGGTCCAGCCCGACCTTCTCGATGATGTCGCGGCAGAACTTCGAAGGGCGCGAGATCACCAGCTTGCCGCCGTTCCCGGCGAGCGTCTTCGAGGCTTTGATGATCGCCCCGAGCGCGGTCGAGTTGATGAACTTGACGAGGCGCAGGTTGAGCGCGACGCGCTTCACGCCGGCGGCGACCAGCCCATCGACCTCGCTCTGCAGCGCCGGGCAATAGAAGGTGTCGAATTCGCCCCGTAGGTGGAGAACGTTGAAGTTCTCCCTGGGTTCCACCGTGATCTGCATGTTCGATTGTGTCCTTGCGTGCGGGAGCCGGCGGCGGCGGCGTGACGTGTCAGCCGTGCCTTCGGGCGCACAATGATGATTGGGCCCCCGGTCGGCTGGCAAGGATAATCCGCCACCCGCGTGCCGTCGCGCGCCGTCCGGACAGCGCTACCGCGCGAAGTGGGCGCGGGCTACGCAGGTGTCCGGAGGGAACGCGCGATTCGGCGCATCGAGTCACGACGACGCGTGGGCCGGCGGATAGACTCAGCGCCGATGTTCTTCCGAAAGAAAAAGCAGGCCGCGACCGACTCGGCCGCGAAGACGGCGGCGCCCGGGGGCGACGCCGGAACCGAAGCGTCCGAGGGGTCGAAGGCGTCGGGAGGGGACCCGGGCCGCGGACCGTCTCCGGCGACGCAGTTCCTGACCGGCGAGGCGCGCAAGGACCGGCACACCGTCCAGATCCTGCTCGAGACGATCGCGCGCGTCTCGCGCTCGCGCGACCTCGAGTCGCTCCTGACCTACGTCGTCGACTCCTCGATCCGGCTGACGGGCGCCGAGCGCGGCCTCCTCATCATGCGCGGTGAGGACGGGCAGACGCTCGTCGTTCGCAACGGACGCGACAAGGACGGGGACGTGCAGGACGACGTGCGCTTCTCGACCTCGGTCGCGCACAAGGTGCTCGACGAGAATCAACCGGTGCGCGCGACCGTGCACTCCGAGTCCGAGGCGCTCGAACTCGGCAAGTCGGTGTACGACCTCAAGCTGCGCGCCGTGATGTGCGTGCCGCTCGCGGGCGAGGACGACGATCCCGACGCGACGCCGTCGCGCGGCGTGCTCTACGTCGACTCGCGCGCCGCGACGCGTAACTTCACCCAGGGCGACCTCGCGCTGTTCGCCGCGCTCGCCCAGCAGATCTCGATCGCGATGGACAACGCGCGCCTGCACCTCGACTCGATCGAGAAGGTGCGCCTCGAACAGTCGCTCGAGCTCGCGAGCGCGATCCAGCGCGACCTCATGCCCGGCATCCCGACCGACCTCACCGGCTGGGACGTGCGCGGCTGGTATCGGCCGGCCGAGGAAGCGGCGGGTGACTTCTACGACTTCGTGAAGGCCAAGGACGGCCGGCTCGCGATCGTCGTCGGCGACGCCACCGGGCACGGCATCGGTCCGGCGCTGATCACGGCGACGACCCAGGGCAGCCTGCGCTCGTTCCTGCGCCTCGTCTCCGAACCCGGCGAAGTCGTCACGCTGCTCAACGAAGATCTCAGCGAGCGCGTCGAGGACGGGCGCTTCCTCACGCTGTTCCTCGCGCTGCTCGGCGAGGACGGAACCGTGCTCGGCTTGAACGCGGGGCACGCGCTGCCCTTCGTTTGGCGCAAGGCGACGGGCGACATCGAGACGATCACCGGCGGCGGTCCCGCGCTCGGCATGATCGCCGATGAGGTGTACAAGGCCCACGCGCCGATCGCGCTCACCGACGGCGACGTGTTCGTGATCTACACGGACGGACTGTCCGAGGCGCGCCACCCCGCCGATCCGGACACGTTGTTCGGCGAGGAGGGGATCAAGCGCGTGCTCGCGCGCGTCGCGGCCGAGGGAGCGGACGCGGGCGAGATCATGACCGCGATCCTCGAAGAAGCGATGGCCATGAGCGGCCAGGCGCGCGAGGACGACATCACGATCGTCGTCGCGCGGCGCGCACGGCACGGATCGCAGGCGTGACCGCCTCGGACGCACACCCCGGCGGCGGCGATCTGCTCGTGCGCGGCGCGCGCGCGTTCGTCCGGACGGGCGAGGTCGACGCGGGCGGGGAGCTGGACGTCCTCGTCGAGAACGGACGCATCGTCGCGGTCGGCTCGGGGCTCGATGCTGGCGGCGCGCCGGTGCTCGACGCGAACGGGCGCACCGTGATCCCCGGACTGATCGACGTGCACGTGCACTTTCGCGATCCGGGGCTCGCGCACAAGGAGGGCTGGGAAACCGGCTCGGCCGGTGCGTTGCACGGCGGCGTGACCTCGGTCGTCGAGGTGCAGAACAACCCGCCGCTCTCGGTCTCGCTCGAGGCGCTCGAGTCGCGCATCGAGCACGTGCGCGCGCGCTCGCGCGTCGACTTCGGCTGCCTGGCGAACCTGCTGCCGGACTCCGTGCCCGAGCTCGACGCGATGGCGAAGAAGACGCCGGCGCTCAAGCTCTTCCTGGGCGGCTCCACCGGACTCGGCGGGCAGACCGATCGCGGCACGCTGCGCGACCTCTTCGCCGCGGCGGCGCGCTCGGGGCGCATGGTCGTCGCGCACTGCGAGGACGAGCTCATGCTGCGCGCGGACAAGCTGAAGTATCCGAACGCGACCGCCAACGAGCACCACCTCGTGCGCTCGACCGAGGCCGAGGTCTCGTCGATCCGACTGGCGATCGAGCTGTGCGAAGAGACGGGCGCCGAGCTGCACGTGTTTCACATCAGCACGAAGGCAGGCGTGGGGCTCGTGCGCGAGGCGCGCGCGCGCGGACTCGGCATCGGTTCGAGCACCGCGCCGCACTACGTTCTGCTCTCGTGCGACGACGCCCCGCGGCTCGGTAACCTGCTGCGCGTGAATCCGTCGGTGAAGACGCGCGAGGACGCCGACGGCATCCTCGCCGGGCTCGCGGACGGAACGGTCGAGGCGATCGGCACGGACCACGCGCCGCACCCGCTCGAGGACAAGCAGCGCGAGTACCGCCACGCGCCCTCGGGCATGCCGTCGGTCGACCTGCTCTGGCAGCTGACGTACGAGCTCGTTCGCACCGGTCGGCTCGACGCGGAGACCGCGCTGGCTTCGGTCACGTCGCGTGCCGCCGAGTCGCTGCGCATTCCGGGCAAGGGGCGCATCGAGGTCGGCTTCGACGGCGACCTCGCGCTCTTCGATCCGAGCGAAACGCGACGCGTGATCGGCGCCGAGCTCCCGTCGCGCTCGAAGTGGTCGGCGTACGAGGGCATGGAGCTCGCGGGCTTTCCGACGTCCGTGGTGCGCCGCGGAGTCGTCGCCTTCGAGCACGGCGCGTGCACGGGAGAGGCAGGCGGCGCTCCGCTGCTCCTGACGCCGCCAACGCCGCACTAGCCCGGATCATTCACGAGCCTTCACCGAGATCGACGCAGCTGCGCGCCATCTCAACGCTTCCCTTCCTCACCGGGTTCGACGACCCGTCCAGGTCGCCTCCACGCGCTTCGGTCGCGAAGCGCTGATCTGACGCACATCCGCGTCGATCTCGGCAA
>JAJDEV010000187.1 GCA_029259605.1 Planctomycetota bacterium | reverse complement strand
GCGCGCTAACCGCCCCCCTCCCCGCCTCCCCCCACGTGGGCGCGCGCGTGCGCCACGCTCATCCGGGGCTCGACGCCGCGCGCGCACGCCTCGGGCGAGCCGGCGGCGACCTTGCGTGCACCGCGCTCGGTCGTCACGAGCAGGAGCGGACCGCGCACACCCGACGCCAGATTGCGGCGGCGCATGCGGTCGATCGAGAAGGTCGGGAAGAAGAGGGCTAAGGCGCGGCGCACACCATGGAACCGTCCCCCTCGCTCCTCTGCCCTCCGTATCCGAGAGCTCCCTTGCAACGCAAGAGCTCGAGGGTCCATCGCGGACGGGCGTTCCCCTCCACCGGAAGCGCCCTACGGATGCGCCAGCGTGTCGCTGCCGCGGAGAGTTCGCCCTCGTCTCGAGGAGGACGAACCAGAAGTCCCAATCCCTTGCCCGCCTCGGCCGCGAGCTGCAGACGCCGGGTCGACGCCATGTCGAACGTGCTCGCATCCCCGACCACCGCGGCGACCGACGGACAGCGCAACGCGGCGTCGATCGCCCACAGGCGCTGGCTCGCATCCGGTGGGTCGACGAAGAGCGAGCGTGCGAAGAGCGCCGACGCCGCGGGCGACACGACACGCTCGAGCTCGAGCGTCGCGAAGCGCTCGCCACTGGCGACGTCGCGCACTTCGAAGTCGCCGAGCAGGGTGCACGGATAGGGCCACACGCGGCGCCCGATCCAGAGCACGGCCTCGCGCTCCGCCATGGCCTCCGAAGCGAGCAGCGCGCGCCGGGCGAGGTGCGTCAGCACCGCGAGCGGCGGCGTCCAGTCCGAGCGCGCCCCGGCCGTGTCCGCCCCGAACCACTCGTGGATCGCCCCACGCCGCAGCCGGCCCTTCCCGAGCGCCCAGCCCGTCGCAAGCGCCGGGGCGACCGGGTCCCCACGCTCCACATCCTCCGGAGGAGCACCGGGGGACAGGATCCCCTGGACCTGCCGCGACAGGGCGTGCAGGAGCGTTCGGGAGGGCGAAACGATCGGAAGGGACACGCCGCCCATGGTAGGGTTTTGTTCGGGTTCCGCCAGCCACAGAATCCAGTGGCCCCTCCCCTCCTCTCCCCCCAGGGGCTGGGGCCGGGGCCTTTTCGCGCTTCGCGTGAACTCGCGCGAACCCGCGCGCCGAGAAGGACAACGCGGGAGTTCGCCGAGGGGACGGCGCCCGCGATGGATCCGCGCCTGGGGGGCGCGGGCGAGATCGATCGGCAAGGACAGGGGGGCTTCGGTCCCGGAGGCTGTCATGGGGATGGGGGACTTTTCCATTCGAGGGATCCACCGGAGCCTCGACCGCACGAAGCGGCAGCTCTCGCGCTCGCACGCGAAGCTGGCTTCGGGCGAACGCATCGAAGCCGCCGGCGACGACCCGGCCGGCCTCGCGCTCTCCGAGCGCCTGCGCTCGCAGCTCGCCTCGCTGCACGCGTCGAGTCGCAACATCACGAACGGCATCAGCCTCGCGAACACCGCAGAGCGCGGGCTGGGCGAGGTCGACGAGCTCCTGGGGAGGATGCGCGAGCTCGCCGTACGCGCGGCGACGGACACGCTCTCGACGGGAGATCGCTCGAGCCTGCACCGCGAGTTCGTGGCGCTGCGCGACGAGGTCGACCGCATCGCCTCATCCGTTGCATTCAACGGAACGAAGGTACTGGACGGTTCGATCGGAAGCGTCGCGATCCAGACCGGACCCGAGGGCGACGACACGGTCGACGTCGCGCTCGAGGGCGCGAGTGCGAGCGACCTCGGCATCGACGGCGCGGGGCTCGACGACGCGGCCAGCGCGGCCGCGGCGTTCGACGACCTCGACGCGGCGATCGACTCGGTGGCAGAGATCCGGAGCGGTCTGGGCGTCGCGTCGAACACGCTCTCCAGCCGCGCCCGCTCGTTGGGTCAGCGCGAGCTGGACACCACCGCCACCGAGAGCCGCATCCGCGACGTGGACGTCGCGGTGGAGCGCGCGCGCCGCGCGCAGCTCGCGATCCTCGCCCAGGGACAGATCGCACTGCTCACGCAAGCGCACATTCCGAACGCGACGGCGCGGGCGCTCGTCGCCTGACGCGCTACTCGTTGGCCAGCGTCGCGTCGCTCACGCCCAGGATGTCCTGGATGATCGGGTGTTTGCTGATCGAGTCGCGCACGTCGAAGAGCTGCGGCGGAATGTCCTGCAAGCGACTGCTGCGCAGGAAGCACTCGTAGTAGCCGACCGTGTAGCGCGTCATCTCGTCGCGCCGCCCGAGCGCGAGCAGCAGCTTCATCATCATCCCGTAGTGATCCGTGAGGTTCGCTTGCACGGGATACCCGTCGAGCATGCGCAGCAGGTCGTCGTGCAAGCGCTGCACCTGTCGCAGCGCGTTGCCGCCCTGATAGGTCACGACCTGGATCGTGCCGAAGCGCTTGCTCGGCGCGTCGGTCTCGAACGCGGGACCGGACGCGACAACGATCAGCCGCGGATTCCGCACCGACGTCGAGCGCCGCGCCCACCTCGAGAGCGCCGCGAACGGCTCCTTGCCGATGTACGGCACGAGGAAGCGCTTGGTCGACACGTCGAAGCTGATGACCTCCCCCTCCTGCGGCTCGAGCGCTTCCAGGTGCGCCGCGACCTCCGCGTACGGACCGCGCTCCTTCTTCATCAGACCGTTCTCGAGCTTGGGCAGCCACGTGAACGCGACCAGGGCGGCGAGCGCGAACACGCCGACGCGCTTGCCGCGCGTGACGGTCTCGATGCCGAGCACGAGGAACAGGATCAGGAGCGGCAGAATCGGACTGAGGAAGCGCGCGTAGGCACCGAGGATGGTCGACACGCCGAGCGCGGAGGCGAGGCACATCGGCACGAGCACGCCGAGCCCGAGCGACGCCATCGGCCGTCGCTCGCGAACCGCCGCCCACAACCCGACGCCGATCAGCGCGAGCGCCGGCACCGCGCGCCACCCGATACCGAAGTAGCGCGTCGCGAGCAACGGCAGGTAGTTCCACTCGGACGGCGCGGCCACGGTCCAATCCGCGCGGTACGCGGCCATCCCCTCGCGCAACGGCAGGTACGCGAGCGCGACGACCACCGCGGCGACGAGCCCGGGCACGACGATCGTGAGCACGGCATCGCGCCGTCGCGTGCACTCGATGACGAACAGCACCGCCACGAAGCCCATCGGATACGCCGCGTTCGGATGCATGAGCAACGCGAACGCCGCCCACGCCGCGCACACCACGCCGCGCCGCCACGTGCGCTCATCCGTCCAGCGGAAGAACGCGTGCATCGCGACGATCGAGAAGCACACGAGCAGCATGTACGACCGCAACCCGACGCTGAACTCGACGAGCTGGTGGTTGATCGCGACGAAGAACGCCGCGAGCAGCGCGGCGCGCGCACCGAGGAAGCGCCGCGCGAAGGCGTGCACCACGGGAATCGTCGCGATCCCCACCACGAGGCACGGCGCAACGAGCACCCACGGGTTGTCGCCGAGCGCGGACCGCAACGCCTTCAGGCAGACCATGAACCAGTTCATGGTCAACCACACGTCGAAGTGCGTCAGCAGGTACGCGTAGTCGTAGTCCAGGTAATGCAGCGTCCCCGCGTCATCGCCGACGAACGGCCGATCGACCTGATAGAGCACGCGCAGCAACGCGCCGAACAGCGTGATCGCGACGAGCCAGAGGCGCTCCGACCGATGCGGCGCCCGACGTTCGAGCTCGGGGTCTGAGGGCGCTCCGCTCATGCACATTCATGGTAGCGTCGATTGCCCCGACTCGCGCGTCGGACTCGTTCTTGCAGACGAGCCCGGACTCTCGCGGGAACGCGCGCGAGTGAGGCCCCGGAATGCTCGCCTCGACCATCCTCCGCAGCGTGTTCATGATCGAGCATGGACATGGCTCTCGCGCACTGCGAGCCTTACCGGTCGCTTCAGTCGACGCAACCGTCTGTTCGACGAACCGAGATGCGAGCTCACGCCCCACCGATCCCGTCGAGCAAGATCGTGCGCTGCGGCGAATGGACCGCGGCGATCAGCGCGGCGTCGGCGCTCGCGGTAATCGGCACGCTGTCCTGGACCTTCATGTTCATCGCGCAGCCGATGGCGGACGACTTCGCCGTCGCCGTGAGCACGCGCGAGCTCGGAGCGTTCGGGTACGCATACGACTTCTATTTCCGCCAGTCCGGCCGGCTCGCCGGACACGCGCTCGCGGGAATCCTGCTCGGGTACGTCGAGCTCACGCGTGTGTACCCATGGGTGCTCGTGACGCTGGCACTGGTCTCGCTCGCCGGTTGGTTCGCGCTCCTGCGTGCGGTGCTGGGCGCTAGCGTGTCCCGGCGAACCGCGTTCGCTTGGGCCGTGCTCGTTCAAGTGCTCGCGTTCGCGACGCGAACCGCGCCCGGTGAGTCGCTCTACTGGGTGACGGGCGCAGTGATGTATCAGCTGTGCGTCGCGCTCTCGTTCCTGCTCGTCGCCCGGCTCTCGGCGCGCGGCACGCGCGCGCCGCGTTCACTCGAGGTCGTGCTCCTGCTCGCGACGACGCTGCTCGTCACCAGCCTGCACGAGCTCGCCGGCGCGATGCTCGCGGTCGTCCTCGCGGTGGGCGCTTGGCTCACGCGTCGGCTCGCGGTGCCCGGGCGCGGACTCTGGGTCGCGTGCCTCGCCGCGTGCGTCGTCGGAACGCTCGTCACCGTCGCCGCGCCCGGCACGCGCGCGCGCGCGGAACAGTTCGAGCACGCTTGGAGCGTCGGGTGGACGCTGCGGCACTTCCCGGTCGATCTCTGGGACACCGTTCTCGCCTGGTCGACCGATCCCAAGCTGTTGGCCGCGACGGTCGTCCTGTTCCTCAGTCCGGGCTTTCGGCGCCCTCGTCCGCTTTGGATCGATGCGCGCGTTCCGTGGCGCGCGACGGCCGCGCTCTCGCTCGGCGTCGCGCTCCCGAGCGCGTTCGCGGCGGCGCGCTGGGCGACGGGAGAGGCCGCCGTTTCGCGCGTCGTCGACCTGTGTCAGCAGGTCTTCCTCGTCGGCTGGCTCTTCGTGCTGTTCGTATCGACGCGCGGCGAACGCGGCCTACCACGCAGCGAGCTCGTGCGGTGCGTCGGGCGCACGCTCGCGCTGGGCACCCTCGCGGCGGCGCTCCTTCTCCACGGCAACGGCCGCTTCGCGCTCGGCGACTTCGTGCACGATCGACCGAACCGTTGGAAGAGCTCGATGGAAGCACGCTACGCGACACTGCGCAACGCGCGGGTGAACAGGACGCTCGACGTCGTGGTCCCCCGACCGCCGTGGACGCCGCGCCTCCTCGTGCGCATGGACATCACGGAGGATCCGACGCACTGGCACAACGCGGCGGTCGCGCAGTACTTCGGGCTCCGCAGCGTCGCGTTGAAGCCGAAACTCGACGCGTCCGATTAGTCGCCGCGCGAGGTCGCCGGCGCTGGCCGCCGGATCAGCGAGTAGTACGCCTCGGCGTGCAAGAGCGGCGCGCCGCCCTCCGCTGCACGCACACCGGTCGCGTGCAGCTCGTGCACGTAGCCCGCGCGCAAGCCGTCGACGGCGAGGCGCACGCGGCGGCGGTCTTCGCTCACCGTCGCCGACGTGATCGTCGGTTCGGCGCGATCCATCTCGTCGCTGCCGTACGACTCGTGCAGCTCGTAGGTGTAGCTCTCGAGCGCGTACGACTTCGGATCGCTCGCCGTTCGCGCGTCGACCGGCTGCGTGAAGACGAGCTCGAAGCCGTCGGGCGTGGCGCGCATCTCGTGGATCTCGAACGGCACCTTGCCCGTCCACTGCAAGCGCTGGAGCCCCCACGGGCTGTTGCCACGTCCGCCCCACCCGCGGTTGGTCATTCCGACGAGCAGCGATTGGTCGCTCCCCCACGCGAGCCGGATCGCACCGCACTGGAACCCGTAGCGGAACGGGAAGCACGCGCCCTGCCAGTGGCCGTCGACCTCTTCGAGGAAGACGCGCATGACCGAGGCGTGGTGTTGGTCGCTGACGAAGAGCTGGCCGGCGAACGGGCCGAACGCGCCGCCCGTCGTGTCCCACACCATGCCGGCCGGCGACTTGCCCATCTTGTCGTAGGGGAACCAAACGGCGGGGAGCTTGAAGCTCGGGATCACGTCGGGCACGAGCGGCATGAGCATCCCGTTCGGCGGGTCGCCCGGGTAGCCGTACTCCCACGCGGCGAGCTTGCACGACTCGATGCCCCACGGGTGACCGTGGAAGTCGCCGGGCTCGAGGTGCGAGAGCTTGCTCGCGCCGCACCACTCGCCCTGGTTGTCGGTGTAGAACGCGTCGCCCCACGGCGCGACCTCGATGCCGGCGGGCGAGCGCAGGCCGCTGCACGTCGGCGTGACCTTGCCGTCGGTCGAGATGCGCAGCGCGAACCCGCGCCACGGCGCGCGGCCGAAGGGCTCGTCGCCGAACGGGCGATTGGCGGTGATCCAGAGGTCTCCGTCGGCACCGAGGCGCGGGCCGAACAGGTACTCGTGGTAGTTGCCGCTGATGCCGATGTCGGCCACGGTCTCGAGCTGGTCCATCACGTCGTCGCCGTCGACGTCGCGCATGCGCGAGACCTCGCCGCGCTGACAGGTGTAGATCCAGCCATCGGGATGCACGAGCAGACCGAGCGGCTCCTGCAGGCCCTCGGTGTAGAGCTTGCACACGACCTCCGCGCCGGCCTCGTACGCGTTCTCGAGGATCCACACCTGCCCGCGCCGCGTCGCGACCATCGGCCGCCCGTCCTCGAGCAGCGCGATCGCGCCGACCTCGAACACGAGCTCCTCGGGCACGGCGACGTCGACGATGCGGTAGTAGTCGGCCTCGACGGGATCGTCGGCGAACGCGAGCGTTGCACACGCGAGCAGGATCGAACTCACCATTCCACGACCTCCTCGAACGTCGCTTCGAAGCGGCCGTCGCCGCGCGGTTTGAACTCGACGCGCCGGCGGCCGGCCGGGCCGCGGAACCAGAGGTCGTCGATCGCGTGCGGAGCGGTCAGGCGGAACGCGCGGTGCATCTTCGTGCCTCCCGGGACGACCTCGGGGAACGGGCGCTCTTCGATCGTGACGTCGCCGAGCGCGTAGGCGAACACGGGGCGGCGCGCTTCGTCGAAGCTCCGGCCGAGCGCGCGCAGGGCTTCGCCGTCCGCGGCGTCCGGCCAAGCGGATTCGGCGTCGGCGAGGCGCGCGAACGCCGGTCCGGCGGGCAGGTCGAGCACGTTCTCGCCCGCCGGGATCTCGAGCGCGCCCGCGCGCCCTTGCCACGTGCCGCGCGTGTTGAAGAAGCGGCCGCGCCACAGCTTGGCGAGGCGCGAGTTCTGCACGTCGAACGCGTAGTGGGTCTGCTCGGGGAAGCCGACGACCAGCGTGCGCGGGCTCACGTCCTTCATGAACACGCCGCACAGCACGGGCGCGTCCGTCGGGCGCAGCTCGTACACCTCGTCCGGAACGACCAGGCCGTCGGGCAGCGGCATCGCGTTGCCGAGCGAGAAGTACGACCACATCGCGTCGATCTGTCGGTCCGGGTCGCCGTCATAGATGCCCTCGACCGGACTCTTGCCGCCGACCCAGAACTCGGGCATGCGCGTGTTCATGTTCAGCGCGATCGGATCGGTGAGCAGGCGCCGGAACCAGTCGGGCTGCAAACGGTCGTACAGCCGCGCGAGGTCGACGGCGGGAATGCCGAGCGACTCGTGCCCGGCGAGCGTGTGACAGTTGATGCAGCCGAGGCCGCGCACGCCGACGACGCGCCGTCCGTTCTCGACGGCTTCGAGCGAGAACGGCGGCTCGGCGGCGTCGCCCGGTTTGCCGTCCGCGGCGACGAACAGCGCGGGCAGCCCGCGCAGGTTGTCCGCGCCGAACTGCGGCATGCGCGTCGCCATGTACGGACGCGCGACGCCGCCGTCGAAGAGCACGCGCTCGAGCCACGCGGGCCTCAGCTTCGCGCCGGGCTCGTCGAGCGCCGGCGGGATGCGCCCCTCGTCGCCGATGTCGAAGCCGCCCTTGATGTAGAAGTACGCGCGCCGATCCGGGTGCGGGCCGCCCTCGCCGCCACGGCTGTGGCACGCCGTGCAGCCGAAGCGTTGCATCGTCGCCGCGACGCGTTGCTCGGGATGCTGCGGTGTCGTGAGCGGCGCCGGGTCGCGCAGCAGCGCGACGAGCGCGGCGCGTCGTTCGCCGAGCTCGAAGTGCGGCACGCGGGCGCGCGGTTCGTCCGCGAGACAGCCACCGCCCGCGTCGTCGCGCAGCGCATCGAACGCCGGCGCCTCGGGACGCGGGAGCGCGTCGAGCGTCGCGTCGCCGGTCGTGTGGCAAGCGACACATCCCAGCTCGGCGAAGTAGGCGCGCCCCTCTTCGGCCAGCGCGGGATGGACGCGAAAGCCCCCGCCGGGCGGTCGCAGCGACGCCGCGAGGTGCGACAGATGGCTCGACGAAATCGGGGCCTTCTCGACACCCGGCCCTTCCCAGCGCACCTCGAGCGCGTCGTCGCCGGTGATCTCGAAGTACGTCACGGTGATCGCGTGCCGCCCCGCGGTCAACGCGACCTGGCCGCTCTCCTCGGTCATGCCGTGCGGACCGTCGTTGCGCACGACGACCGCGCGGTCGATCGAGAGGCGCGAGCCGTCGTCCGAACTCGTGAAGAAGGTGTACTCGCCCGGCGTCTCGACGCGGACGAAGCCGCGGTAGCGGAAGCCGAACTCTTCGTCGCGGTGCTCGGGCAAGTGCAGCATGTCGGTCACCGTTCCGACGCGCTCGACGTCCAGCACGTCGAAGTCGGGCACGGGGACCTCGTTCACGAACGGCGCTTCGAAGTACTCGTACGCGAGTCCGGGGAAGTGCTCGACGCCGGACGCCTGGTCGCGCAGCAGGTAGACGGCGATGTCGTGCGCCTCGTCGTCCGTCAGCCCGAGCGACGGCATGCGCCCCGCCGGACGAACGGCGAGCGGGTCGGCCAGGAAGCGCGCGAGCTCGTCGACCGACGTCTTGGAAGCGAGCTCGCCGAGCGGCACATCGCGCGGCGGCGCGACGCCGGGAGTCGGCTCGCGCGTCGTACGCACCAGCTCCGATGCGTCGAACTCTTCGAGCTCGCGGAACGTGTACTCGAGCTCCCACGCCTCCTGCTGCGGCGCGTGGCACTGCACGCAGCCGACCTCGTGGAAGAGCTGGCGCCCCTCCTCGATCTCCGCGGCGTACCCGGAGGTCGGCGTCGCGTCGAAGGGCCCGCCGAGCGACGAGAGGAAGTGCGCGAGGCGCAGCGCGATGCTGCAGCGCTCCTCGTCCGGGAATCCGGCGAGCAAGTCCGGCATGCGCGTGCCCGGCTTCGTCGCGTGCGGATCCTCGAGGAACGCGCCGAGATAGGTCGGCGCGACGCGCGCTCCGACCTGCGAGAGGTCGGGCCCCGGCGCGGGTTGCACGCGCGCGACGAGCTCGTCCGCGGCCGCGTGGCACGCGAAGCAGTTGCCCTCGCCGAGCGCGAGCTCGGCCTCGTCCCGCGAACGTAGCTCGCCACTCGCCCCCGTCGGAACGAGCGCGAGCCCCGTGGCCGACAGCGCCGCGACCCACGCGCATGCCTTCGCGCCGATCATCGCGGCGTGCGCGCCTGCGGCACGCGGATGTTCTCGATGAGTTCCTGAACGTGCGCCGGCGGCGCGGGCGTGAAGCGCGACACGAGGATCGCGACCGCGAAGTTGATGACCATGCCGATCGTGCCGATGCCCTCGGGCGAGATGCCGAACAGCCAGTGCTCGGCGTTGTCGAGCTCGGGATGCAGGAAGCGGAACCAACAGATGTACGCCGCGGTGAACAGGATACCGGTCAGCATCCCCGAGATCGCGCCCTGGCGATTCGTCCGCTTCGAGAAGATGCCGAGGATGATGACGGGGAAGAACGACGACGCGGCGAGTCCGAAGGCGAAGGCGACGACCTGGCCGACGAAGCCGGGTGGGTGGACACCGAGCCAGCCGGCGACGAGCACGGCCACGGCGGCGCTGATGCGCGCGGCGAGCAGCTCGGCGCGCTCGGAGATGCCCTGGCGCAGCGCGCGCTTGAGCAGGTCGTGACTGATCGCGGACGACACGACGAGCAGCAGCCCGGCGGCCGTGGACAGCGCCGCCGCCAAGCCGCCCGCGGCGACGAGCGCGATGACCCAGTTCGGCAGCTGCGCGATCTCCGGATTCGCGAGCACCATGATGTCGGGATCGATCGTGAGCTCGCTCTCGACGCGCGCGCCGGTCGCGTCGGTCGCGTGCGGTCCGACGTACTGGATCACGCCGTCCGCGTTCTTGTCGTCGAACGCGATCAGGCCTGTCGTCTCCCAGTTCGCGAACCACTCCGGCATCTCCGCATAACGCTGGCCCGCGACCGTGTTCAGCAGGTTCGTGCGCGCGAACACGGCGACGGCCGGCGCGGTCGTGTAGAGGATGGCGATGAAGACCAGCGCCCAACCGACCGACCTGCGCGCGTCGCGCACCTTCGGAACGGTGTAGAAGCGCACGATCACGTGCGGCAGACCGGCGGTCCCGACCATCAGCGCGGCGGTGATGCAGAACACGTCGAGCACGCTCTTCGCGCGCTCGGTGTACGCGTCGAAACCGAGCTCCGCGTGCAGCCCGTCGAGTCGATCGAGCAACGGCGTCGCCGAACCGATCTCGCTCGCGCCGAGCCCGAGCTGCGGAATCGCGTGCCCCGTGATCAGGAGCGACAGGAAGATCGCCGGCACCATGTACGCGAAGATCAGCACGCAGTACTGCGCGACCTGCGTGTACGTGATGCCCTTCATCCCGCCCAACACGGCGTAGAAGAAGACGATCGCCATACCGATCATCACGCCGGTCGTCACGTCGACCTCGAGGAAGCGGCTGAAGACGATGCCCACGCCGCGCATCTGCCCCGCGACGTAGGTGAACGAGACGAAGATCGCGCAGAAGACGGCCGTGATGCGCGCCGCCTGCGAGTCGTACCGGTCGCCGACGAAGTCCGGCACGGTGAACTTGCCGAACTTGCGCAGGTACGGGGCGAGCAGCAGCGCGAGCAGCACGTACCCGCCCGTCCAACCCATGAGGTAGACCGAACCGTCGTACCCCTTGGCGGAGATCAGCCCGGCCATCGACAGGAACGACGCGGCCGACATCCAATCCGCCGCCGTCGCCATGCCGTTCGCGAGCGGCGAGACGTGCCCGCCGGCGACGTAGAAGTCCTTGGTCGAGCGCGCCTTGGCGAGGAACGCGAGCGACACGTAGAGCGCGAACGTCGTTCCGACGAGCACGAACGTCCAGGTTTGGATCGACATCGCCGCGCTCAGTCCTCGTCGACCGAGAACTCGCGGTCGAGCCGGTTCATCCACGCCGCGTAGACGAAGACGAGCACGACGAAGGCGTAGATCGAGCCCTGCTGCGCGAACCAGAAGCCGAGCTTGAAGCCCGTGCCCGGCAGCCGAACGCGATTGAGCGCGTCGACGAACAGGATCCCGCAACCGTACGAGACGACGAACCAGATCGAGAGCAGGAGCGCGAGGATGCGCAGGTTGCGCCGCCAGTACTCGCCTGCGTCCTTGGGTGCGCTCACGTCGCTCGTTCGACCTCGGAATCGGTGGTGCGTAACCCGACGCACGCCGCCGGACCGCCAGAGGATACGGTGTCCGGTCGGGGCTCGCATGCCCGGATCCGCCGCCGCCCTCGGCGTCCGCGTGCACGATCGAGGTTCAAGCGCGGACAAGACGGCGGCCGCCGGCGTAGCGCACGCTCCACACGATCCGTACCCAGCCGTACGCTCGATCCCCCCGCGCCAACCTGGCCGCCATCCTCCATCGGAGACTCCCATGCTCGTCCCCGCCGCGCTCGCGCTCCTGCTCTCGACGCCGTCCGCTTCCGCGCCCGAACCGCCGCGAGGCGACCGCGTCGCCGAGTGGTGCGAGGACCTGCTCTCGCTCGTCGACGCGATGACCGCGCAGCACCCCGACCTCTTCTACAGCGTGTCGCGCGAGGAGTTCGAGGACGCGGTCGGCGCGCTCTACGACGGCGTGGCCGACATGCACGACGACGAGGTCCTGGTGGAGTGCATGCGCCTCTTCGCGCTCGTGTCACGCGGCGGCAAGGACGGACACTCGGGCATCGCGCCGGGACAGGCGGCGCCGCGCCTGCCGCTCCGGCTCTACCGCTTCTCCGACGGCTGGTTCGTCGTGGGCGCGGCGACCGAGCACGCACAGCTCGTCGGTGCGCGCGTCGATGCGATCGCGGGGACGCCCATCGAGCAGGCGGCCGAGCTCGTGCGCGGCATCGTCTCCGCCGACAACGACATGAACCGGACGGGCAAGGCGGCGGCCTACCTGACGAGCGTGGAGGTCCTGCACGGACTCGGCGTCATCGACGACACGGCGACCGTCGAGCTCGCGCTGACGATAAACGGGAGCGCGAAGAGCGTCGCGTTCACGCCGCAGGCGGGCATGCTTCACATCGGGCACGGCGGCGGCGCGCTGCCTCCGGACGAACGCGCGCTCTGGCTGAGCCGACCGGGCGAGATGTGGTGGCACGCCGTCGTCGACGACGCGCTCTACGTTCAGTTCAACGCGGTGCTCGCGACGAGCTCGGCGGGCCAGTCGATCCAGAGCTTCGCCGACGAGGTCGTGGCGGCGTTCGACGCGGGCGGATGCGACCGGCTCGTGATCGACGTGCGCCAGAACGGCGGAGGCAACAACCAATCGTTCCATCCGCTGATCGCCGCGCTACAGGCGCACGAGCGCATCAACACGCAGGGCAAGCTCTTCGTTCTCGCCGGACGCGCGACGTTCTCCGCCGCCGGCAACTTCGTGACGGTCATCGAGCGCGAGGCGCATTCGATCCTGATGGGCGAGGACACGGGCGGCGGCCCGAACCAGTACGGCGACGCGCGCAACATCTCGCTCCCCCACCACCACGGCTTCACCGCGCGCATCTCGACGCGCTACCACGAGTTCGACGCGGAGCACCCCGACCGCCTGACCCACGAACCGCACGTGCGCGTCGAGCTGTCGTCGGCCGACTGGCTCGCCGGACGCGACCCGGTTCTGCAGCGCGCGCTCGAGTACGGCAAGTAGTGCGCTCGCGTTCGCACGGGGCCGCGGGCAGCTGCTAGGATCCCGCGACGATGAACACGACACGCACCGCCCTCGGAATCGCCGTCCTCGCAGCCGCGCTCGCCGCGCCGACCTCGTCCTGCTCCGCGCTCTCCACGCGCTCGATCCGCGCCGCCGACGCGACGGTCACGTACACCGTGCGCCTCGCCGCGCCGCAGACGCAACACGTCGAGATCGCGCTGACGCTGCCGACGGACGGCGACGCCGAGACGGTCGTCATGCTGCCGGCTTGGCGTCCGGGTCGTTACGAGATCCTCGACCCGGCCGGCACCGTGCGCGACGTGCGCGCGGCGGACGGGGACGGCGCCGCGCTCGCGATCGCCAAACGCGACAAGGCCACGTGGGTCGTCGATTCGGAGGGCGCGAGCGAAGTGACGGTGACGTACACCGTGTACGCGAACTCGCTCGGCGACCGCACGCGCCACGTCGACCCGACGCACGCGTTCCTCTCGGGCTCGAGCGTGTTCCTCTACTCGCCGCGACTGCGCTCGGCGCCCGTTCGCGTCGAGCTGGAGATGCCCGACGACTGGGGCATCGCGGGCGGGCTCGAGCTGGCGGACGGCGAGACGTCCGTGCTCGTCGCCGACGACTACGACGTCCTCGTCGACTCGCCGCTCGAGCTCGGGCTGCACGACCGCATCGAGTTCGACGTCGACGGCGTTCCGCACGAGATCGTGATCTGGCCGCAAGGCGTCGAGCGCGACGACGAGCGCATGATCGAGGACGTCGCGAAGGTCGTGCGCGAGCACGTCGCCGTCTTCGGCCGCATGCCTTACTCGCGCTACGTGTTCCTCGTGCACGCCGGTCCCGGCGGCGGCGGCACCGAGCACTTGAACAGCACGATCATGCAGACGTCGCGCGAGGCGATCGAAGGCAGCCTCGACAACTCGAGCTCGTACCAGAGCTTCCTCGGCCTCGTCAGCCACGAGTTCTTCCACACCTGGAACGTGAAGCAGCTCCGTCCGGCCGGGATCCATCCGTACGACTACCAGAACGAGAACTACACGGACCTGTTCTGGGTGTCCGAGGGGACGACGAGCTACTACGGCGGGCTGACGCTCGTGCGCGCCGGGCTGCGCAAGGAGAAGAAGCTCCTCGACTCGCTCGCCGGCTCGATCGGTCGCCAGCGCCGCTCGCCGGGCAACAAGGTGCAATCGCTCGCCGAGTCCTCGTTCGACGCGTGGATCAAGTTCAACGCGCGCGACACGGACTCGGAGAACTCGCAGGTCTCGTTCTATGGCAAGGGGCTGCTCGCGTCGTTGCTGATCGACGCCGAGGTGCGCGCGCGCACGGACGGCCGCGTCACCCTCGACGACGTGTTGCGCGTGATGTTCGAGCGCTTCCCGCTCGAGGGCCCCGGCTTCACGACCGCGGACTTGCGCGGCGTGCTCGGCGAGCTGACAGGGAGCTCGTTCGACGCGTTCTTCGCGAGCTACATCGAGGGCACCGAGCGCTATCCGTTCGAGCAGGCGCTGCTCGCGCTCGGGCTGGAGCTGAGGTTCGAGCCGACGCCCCCGGACGACGAGGACGACGCCGATGCCGACGACGAAGAGGAAGCGGAGGAGGCGGATGCCGCCGCGCCCATCGAACCGCGCATGAAGGCCTACGCCGGCCTGCGCCTCGCCTCCGGGGGCAGCGGCGCGACGGTGCGCACCGTCTACACGGACGGGCCCGCGTTCGACGCCGGCGTGCTCCAGGGGGACGAGCTCCTCACGCTGAACGGCCGGCGCGTGCGCGCGAGCGACCTCGACGCGCGCCTGAAGCGCCTCGCGCCCGGCGACACGGTCCGGCTCCACCTGCTGCGCCACGACGAGCTCGTGGTCCTCGACTTCGCGCTCACCGGGATCCCCGACGGCAAGTGGACGCTGAAGCGCGTGAAGGAGCCGACCGACGCGCAGCGCGCCGCGTTCACGTCGTGGTGCGGCGTCGAGTGGAAGCCGGCGACGACGGACGGCGACGAAGCCGCGACGGACTCCGAGTAGTCCGCGCGTCGAGCGCTACTTCGCCGCTTCGCGCAGGCGCGCGAGCCCCGGGTGGTCGTACGGAAGGCGCGACGCGCGGAAGAGCGCGGTCGGCGGCGCGTTGCCGCCCGGCCCCTCTTTCAGCTTCCCCGAGAACGGATTGCGGTACTCCCAGACGATCTCGCCTTCGCGCGTGACCTCGAACACGCGCCCCGGCGCGCCCGAGCAGATCAGCGTGTTGCCGTTCGGCAGGCGCCGCGCACCCGAGATGAAGCCGGAGTAGAACTCGCCCTTCGCGGAGTACGACCACGCCGGTTCGTCGGGTCCGAATGCGCGATCGTCCTCGCGCGTGAAGCCGCGCTTCGGATCGAAGGGCAGCACGAACTCCTCGACCGACGAGTAGTCGCCGTCCGGCCGTCCGCCGCCGTTGTTGAACACCAGGAAGCGCAGCTCGTCGGTGTTCGCTGCGTCGATCCAGCTCGGATCGTGTTGGTAGAAGAAGCGTCGATCGCCGTCGTCGCCGCGGCCGTAGCGCTTCGGGTTGCCCCAGCGGAACAGGATGCCGCCGCCCTTGTTGAAGCGCCCGCCGGTGTTCCACGCGGTGTCCTCGGTCGAGAGCGAGTGGTCGATGACGTAGACCTCGTTCATCTCCGGTGAACTGAGCAGGATGAGGTCGAGCCCGGCGTGGTAGTCGACCGCGTTCGTGTGCAACCAATCCGGAACGCTGCCCGAGTCGGCGGCCGGCGCACCGCCCGCCGTGTCGCCGTCGTCTTCGTCGCCTCCCGTGTAGCCGAGCGCGGCCATCTGCTCCTCGAGCTCGGCCTGGCGCGCGCGCTCCTCGTCGCTCATCGGCGCTTCGGCGCGATGGTCGGCGTTGATGTCGAGCCGCTCGGGGTGGTCGGCGACGGAGCCGTAGCCCTCCTTCGTCTCGTCGAAGTCTTGGATCAGGTGATCCCACACGTGCCACTCCCACACGACCTCGGCGTCGTTCGGGCGCACCGGCTTCAGCTCGAGCACCGCGTCGGGCCACATCCCCGCCTCGCCGATCTTCGCGGGGTCACGACCGAACGCGATCGCGTCCTCGCGGAAACGATGCTCCCACACGATGACCAGGACGTTGCCGTTCGGAAGCGGCTCGATGTCGTGGTGCGACGTCTGGTAGTCGTCCGCGATCTCGTAGTCCCAAAGGAGCTCACCGTCCCAACTCCACTCGCGCACGAAGCCGCCGATGCCTCCGCCCTTGAAGCGCGCGTTCTCGTTCTTGCGGGCGCCGCGCAGAAGGTGCCCCTCGTCGGTCAGGTACACGGAACCGCCGGGCGCGAGCTCGGTCTTCCACTCGTGCACGACCGTGCCGTCGAGGTCGATCAGGTAGACCCTGTCGGAGCTGAGCGGCGAGAACAGCGTCAGCCCCGGGAACGCACCCGGGGCGTTGCGCACGAGGCCGCGCGGCTCCTCGGCGCCGCCCGCTTCCTGGGGGGTCGGCGGCGTCGCCGGGACGGGAGCGAGAGGGGCGGTCGAGAGCGCCGTGGCGGCGAGGAGTGTGGAGATCATGCCGCGCATTCTGCCGCCCACGGGCCGCGCCGCCCCCCGGCGCGCCCGAAAAGCGCTCGTAACGCGCTGTGTAAGGCGCACTTACAACTGCCCATCAAGCCGGCGCACGCCATTCAGGATCGCCGCGAATGCGTCGATGAAGAGCTGCCCCGATCCGGCACCCCGTCCATGCCCGAGCCCGACCGCACCACCGCACCCGATTCCGCGTTGCGCCTCGTCTCGAAGACGGGCGATGCGCCGCTGGTGCGCGTGCTCGTCCAGACGCTGATCCTGTGCGGCCTGGCCTTCGCGGGGCTCGTCCTCAAGATCGCCGTGGCCGCGACGGATCCGCTGCTGTTCGGCGAGAACGCCCGAGCGGTCGCCGACGTCGCGAACGTCGCACCGATCGGCTTCATGCTGCTCTACGCGACGGCCGGGACCGTGATGGCCGCACGTCGCCGCGCGCGCACGGTCTCTCGCGCACGCATCCACGCGAACACGACGACGACCGAAGCCCAAGCGGAAGCGCGGGAACGCCGCACCGTCGCTCGCGCACGACGGCGCGCCGCCGGCATGCCGAAGACGGTCCGCGGTCGCGCCGACTTCCTCGTCGCCCTGTCCGGCGCGTGCAAGGTCAAGGGTGAGAAGAACCGGCGCGCGAGCATCATCCTCGTCAACGCCGCCGTCGAAGGCCTCGACGTCGACGAACAGGACTTCCTGCACGCGGAGATGGGCGGCGCGATCGCCGAGCAGCTCGCCGACACGTGCACGGCCGGCTACCTCGGCGCGGGCCTCTTCGGCATCTGCGTGTCCGACGCATCCGAGGCGGAGGCGCACGCGACGTACGAGTCGATTCGCCAAGTCCTGCTCGAAGTGACGGTCGACTACGACGGCGGCATCAGCGACACGCTGGTCACCGCGACGGGTGACGAGTCCGCGGTCGGGCTCTACCAACGTGCGATGGGCAACGTGCGCGAAGCGTCCGTCGCGCGCCTGTCCGACGCGCTCGCGGCCTAGCCCTAGCAGGCCGTGGCGAAAGTGCTTCGCCCGCAGAGCGTCGGCATCCACTCCGGGTTGGCCTCCGGAAACGTAGGCGAATCGGTGGATTCGGCGAGGCTTTCGGGGGCCAAGCCGGAGTGGATGTCGACGCTCTGCGGGCGAAGCACTTTTGCCACAGTCTGCTAGGAGTCTGCGTCAC
>JAJDEV010000186.1 GCA_029259605.1 Planctomycetota bacterium | reverse complement strand
CTCCCGTATGGGCTGGCCGCTGGCGCAACGGCGTGGGAGAGTCCCCGGCAGTTCCAACGGCGACAACGTTCGGTGCGGGGACTCGGGCACGTCACCACCGATTACGCGCGGCGCTGACGCGCCGCTGCGGGACAGGCTCGCTGCGCTCGCGTCCCGCCGGCCGCAGGCGCCCGTTCAATGCGCGGCGCTTCGCGCCGCTGCACGGCATACGCCGCTTCGCGGCGTGCCGTGCGGGCCGCGGGCGCCCGTTTCACGCGCGGCGCGAGGCGCGCCGCTGCAGCACAGGCTCGCTGCGCTCGCGTGCTGCGGGGCAACGGAACAGGCGACGAGTCGGCAGCGCGTACGGTGTCCAGGCCGGCCAATGGGACGCACGGGGACTTGTCGCAGCGCGCCGGGGGCATGCGCACGACGCGCTCCCACACTTCACGCCGCGCGCATCGCCACGAGCGCGTTGTCCAGTGCTGCGCGCGCGAGCGGCAACTCCGCGAACCCCTCTTCATCGTGTCCGTCGGTGCACATGCTCCACGCGCGCGCGAGCAGGCGTTCGGCGACGGCGACGCCGTCCCACACCTTTGCGAAGCCGCTGAAGCCGAGCAGTTGGATCAGCTCTTCGCGCTTCTCGGCGAGGTCGAAGTATTCGGTTTCGAGCAGCGCGTCGATGCGTTCGCGCACCGCTTCCGAGGAGAGGTGCGCGCGTCCGTCGTCGAGCTCGACCACGATCGAACGGATGGCTTCGAGCTCGGCCAGGATCGCGAGCTTGCCAGCGTGCGCCGTGCCCGGTGCGACCGCGGCGCGTCGGTTCTTCAACGAGATGAAGCCGCCGACGGCGAGCGCCGCGATTCCGAACGCGAACAGGGTCAGCGCGTTGTCCTCGCGCGTCCCCTCGCCGGAAGCGGGCGTGTGGAAACCCGATGCACCCAGGGCACCCAGGCACACACCGAGGACGACGAGGAAGTTGGCGAAGTTCTTCATCAGACGAGCGAGTCGAGGACCTTCAGGACGGCGTTCAGGACGCCCATGATTGCGTCGCCGACGATGAAGCCGGCGGCGAGCGGGACGCCCCAGTGCTCGGCGAAGTGTTTGCCGCGCAGCTTCGACACGAGGATGCTGAGCAGGCCGCCGACCCCGAACACGATCATGTATTCGAACGGGAGATACATGGAGAGGCCGACCATGACGCCGAGTCCGGGGGAGACGAGCAGCGAAACCAGGAGGCCGATGGCCGCGCCGGTGAGGTACTTCATCACCGGCACGTCGCCGTCCTGCATGACCTCGATCGCGCCCTGCAGCGCGTCGGCCTGCGCAGCGGACAGCGTCGGAATGCCGTCCGCGATCTTGGTCGGCGTACCGCCGCGCGCCTCGTACTCCGCGAGCGCGACCTCGCCCCGTTCCGCCTCGCGCTCGTGCAGGATCGCCGCCTGATCGGGACCGAAGGCGAAGGCGGACCACAGGATGCTGACGGTACCGAGCGCGATCGCCGGACCGATCCAGCACGTCGCGATCTGCGCGATCTGTTGCTTGAGCGGCATCCCCCCGACGAGGTAGCCGGTCTTGAAGTCGGCCATCATGTCGGCGCACATCGACGTCGCGACACAGATCGCCGCGCCGACGGTCACGGCCGGGATGACGAACTCGCGCTCGGTCCCCATGATCGCGATCATCAGCGCGGTCGCGATGAGCGCGAGCCCCGAGAGCGGCGACCAATCGGTGCGCCCCGTCGTCTGCGCGACGACGAGGCCGGCGACCCACATCCAGACGCCGCCGATCAGCGCGGCGAGGATCGCGGTGTCCCAGCCGAACAGATCGCGGCCCGCAACCTTCACGGCGAGGAGCAGCGCGGCCATGCCGAAGATCAGTGCGCCGTTGAGGACGCGCATCGAGACCTCCTCCTGACGACCGGTCATCGAGGTCGACTTCAGGCTCGCGATGGCCGACTTGAGCGCGGGCGCGGCGATCAGGATGCCGGCGATCGCGCCGCCGAGGATCATGCCGATCCCGACGTTGCGCGACGTGACGCCGCGGAAGCCGCGCGCGAACGCGCCGAAGTCGGCGTAGTCCGTGGCCTCGGTGCCGCCGAGTTGGATGCCCTTGGCGAGCTCGATCAGCGCGTCCTGTCCGGCGGGGATCCAGACCATGTACGCGCACAGCGGCGCGAGGATCCAGAAGTTGAGGATCGTGCCGTACAGGACCGCGAGCCCGGCGCGACCGGCGAGGTAACCGGCGCCGAGCGTGAGCAGCCCGACGGAGAACAGGAGGTGCCAGCCGCTCGGCAGGCCGAACAGCTCGCCGACGTCGTACGCCTCGGGCCAGAAGCCGGATAGAAGCGGCGTGTCGGGCGCTCCGAACACTTGCCAGTCGAGCGTGAGGAACTTGACGAGCATCGACACCGCGATGCCGATCGTCAGCAGGCGCGCCTTCTGCACACCCGCGCCCGGTGACTTGAGGATCGCCGCGACGCCGACGGCGGTGGGGAACCGCAATCGCTCGAGGTCGATGATCTGCTTGCGCAGCGGGATGATCAGCACGACGCCGAGCACCGAACCCGCGATCGTCGCGAGGATCAGCGACGGATAGCTGATCTCGTCCTGCAGCCCCATGAGGAACAGCACGGGCACGGTGAAGATCACGCCGGCGTTCACCGTGTTCACCGACGACGCCACCGTCTGGAAGATGTTGACCTCGAGGATCGATCCCCTGCGCATCACGCCGCGCAGGATCCCGAAGCCCATGATCGCGCCGACCGTGGAGCCGATGATCGTGAAGCCGATCTGCAGGCCGGCGAACACGATCCCCATGTTGAGGATCGCGCCGACCAGCGTGCCGCCGACGAGGCTGGCGAGCGTCAGCTCGCGGTACGGTCCCTTCGGGCCCTTCGATCGCACGCGCTTCTCCTCTTCGTGGCTCGGGAAGCGCCGACGACGTGTCGACGCTCGCCCAAGACGATAGCGTGACGCGCGCCTCTGTCGCGCTCCGAATTCGGAGCGCGCGCGCGAACTCCCGTCCCGGGGCTACGCGTACGCGGCCGCCGACGCGGCGATCGCATCGCCACGGGGCGCGAAGCCCTGGACGGCGAGCGCCGACGACAGGGCCGTGAGACACAGCTCCACATTCGCACGCTTCGAGCTCGCGCCCATCAGCCCGATGCGCCACACCTTGCCCGCGAGCGGCCCGAGCCCGCCGCCGATCTCGAGGTCGTGCTCGGCGAGCAAGTTCGCGCGCACCGCGGCCTCATCGATACCGTCCGGAACGCGCACGGCGGTCAGCGGCGCGAGGCGCTCGTCCGCGGGCACGACGAGTTCGAGCCCCATGGCTTCGAGTCCCGTACACAGCGCGCGCGCGTTCGTCGCGTGCCGCGCGAAGCGCGCCTCGAGCCCCTCGTCGAGCACGAGCCGCAGCGCCTCGTGCAAGCCGTACAGCATGTTGATCGGCGCGGTGTGGTGGTACGCGCGCTCGCTGCCCCAGTAATTGGCGATGAGCGACAGGTCGAGGTACCAGCTCTGCACCGGTGTCTTGCGAGCGGCGAGAACTTCTTGACCGCGCGCCGAGAACGAAACGGGCGAGAGCCCCGGCGGACACGACAGACACTTCTGCGTGCCGGAGTACGCCGCGTCGACACCCCACGCGTCGAGCTCGACCGGCAGGCCGCCGACCGACGTGACGCAGTCGACGAGCAGCATGGCACCGAGCTCGTCCGCGACCGCGCGCAGCGGCGCGATCTCCGTGCGCGCGCCGGTCGACGTCTCCGCGTGCACGACGCACAAGAGCTTGAACTGCGCGCCGCCCGCCGCGTCGCGGAACGCCTGCGGCGTGAGCGCGCGACCCCACTCGCCCTCGGCGACCGTGACCTCGGCACCCGCGCGCCGCGCGACCTCGGCCATGCGCGTCCCGAACACGCCGTTCTTCCCGACGAGCACGCGATCGCCGCGCTCGATCAGATTGACGAGGCACGTCTCCATGCCCGCCGACCCCGTGCCCGACATCGGAAACGTCAGCTCGTTCTTCGTCCCGAACACCACGCGCGACATGTCGCGCACCTCGTCCATCACGCGCAGGAAGTACGGATCGAGGTGCCCGACGGTGGGCAGCGCGAGCGCGGCGAGCACGCGCGGATCCGTCGTCGACGGTCCGGGCCCGAGGAGCACGCGGGTGGGGGGAGCGAGGGGCGTGGGGACGTTCGACATGTTGCTTCCGTGGACGGCCGAATCGGCTGGCGAGGCGTCGAACATACGAATGCGTGCCGACCATGGCCACGCGCACGCCCCGCTTGTCGGCCGAGCCGATCAGCGGTGCGCCGAACGGTGCACCACGTGCAGCCCGATCAGGCGCGCGATGAGCACGGTCAGGTACAGCTGGCCGGTGACCGCTTCCATTCCGGCCACGACGCGCGCGCCGAGGGTCGCCGGCACGACGTCGCCGAAGCCCGTCGTCGTCAGCGTGATGAAGCTGTAGTAGAGGTAGTCCGCCAGCTGCTCCGCCGGGGGGTGGGGGATGCTCGACAGCGCCCCCTCGGTAACGAGGATCGGTTCGCCGCTCACCGCCTCGAGCAGGAGCAGCGCATAGGTGAACGCGAGCCCGAGCAGCACGTACGCCGCAGCCGCCCCGATCAGGTGGTCGCCCGTGACTTCTGTCGCGCGGATGACCTCGTAGAGCACGACCGCCGTCGCGAAGGCGAGGAAGGCGAAGGTTACGAGGTCGACGAGGGCGCGCACGGCGCCGTGCGTGACGCCGCCGAACTCCGTCGAGAGATAGCCGGCGATCCCCGCGGCGAGCGCGAGCCCTCCGAGCGCGCGGGCGATGGCCCGAATCCCGCGCCGGCCGCTCGTGGCGCGAATCGTGCTGATGAGCACGACCCAGAACGTGATCGTCCAAACCGCGACCCCGATGCGCCCGAGTCCGAGCACCGGGTAGAGACATCCGAGCCCGAAGAGCGCGACCCCGAGGTAGGCGAAGCGCGGTTCCTTGCCCAGCTTCAGCGGCGACGAGTCGTCCTGCATCCCGCCCGTTCTACGGGACGCGCCCTCGAGTTCGAAGGACGCGCTCGGATCCGGAACAGACGCGGGCCCCGGCCGCCACGCAAGCGACCGGAGCCCGCTGATCCCAGAAAGGATGTTTCTGGTGGGTCTCGAGGGTCGGCCTAGCCGGCCTTCACTTGGGCCTCGTCGTAGAACTGCTCGGACTCGGTCGAGCCCGCGAGCGCCGTCGTCGACGACTTGCCGCCGGACACCGCCTGGGCGACGCCGTCGAAGTAGCCGGTGCCGACCTCGCGCTGGTGGCGCGTCGCGGTGTAGCCCTTGGCCTCGTCGGCGAACTCGCGCTGCTGCAGCTCGGAGTAGGCCGCCATGCCGCGGTCGCGGTAGCCGTCGGCCAGGTCGAACATGGCGTGGTTGAGCGCGTGGAAGCCGGCCAGCGTGACGAACTGGAACTTGTAGCCCATGGCGCCGAGCTCGCGCTGGAACTTGGCGATGGTCGGCTTGTCGAGCTTGGCCTCCCAGTTGAAGGAGGGCGAGCAGTTGTAGGCGAGCAGCTTGCCCGGGTACATCGAGTGGATCGACTCGGCGAAGCGCTTGGCCTCGTCGAGGTTCGGCTCGGACGTTTCACACCAGACCATGTCGGCGTACGGGGCGTAGGAGATACCGCGCGCGATCGCTTGGTCGAGCCCCGCGGTCGTGCGGTAGAAGCCCTCGGGCGTGCGCTCGCCGGTCAGGAACGGGCGGTCGCGCTCGTCGATGTCGCTCGTGATGATGCCGGCCGCGTTCGCGTCGGTGCGCGCGACGAGCACGGTCGGGACCTCGCACACGTCGGCGGCCAGGCGCGCGGCGTTGAGCGTGCGGACGAACGTGCTGGTCGGAACGAGCACCTTGCCGCCGAGGTGGCCGCACTTCTTCTCGGACGCGAGCTGGTCCTCGAAGTGCACGCCGCCGGCGCCGGCTTCGATCATGCCGCGCATCAGCTCGAACGCGTTGAGCGGTCCGCCGAAACCGGCTTCGGCGTCGGCGACGATCGGTGCGAACCAGTTCGTCGACGTGTCGCCTTCCATGTGCGCGATCTGATCCGCGCGTTGCAAGCATTGGTTGATGCGCTTGACGACCATCGGGACGCTGTTCGCCGGATAGAGGCTCTGGTCCGGGTACATCTGCCCGGCGACGTTCGCGTCCGCCGCGACCTGCCAGCCGGAGAGATAGATCGCCTTGAGGCCGGCTTTCACCTGCTGCATCGCCTGGTTGCCGGTCAGCGCGCCGAGCGCGTTCACGTACGGCTCCTCGTTGATCAGCTGCCAGAGGCGTTCGGCGCCGAGCTCGGCGAGCGTGTAGCGGATGCGGACGGAGCCCTTGAGCTTCTCGACCTGCTCGGGCGAATAGTCGCGAACGATGCCGGCCCAGCGCTTGGCGGACAGCTCGGTGCCGTTGGTGGAGTGCGGCAGATAGGGTGATGCGGACATGGTGCAGGGTCTCCGGGTGGTCTCACCTTCGGTGAAATTCAAATGTGCTCGTACGCGACGAGCGTCAGGAAGTCTTCGAGCGTGTTCTTGGCGATCAGCTCTTGGAAGAGGGACGCCGCGAGCTCGAAGCGTCCGTTCGCGTAGGCGTCGTCGCCCACGCTGGTTCGTATGGTCGCCAGCTCCTCGGCCAGGGTGCGCTCGATGAGCGTGGCGTCGATCGCGCGTCCGTCGTCGAGCGCGCACCCGTGGTGCAGCCACTGCCACACCTGCGTGCGCGAAATCTCGGCCGTCGCAGCGTCCTCCATCAGGTCGTGGATCGGAACGCAGCCCGAGCCGCGCAGCCACGCCTCGAGGTACTGCACGCCGACGTTCAGGTTCTGGCGCAGGCCGGCCTCGGTGATCGCACCTTCGGGAACGGCGAGCAGGTCGTCGGCCGTTACGTGCACGTCTTCGCGCAGCACGTCGAGCTGGTTGGCGTGCGGCATGGCCGCGTCGAACGCGGCGCGCGCGACGGCGATCAACCCGGGGTGCGCGACCCACGTGCCGTCGTGTCCGTTCTGCGCCTCGCGCTCCTTGTCGGCGCGCACCTTCTCGAGCGCGGCCGTGTTGCGCGCCTCGTCGCCCTTGATCGGGATCTGCGCCGCCATGCCGCCCATCGCGTGCGCGCCGCGGCGGTGACAGGTTTGGATGAGGAGCTGGCTGTAGGAGCGCAGGAAGCGCCGGTCCATGCCGACCGACGCGCGGTCGGGCAGGACGAACGCGTCGTGCGCGCGGAAGCGCTTGATGAAGCTGAAGATGTAATCCCAACGGCCGCAGTTCAGGCCGGCCGAGTGGTCGCGCAGCTCGTAGAGGATCTCGTCCATCTCGAACGCCGCGAGGATCGTCTCGATCAGCACCGTGGCCTTGACCGTGCCGTTCGGGATGCCGAGCTCGGACTGCGCCCAGACGAAGACGTCGTTCCAGAGGCGCGCCTCGAGGTGGCTCTCCAGCTTCGGCAGGTAGAAGTACGGCGCCGTCCAGCGCGCGACCTGCTCGCGTGCGTTGTGGAAGAAGAACAGCCCGAAGTCGAACAGCGACGCGGACATCGGCCGGTCGTCGACGAGCGCGTGCTTCTCCTCGAGGTGCCAGCCGCGCGGGCGCACGAACAGCACCGCGGGTTGCTCGACGAGTGCGTAGCGCTTGCCGTTCGCCTCGTTCGTGAAGTCGATCGTGCGGCGTACGGCGTCGAACAGGTTGCGCTGTCCGTCGATGCAGTTGGCCCACGTCGGCGAGTTCGAGTCCTCGAAGTCCGCCATGAAGACCTGCGCGCCCGAGTTCAGCGCGTTGATGATCATCTTGCGGTCGACCGGCCCCGTGATCTCGACGCGTCGATCCTGGAGCTCGCCCGGAACCGTCGCGACCTGCCAGGCGCCGTCGCGCACCCCCGCGGTCTCGGCGAGGAAGTCCGGACGCCAACCCGTGTCGAGTCGCACTTGCACGTCGGCCCGTCGCGCGAGCAGTTCGCGCCGACGCTCGCCGAACTCGCGCTCGAGCCGGACGGCGAACGCGAGCGCGTCGTGCGAGAGCATCGCCGTCGACGCGTCCGACAACGTCGGAGCATCGGGAGCCAACGCGAATCCGGCGGGCAAGACCGGTCGCGCGCTCGTGGACTGGAGCGGAGCGGACATCGTTTCTGGGTGTGCCGAACCCGCGACCTGGTTCGTCCGAGGGCGATCCGCCGAGCGTTGCGTGACGTCGCTCGAGTCCGGTCCGGCAAAGGAAACGTATCCCGATCCGGTGGCGCGCGTCGGCGAAAGCGTGGGGCGAAGGCGATCCGTGATTCGCCCGTGATGACGGGGCGAACGGGGGGGGAGGGGGAGGTGGAACGGAGTTCCGTTACATCGACGATACACGAGTCCGCCGGTCCCACAAGCCCGATTCCGCGGCGATTGCGCCCAGGGAGGGCCGGCCTCAGTCGGCGCGGTCCCGCAGACGCTCCATCGCCCGCGACAGGTCGTCGCGCTCGCGCACGAGCAGCTCGCGCAGCCGCTTGCGACGCCCCAGCCGCAGGAACGCGGACGTGTCGCCGAGGGCCTCCGCACGCCAGTCCCGATAGGCGAGCGCGAGCAATCCGAGCGGCGGCGCGAGCACCGCGGTCAGGAGCGCCGCCCCGGGTCCGAAGCGCGCGAACACGAAGCCGCACGCGAGCGCCAGCCAGGCGGGAAAGAACGCGAGCCCGGCGAGCATCTGAACGGTCGCGTAGGTGTCGCGGCTCGCGCGCAGCACCCGCGGCGCGAGCGGCGCGAGGACGTACGGCACGCACCAGAACACCGCGCCGGCGAGCGCGAGCGGAAGCGCGAGCACGAGCGCCGACACGCAGAAGCGAACGACGGCGCGGGCGGGGTAACGCGCGTGCAGCTCGTCGACGCGCAGGCCGAGCCGCTCGAGCCGCGAACGGAACGCGCTGACGCGATCGGTGAGTTCGGCGACCTCGTCCGGATGCTCGCGCCGAATGGCGTGCACGCGCTCGGCGAACTCGTGCACGTGCGTCAGCCGCTGTCCCTCCGACGGACGAAACACCTGCGCGGCGAACTCGATGAGCGGCAGGTCTTCCCAACGATCGAGGCGCAGCGTCACGTCGAGCAACCCGGCGGCGATGCGGTCGTTGAGCACGCGCACGGCCTCGCGCTCGTCGCTCGCGTGCAGCGCGGCCAGGTCGTCGAGGCGGATCGGCGCGCCGACGCACGTGGCGACGCGGCTCCGGAAGCGCCGCTTCGCGCGATAGACGAGACCCACCGGCACGATGCGCACGCCGAGCGAGTATCCCGCGCTCTGCTCCGCGCCGAGCGCCATGCGCGCCGCCCCGGTTTTCAGCTTCTGGAGCGTCGGCTCGTCGTGGCTCTTGCCCTCGGGGAACAGGCACACGAGGTCGCCCGCACGGAGCGCGGCGAAGACGGCGTCGAACGTACGCTCGTTCTGCGCCGTGTCCGCGCCGTCCTGCGCGCGATAGACCGGAAGCGCGCGGAAGCCGCGCATGATCGCGCCGATCACGGGCATGCTGAAGAGCGGCGCCTTGCCGAGGAAGCGCACCGTGCGCGTCGTCGTCCGCGCGAGCAGGATCGGATCGATCAGTCCGTTCGGATGGTTCGCGACGACGAGCAGCGGCCCAGTGCTCGGAACCTGCGCCCCGAAGCTCTCGCGCCGATAGAAGACGCGTAGCGCCACGCCGAAGATCGCGCGCAGAACGCTTTGGGCGCGGGCCCCGGTCGCTTTGCGCGGTGCGGGCGACGCGGCGGATCGCGGTGGGGCGGTGGTCACGCGCGCAGGAATAGGGGGTCGAGGCGTCGGCGTCCAGCTCTACACTGCGCACGTGCGTTCTCCGAGCAACCTGGGGCCCCGGAAGACGGTGCGAACGCCGAGGCGCGCGCGGCGCGGGATCGCGCTCGGTGTCCTCCTGTTCGCGACCGCGGCCGCGTGCCGGGCCGTGCCGACGGCGGGGGTGCGCCGCAGCGTCGATGGCCGTCACGAGCTCGTCCACGTCGCGGAGGGTGCGCGCTCCGAACCCGTGGCCGCCGCGCGTCCGTTCCGCCGCATGCTCGTCTCGTGGAACGTGCGGACCGCGGGCGACGTCGCGTTCGACGCGCTCGTGCGCGTCGAGCACGAAGGCCGCTGGTCGCCGTGGCTCTTCGTCGGAAGCTGGGGCGACACGCGGATCGACGCGCGGCGCGAGCGCCTCACCGCCTTCGACGGCGGACGCATCGCGACCGACGAGTTCATCGGCGAGCACGACTTCGAGCGTGCGCAGATCCGCTTCGAGACGCGGCCGCCACGCGACGTGTCGGGCGGCGTGACGTTCTGCTTTTCGTCGAGCGCGACGGAAAGGGAAGACGAGGCGCGCGCGCGCGCGGCCTCCGCATCCGTCGCGCTCGAGCTCCCCGCCTTCAGCCAGCGCGAGCAGGATCCCGAGCTCGCGGCGCGCATCTGCAGCCCGACGTCGCTCGCCATGGTGCTCGGCTACCACGGCGTCGACGCGTCGCCGAGCGAGGTGGCGGCGCGCGCGTACGACGCGCTGCACGACATCTACGGCAACTGGCCGCGCTCGATCCAAGCCGCGTACTCGTTCGGCGTGCCGGGCTACCTCGCGCGCTTCGATTCGTGGCGCCCGGTGGAGGCGCACCTCGCCGCGGGCCGGCCCGTCATCCTCAGCATCCGCGTCGAAGCCGGCGGGCTCGTCGGCGCGCCGTACGACGCGACGCCCGGTCACCTGCTCGTCGTCGTCGGCTTCGACGGCGAGGGCGGCGTTCTCGTTCACGATCCGGCGGCGGAGTCGGCGGCGACGGTCCGGCGCGTGTACTCCCGCGACGAGCTCGGGCGCGCGTGGTTCGGCCACGGGGGAACCGCATACGTGATCGGGGACGACGGCCTAGGCGCCGATTTCTAGCGACGGGGGTTCACCACGGGGCGCGCCCGCCCGTAGGCCGGTCTGCCGGCCTCGTTCGACCTCCCTGCGCGAGTCCGGCGTGCGACCCTTTCCCCCCTGCCGGGCATTTCACGGTCGATGACGCCTCGTCGCTTTCGTCCGACTATGCTTCACGTCGTGAGCCGCCCTCTTCCTCTATTGATCATGGATTCCCATCGCCTCCTCGCCCGTTCCATCCTCCATACGCCGCGCCGAACCGCGCTCGTCCTGAGCCTCGGCCTGCTCGCCGCCTGCTCGGGCGAAGCGACGGACGCCTTCTCGACGCCCGCGGTGACGGCCGAGCCGACGTCGGCCGCGCGCCGCCTGCCGGAGCCCGAGACCGCGGCCGAGTTCCTCGCCGCCGGAACGATCGCCGCGGGGGAGGGCGACGTCGGCAGGACGATCGCGAACTATCGCCGCGCCGTCGAGCTCGAGCCCGGCAACGCCGAGGCGCAGTTCGTGCTGGGGACCGCGCTCGTGCCCGCCTCCTACAACTTCGTGCTCGGCGAGTCCTCGCGCGACTTCGACGCGCTCGACGAGGCGATCGGGGTGTTGAACGAGGCGTGCCGGCTCGACCCGGACAACGCGGAGTACGCCTACTGGACCGGACGCGCGCTCGACCTGCGCGGCGACACGGCCGGCGCGATCGCGAAGCTCGAGATCGCGACCAAGGCGGATCCCGAGTTCGGCCAGGCGTTCAAGCGCCTCGGCCTCGTGCACGTGAAGAACGGCGACGTCGAGAACGCGGACGCGGCGTTCGCCGCGGCGATGAAGCTCATCCCCGAGGATCCCGGCTTGCTCTGCCAGCTCGGCAACCTCGTTCTCGAGGACGACCCCGAGCAGGCGCGCGCCCACTACCAGAGCGCGATCGACTCCGACTTCGCCTTCACCGCCGCCTACCACGGTCTGTCGCAGGCGCTCTCGCGCCTCGGCGATCCCGAGGGTGCCGAGGAAGCGCGCCGGTTGAAGGACGTCTACGAGGGGCACAACGCCAAGCTCAACTCGCGCGTGCAGAACGCCGCCGAGAATCCCCGCAGCGTCGAGGCCCAGTTCAGCGCGGGGCAGATGTACCTGCTTCTGAACAAGCCGGGCGAGGCGTACGGCATGTTCCGCAAGGCGATCGACCTCGACAAACGCCACGTGGAGTCGCACTACTACGCGGGCCAGGCGCTCGTGGCGATGGGGCAGTACGAGATCGCGATGAACCACTTCGAAGAGTGCGCGTTCCTCGCGCCCGACCGCGTGGACGTCAAGCTCGAGCTGCTCTTCGTCTGCCTCGAGTTGAAGGATCAGTTCCAGGGCCGCGCGGACGAGCTCATCGCCGAGCTGACGCCGCGCATGGACGCCGCCGGTGCGGACGCGCGCGCGGCGTTCGCCGAGGCGCTCCTGTTCGCCGGGAAGCGCGACGAGGCGCTCGTTCAATTGCGCGCGGTCCTTGCCGAGGATCCGTCGCACGAAACCGCTAAGATCCTGATCGAACGCGCGGGGCAGTGACGTCGCCCCGCGTCGACCGACGCCGCTCGGTCGCGTACGAAGAAGAGGGATCGGCGCCGAGGGCGCAGAGGGAGCGAGACCAATGACGACCGCGCGGAGGATCCTGCTCCTGGCCGTGAGCTCGGGCTGCGCGACTGCGCTGCTCGGTTGCTCGGACGAGGAGCCGGCGCCGGTGACGCCCTCGCAGGACGAGTTCACCTACCTGTTCCGCGACGGGACCACCGCGTCGGGGCTCGCGAGCTTCGAGCAGGTGTGCGGAAGCGCGGACAAGCCGTTCATCGTCGAGACGATCGGCGGCGGCGTCGCGCTCCTCGACTACGACAACGACGGCGACCTCGACGCTTACCTGACGAACGGTTCGCGCTTCGCGCAGGACCCGAAGACCGCGCCGCGCGACGCGCTCTACAGGAACGACGGCAGCGGTCGCTTCTCGGATGCGACCGACGAGGCCGGGCTCGGAGACACCGCGTGGACCGGCGGTGTGCGCGTCGTCGACTTCGACGCCGACGGCTGGAGCGACCTCTACATCACGAACTACGGCCCCAACGTGCTGTACCGGAATCGCGGCGACGGGACGTTCGAGGACGTCACCGCGCGCGCCGGCGTCGGGGATCCGGCGTGGAGCACGGGGGCGTGCTTCCTCGACTTCGATCGCGACGGGGACCTGGACCTCTACGTCGCGAACTACGTCGACGTGGACGAGGAGAAGATGCTGCGCGAGCGCGAGCACGTGACCTATCGCGGCGTGACCGTGATGAAGGGCCCGCGCGGACTCCCCGAGGCGTACGACTCGTTCTACGTGAACGAAGGCGACGGCGTCTTCCGCGACGCGTCCGTCGAGCTCGGCGTGCGAACGTCCAAGCAGTTCGGGTTCCAGTGCGTCGCCTTCGACGTGGACAAGGACGGTTGGGTCGACATCTATGTCGCGAACGACTCGGTCGACAACTTCCTCTGGCACAACGACGCCGGCAAGGGCTTCACCGACACGGCGTTCCTTTCCGGGCTGGCGCTGAGCATGGGGGGCAAGCCGCAGGCGGGCATGGGCGTCGGCATCGGCGACTACGACTTCGACCTCGAGCCGGACGTCTTCGTCACGAACTTCGCCGACGACTACTTCACGATGTATCGCGGCAGCGGCGACGGGCGCTTCCTCGACGTGACGAACCGCTTGCGCTTGACGCGCGTCACGCACTCGTTCCTCGGTTGGGGCTGTGGGTTCCTCGACGCGGACAGCGATGGCGACGTCGAGATCTTCATGGTCAACGGGCACGTCTATCCGCAGGTCGACGGGTTCAACCTCGGGACGCCGTATCACCAGCGCAGCCTCCTGTTCGAGTACGACGGCGACGCCTTTCGCGAGCCGATCGGCGGCGGCGGACCGGGCTTCGAGATCGCCGCCGCGAGCCGCGGCGCGGCCACGGGCGACATCGACGGCGACGGCGACATCGACATCCTGATCGGCAACATCGACGGTCCGCCGACGCTGCTCGTCAACGAATCCGCGCAGCGTGACGACAACCGCTGGCTCAAGGTCCGGGTCGTGGGCGCCGGTGGAAACCGCGACGCCGTCGGGGCGCGCGTCGTCGTGCAGGTCGGTGAGCGCGAGCACCTGCGCCTGTCCGCGACGGGCGGCAGCTTCCTGTCGAGTTCGGACCCGCGCATGCACATCGGTCTCGGAGCCGCCGAGCGCGCGGATCGCGTCTCGGTGACCTGGCCCGACGGAACGAAGGACGTGGTGAGCGACGTCCCCGCCGGCTCCATCGTCACGATCGAGCAGGGCGCGAACGACGACGGAACGGCGCGCGTCGACACGCGCCCGTATCTCTCCCACGCACGGTGAACGAACGCGGCTCCGGGTGAGCGTACTCACCCGGAGCCCGTCGAACGATCCGAGTCGTGGCCGGAGTCGTTGGCCGACGCGTCGCGCTCTCTCGCGAGTGCGCGACGCGGCACGGCCAACGGGCTACTTGAGTTTTTCCCAGTAGTCGCCGGGCATGTCGTGCGCGATCTTGAGGGCGCCGTTGGCACCTCCGTAGACCGGCTCTTCGACGCGGACACACTTGCCGCCGCCGAGACGCTCGTGCATCTGGCGCTCGATCGCGCTGTCGAGACCCTTGATCATGCTGCCGCCGCCGGCGAGCAGGACGCGGTTCTTCAGGCGCTCCTGGAATTCCGGGTCGAAGGTCGAGATCAGTTGCGCGAGGCCCTCGACGATCGGCTCGACGATGCTCTGGCACGCCTGACGCAGCTCGGTCGTGACGTCGAACTCGGTCGGCTTACCGTTCACCGGAAGCTGGACGATCGCCGGCTCGAGCTGCTCGGCGACGGACGCATAGCGCTCCTTGATGCTCTTGATCATCTGGATCGTGTGCTGCGCTTCCGGGAAGCGCTCGGTGAGCAGCTCGGCGAACGTGTTGTCGACGTGGTCGCCGGCGAACGTGTTCGTGACCTGGTCCGCGTCGTCCGGCATCGTGCCGTGCATCCGGCAGAGGTCGGTCGTGCCGGCGCCGATGTCGATGACGAGCACGTCGTCGAGCATGTCGAGGCCGTACGCCACGGAGAACGGCTCCGAGCAGAGCATGACGGAGTCGACGGTTTCCTTGGCGGCCTCGAGGATCGCGTCCTTGTTGTGGATCGAGGCCTGCGCCGGCGCACCGATGACCGCGTAGACGAGCTCGTCCTTGCGCGGCTTGGCGAGACGGATGATCTCACCGATGAGATCCTTCGCGGCCTTGATGTTCGCTGCGGCGTCGCCGTCCTTGATGACGCCGTGCTCGAGCGGGCGGTAGAAGTTGAGCGACAGACGGTGCTTGACCGCTTCGTCGCCGAACAGCACGTCGCGCTTCAGCAGCTTGCGGCTGACGACGTCCTTCGGGTAACCGACGAACGACGCGACCGTCTCGCGGACGCCGTTGCTCGCCGTCACGGACGTGCGCGACGTACCGAGGTCGATCCCCAGGTAGAGGACGCCTTCCTCGGACTTCGGGCCGAACTCGAACGACGCGTCGTTCTTCTCTTTCGTGGCCGTCTGCTCGCCGTGCGTTTCGACGCTCTCGTCGATCGACGCTTCGGTGTCTTCGGCCGTCTTCTTGGATTTGCTCATATCGTGGGTGTGAAGCTTGGTCGGGCTCTTCCTTCCCGACAGTGACTAGGATTCGTTCCGTTCGTTACGTCTTCCCAGCCATCTCCGCCCGCAGGGCGAGGTTGGCTTCGAAGATGTTCTTGAGCATCTCGTGCTTGGCTTCCGCGTTGTCGTCCTCGTCGGACAGGCCTTGGACGGTGCGGTAGAGAGATGCGACGCCCATGTCGACGTCCTTCATGGACGCGACGCGTTTCAGTTCGGCCTCGGTGCGTCCCAAGCTGTCGGTGAGCTTGGAGATGCGGCGTTCGAGGTTCTGGATCTGGGTCTGCGCGGCGATGAGCTGCGTCGCCGACGAGGTCGGCTTGAACTCCTCGACCTCGTGCTTCAGCAGCGCGACGACCGCCTTCTGCAGACGCACGACGCCCGCGTTCTGATCGACCTCGTCCTGGAAGACGCCGATGACCTTCTGGACGAGCTCCTTGCCCCAGCGCTCCTCGTCCGAGACGCCCTCGCCGAAGACCTTCTCCTGGATGGCCGCGATGTCGCGCAGTTGCTCGTCGAGCTCTTCCTTGAGTCGATCGAGCTCGGTCTCGACGTCGCGCCAGCGCGACACCTGATCGCCGCCGCTCTGGGTCGCGATGCCCATGCCGGACTCCGCCTCCTCGACGACGGACTCGAACGAGACGTCACCGGGGTGGAGGTTGTGAGAGATGCCGATCGACAGCGCGATCGGTTCGCCCTCGGGCAAGCTCGCGTGCGAGACGCCGCGCGCGCGCTCGAGCAGCTCGTTCGCGACCTCGGCGACCTCCTCCGGACCGACGTGCGGGAAGACCGCGAGCTGGAAACCCTCCGTCCAGATGCCGAGCCCGCGCAGCTTGCGCTCGAACACGACCGCCTTCAGCTCCTGGAACACGAGCGGCATCACGGTCTTGCGATGCAGCATCAGGTCCGACGACACGAAGCCGTCGAGCCCGAACATCATGCAAGAGATCGGATACCCGTGCGTCAGGGCGTTCTCCACCTCGATGCGCATCAAATGCAGCGTCTGAGGCGTGGAGAGCCGCGGCTTCTTGGGCGCGGCGGCGGCGTTCTGGGACATCCTGGGTGCTACCTTCCGAGTGTCGATGCGAGTGGCGTTTCTTTCCCTCGGGACTCCACGCCACGCCGGACGAACTCCGGTCGGGTGGGGAGGCGGCGCGGGTGCCGATGGGAGGCGACCGCCGCGGACACAAGGTTCGTCTGGCTCGACGAGCGGTCTTTAGCCCGCTTGTCTGTTCGGCCGCGGAATCGTGAGCGCGGGCGAGCGCGCCGCCGCCACGGGTGTCGCAGCGCGGTTCGACCGGGTCTGGGACCGCGCCGCGCCCGCGCGGTCCGGAGACGCGGCCGAGCGCGCCGAGAATTGGCGCTGGCATCGACCCGCGTGGTCGCTAAAACAGCGTGAACACGCCTCCTATCGCGAGTCGCGCCCCGCGCGCCGCGCCGAGGCCCGCGCTCATGATCGAATCCTACTGGGCAGTCACGCTCTCCGCCGTCAGCCTCGCCGCTGGGTGGTGGGCTCGTTCGCGGCGGGACATGCCCGAGCGCATGCGCCTGGTCGAGCGCTTCGACCGCCGCGCCCGGCTGGCCGAGGCCGAGCACGAGGCGGCGATCCGTACGCTCAACGAGGGCCAGATCGAGGTGCGCCGCATCCAGGGCCTCTTCGACGGGCTGAACGATCGCGTCGCCGAGCTCGAGGCCGAGGTCGTCGCCGCGCGCAACGCGGCCAGCGCGAACAAGAAGGACCTGCTGGGCCGCGAGCAGGAGCTCGCCGCGGTCACCAAGAACGTCGCCGCGCTGCGGAACACGAACGAGACGCTCGCCGAGAAGCTGCGCGTCTCCGAGCTCACGCGCAACGAGGCGACGGCGCGCGCCGCGGACGCCGACAAGGCCATGCGCGCGGCCGAGGCCAACGCGCGCGAGCTCGAAGAGGAGAGCGAGCGCACCTCGGAGCGTGTGCGCGCCCTCACCGAGCGCTCGGACGAAGCCGACCGGCTCGAGAGCACGCTCGAGGAGGTGCAGGCCGCGCTCGCCGAGCACCGGACCGAGAACGCCGACCTGAAGCGGCGCATCGAATCGGTCATCCCGTTGGAAGAGGAGCTGGTCCAGCTGCGCGCGGACCTCGCGGCATCGATCGAACGCGCCGACGCGCTCGACGAGCGCGTGGCCGCACTCGAGCCCGAGAACGCGAGCCTGACCGCCGACCTCGTCGCCGCGCGCGACACGGGCGCGCGGCAGAAGACGCGCGCGGAGTCGGCCGAGGAAGAGCTCGCCGTCGCATCGGCGCGCATCGAGGAACTCGACACGCTCACCGAGCGCCTCAAGGAAGATCTGGCGGAGGTGCGCGGCACCCTCGCCGAGCGCGAGTCCGCCTGGCGCGATCAGAACACGAGCGTGACCGCGCGCGCCGCTCGCGCGGAAGAGGACCTCGCCGCCGCGCGCACGCGCGTGGCCGAGCTCGAACCGTTGACCGAACGCCTGAAGTCGGACGCCGACGACGCGCGCGAGGAATGGACGGAGCGCGAGTCGTCGTGGCGTGAGAAGAACGAGACGCTGACCGCGCGCGCCGAACGCGCGGAAGAAGACCTCGGCCTGGCGAAGGCGCGCGTCGCCGAGCTCGAACCGATGCTCGACGAACTCGCGCGTACCCGCGGAACGCTCACCGAGAAGGAGACGCACTGGGAAGCCGCGAGCCACCGCGCGCGCGCGCAGGCCGAGCGCGCCGAGACGCAGCTCGCCGAGGTCCGCGCCAAGGCCGACGAACTGAACGGCGTCGTCGTCGCGCTCCAGGCCAAGGA
>JAJDEV010000185.1 GCA_029259605.1 Planctomycetota bacterium | reverse complement strand
GGCGACCTTGACGGGTCGTCGAACCCGGTGAGGGAGGGAAGTGCTGATATGGCGTGCAGCTGCGTCGATCTCGGTGAAGGCTCATGAATGATCCGGGCTAGCCCGGGTTCTTCATGAGGCTTTGCCGAGATCGACGCAGATGCGCGCCAGATCAGCGCTTCGCGACCGAAGCGCGTGCAGGCGACCTTAACGGGTCGTCGAACCCGGTGAGGGAGGGAAGTGCTGATATGCCGTGCAGCTGCGTCGATCTCGGTGAAGGCTCATGAATGATCCGGGCTAGCGCGTGCGGTTCTCGAGTCGGATCACGAAGCGCAGGCCGGACCACGTCTCGTCGATGGCGCAGGTCTTGTTGTCGACCAACCCGGCGCCGAGTCCGGCCTCGCGCACCGCACCGTCGGAGAGATCCGTCTCGACGCCCGAGCTCTTCTTCGGCCAACCGATCCAGAGACCGCCGTTCTGCTCGATGCGCCCGGCGAGCGCAGCGAAGCGGCGCCGCAGGAGCGCGCTCGATGGCGCGAAGAACACGATGACGTCGAACTTCGAACGGCCGCGCACGTCCTCGCGCAGATCGACGCCGTCGGGCAAGTCGCCGAGCGAGAAGCCGGCGGGTTTGCCGACGAGCGCCACGCGCGCGCCCGACTTGATCCCGAGCTTCTTCGGCAACGGCGTCCCCGAGTAGCCCGCCATCACTCGTGCCGCAGCGCCTCGACCGGATCCATGTCCGCCGCGCGCCAGGCCGGGTAGATCCCGAACACGACGCCGATACCGGCGGAGATCGCGAAGGCGAAGACGGGCATGGTCGGCGTGACGATCGTCACCATGTCGGCGAAGCGCGAGACGACGAGCGGGATCGCCAGGCCGAGCGCGACACCGACCAAGCCGCCACCGACGGACAGGCAGATCGTCTCGACCAGGAACTGCGTCACGATGTGGCGACGCTTCGCGCCGAGCGCGCGTCGGATGCCGATTTCGCGCGTCCGCTCGGTGACGGTCGCGAGCATCACGTTCATGATCCCGATCCCGCCGACGAGCAGGCTGATGCCCGCGATCGAGCCGAGCACGATGTTGAAGATGCGCTTGGTCTCCTCCGCGCGCGCGAGCAGCTCGAGCGGCACGACGACTTCGTAGTCGCGCTTGTTCTTGTGATTGCGCGCCAACATTTCGCGCGACGCGTCGGCGACCATCGAGACGTTCTCGGCGTCGCCGACGGCGAGGATGATCTCGTGCAGGTCGACCTCCTCCATGTCCCGCGAGCCGCCGCGCTGCTTGACCTGCAGCTTGCCGTACCACTTGCGCGCGGTCTCGAACGGGATGAACACCTCGCCCGTGATCTCGTCCTCGACGGCGGGCTGATCGCTGCCGAGCGGAATGCGCGGCGCGAGCGAGCCGACGACCGTGAAGTAGTCGCCGCCGATCTTGATGCGCTGCCCGATCGGCGAGGAGAACGGGAAGAGGTAGCGCGCGACCTCGGTTCCGACGACGCACACGTTGAGCAGCGAGCGCTCGTCCTCGTCCGAGATGAAGCGCCCCTCGTAGATCAACCGTCCGGTGACCTCTTGGTAGCGCGGGCGAGTCGCCATGACGCGCGGCGTGAGGACGCGCTCGTCGCGGCGCACGTCCTGCGCGATCAAACGAATCGGAACGACTCCGGTCAGGCCCGGGAACGTGTCCTCGGCGCGCTCGAGGTCGAGGTCCTTGAGCCCGTACGTGCTGACGCGCGAAGCCTGGTTGCCCTGGTTCGGATCCTCCGGGGGCTTCACGGTGCGCAGGATCACGTTCTGGCTGCCGAGCAGCTTGATCTGCTCCTGCGCCTCGTAGCTCGCCCCCTCGCCGATGGCGAGCATGGCGATCACGCTGCTGGTGCCGAAGAGCACGCCGAGCGTCGTGAGCAAGCTGCGCAGCTTGTGCAGCAGGAGGCTGCTGATCCCCGTGCGGATCGCGCGAACGAGCGTGTTCGTGATCACGCGCGCAGCTCCTTCGAGCGGCCGGTCTCGCGCAGCTCGTCGACGTTGCCATCGCGCATGCGCAGGATGTGGCTCGCGCGCTCGGCGACGTGCGACTCGTGGGTGACGAAGACGATCGTCTTGCCCTCGCGCCACAGCTCGTCGAACAGGTTGAGGATGTCCTCGGCCGTCTGGCTGTCGAGGTTGCCCGTCGCCTCGTCGGCGAGGATCAGCTCGGGATCGTTGACCAACGCGCGCGCGATCGCGACCCGTTGCTGCTGACCACCGGAGAGTTCGAGCGGCTTGTGCGCCAAGCGCTCGGACAAGCCCATCCGATCGGCGAGCCGGCGCGCGCGCTCCTCACCGTCCTCGGGCGGCTCGTCCTGGTAGAAGAGCGGCACCATGATGTTCTCGAGCACGTCGAGCTGCGGGATCAGGTTGTACGACTGAAAGATGAAGCCGAGCTTCTCCGAGCGCAGCTGGCTGAGCTCGTCGTCGTCGAGTTCGTTCACGTCGCGTCCAGCCAGGCGATACACACCGCTCGACGGACGATCGAGGCAGCCCATGACGTTGAGCAGCGTCGACTTGCCGCTGCCCGAGGCGCCCATGATCGACCAGTACTCGCCGCGCTCGACGCGAAAGCTGAGACCGTCGAGGGCGTTCACGACCTCGGAACCCATGCGGTAGGTGCGCTTGACCTCCACGAGCTCGGCCACGGCGCCAGACGCACCGCTACCCCAGCCCCCGGCCGGAGCGGGCACCGCGTGCGCGCTGACGAGGGCGCCGTCGCCCGTCTCTCGATCGTCGTCCGTTCCGATCACTGCGATCCGGCTTCTCCGCCCGGCGCTTGGCCACCGCCCTCGCGCCACTTCTTCATCAGCTCGGCCTTCTTCTCCGGATCGTCCATGGCGTCCTGCATCGCCTTGTACTGCTCGGGGTTCTCCTGCTTCCACTTCTCGATCTTGGCCGCGTCGAGCCCCGAACCGCCCTCGCGTTCGGCGTGGTCCGCGCCGCCCTTCTCGGGCGCATGCGACCCCGACTTGCCGCGTTCGCCGCGAATCTCGTCGCCGCTCGCGCGCGGCGCCTTGGGCTTGGGTTTTCCCTCAGGCCAATCGCTGGTCGCGATGATCTCGTTGTTCTCGGGCGCAGGCTCGAGCGCGATGTTCGACGGCAGGCTCAGGAGAACCTCCTCGCCCTCGGTGAGCCCGTCCTTGATCTCCACCCACTTGCCGTTGTTGTCGCCGATCGTCACGGGACGCTTGGTGATCTCACCATGCTCGCTGACGAGCGCGATCGGGTTGCCCGCGTCGAGGAAGACCGACTGCACGGGAACGAACGTCGCGTCCATGAGTTCGTCGACGAGGATCTCGATGCTGCACGACATGCCTGGACGCATGCGCGCATCCTTGTCGATCACCTCGATCGTCGTGCGATAGACGCGCAGGTCGGGATTGGCGAACCACGAGTTCTGGTCGGGGAGCACCGCCTTGAAGCCGACGCGTCCGCGGAACGTCGACTTGAGCGCGTCGACCGTCACGAGGCACGGCATCCCGGTGGTGACCTTCTCGAGCACGGACTCGTGCAGGCTGGCCTCGGCGACGTACCCCTTCTCGGACGGGATCGTGATGATCTCCTGGCGCTCGCGAACCTGCGTCCCCTCCTGCATGGGCGTGCCGGAACCCCAGCGGTGGCTGGATTCGACCGCGTACACGACCATGCCATCGGTCGGCGCGTAC
Organism: Planctomycetota bacterium; assembly: GCA_029259605.1. Classification (GTDB taxonomy): domain Bacteria; phylum Planctomycetota; class UBA1135; order UBA1135; genus OFTM281. The sequence goes on along the minus strand of JAJDEV010000185.1, from coordinate 16,032 downwards.
ATGACCGCCTTGGCGATCTGCGATTCGATCTTGTCGAGCTCGTCGGTCTCGAGCTTCAACTTCGCCTTCGACGTGCTCATGTCGGCCTCGTAGTCCGCGATGCGCGCGGTGGCCTGGAGCTTCACGCGCTCGAGCTCGCGCCCCGCTTCCTCGACGTCGGCCTCGAGCTCGGCGACGGCGCGCGGGATCTCGTACTCGACGAGCAGCTTCTCGGCGCGCACGGCCTGTTCGTATTGGATCTCGGCGCGCGTCTTCGCGAGGCGGTCGGCGTCGAGCTCGGACTGTTCGAGGAACCCGCGCTCGGCGAGCTTCTCGGACCACTCGAGGTCCTGGACCGCGCGCTCGCGCTCCTCCTGCCGCAGGACAATGTCCTCCTTGGCCTTCTCGAGCAGCTGGGGCATGTCGCCCTCGTCGTACTTCTTGCGGTCGATCTTCGCGAACTCGACGACCTGCTCGGCGCGCGCGATGTCGGAGAGGTTCTGGCTCTGCTGGATTTCGTAGGTCTGTTTGGCCTTCGTGTAGGAGGCGCTCGCGTTCTGGACCTTGATCTCCTGCTGGATCTTGCGGTCGATCAGCTCCGAACTGTCGAGCTCGCACACGAGTTCGCCTTCCTTGACGTGCGTGCCCTCCTCGATCAGGTAGAGCACGGTCGCGCTGCCCTCGAGTTCGCTCTTGAGCGTCGCGCTATCCGCCGCCTTCAGGTTGCCGCGCTCGATGACGCTGATGCGGAGCGGTCCGCGCATGACCGTCGCGCCGGCCAACTTGGTCTCCGGCTCGGACGAGAACGCGCCGGTCGACTTCGCGGTGAACGCGCTTCCGCCGACGACGGCGATCGTGATCAACGTGGGCCAGATCTTGCTCTTCTTCATGGCGTAACCCCTTCCGATCGTGCGAGGAGCGGCTCGGTATCGATTTCGATCCCGCGCTCCGAAACGCGCAGCAACTCCATGTCTCGGTACAGACCGAGACCGGACAGAATGTACTCGGTGATCGCGCTGGCCGTGCCGTTCTGGGCGGCGACCAGGTCCTCCTGCGCCTCGAGCACGTCGCGCGTATCCGCGCGCCCCGCTTCGAGGTTCAGCTGTGCGCTCTCGACGCGGCGCTCGGCGAGCGCGACGGCACCGCTCTGGATCGCGTAGCCCTCGCGGGCGACGCTCAGGCGGCGGATCGAATCGCGCAGGTCGGCGCGGATCGCATCGGCCGACTCCTCCGCCGAACGTCGCGCGACGTCGAGCGCGATCAGGCTGGCGCGGTACGTGTTGCGCTCGCGCAGCCGATCGAACGGCAAGTCGAAGGTCAGCGTCGCGTCCCAATTGACGTTCGAACCCCGGTAGTCGAGCAGGTCGTTGGACTCGCTCGTCGCCGACGCGCCGAGTTCGAGGTCCATGCCCATGCGCAGCGCGTCCGCGGCGACCTTGACGCGCCGTTCGGCGTCCTCGACCAAGTCCCGGTCCGTCAGGTAGTCGAGGCGTTGCGACAGCGCGACGTCCAGGACGTCCTCTTCGTCGAACTCGACATCGAGCTCTTCCCAGGTCTCGAGCGTGAGCAACTCCCCGGCGTCGAGCTCGATCGCCGTATCGATCGGCAGGCCGAGGAAGAACTTGAAGTCGTCGAGCGCGGCCTCGAGTCCCTGGCGCGTCTCGATAACGCGGTTCTCCGTCGAAAGTTCGTTCTGCCGCGCCTGGTCGACCTGGATCTCGTTCAGGCGGCCGGCTTCCGCGAACGCCTCGTTGCGCTTGCGCAGGACGACGAGGCCGTCGTAGTTCTGGATCTGGTTCTCGAGCACCTTCTCGCGCTGGAGGATCGAGAAGAAGCGCGACGAGACGTCGAACGCGAACGTCCGGCGGAAGCGCTCGTACGCGCGCGCCTCGTAAAGCACGTTGCGCTCCGCCTGCGTCAACGGCTCGGTCACGATGTCGCGCCCGAAGCCGCGCAGGAACGGCTGCGTGATGTTGAGCGAGAGGTTGGAGACGGCGTCCCAAGCATCGGCGTGGCCGACGTCGCGCACGAGATCGATGCTGGCATCGCCGATGATCGACATGCCCGTTCCGAGCAGCTTGCGCAGCCCGACGAGCGAGAAGATGCCGGCCGTGTTCGCGTCGTCGCCCGTTCCGTTGAGGAACGCGCCGAACGTCCCCGTCTCCTTGACGGAGAACTCCCAGCGTTCGAGCGTGAGGTCGAGCGCGGCGAGATACAGTCGCTCGCGCTGGGCCTGGTACTGGCGGCTGTTCTCGGCCGCGATCTCGAGGCTCGCCATCAAGTCGAGCGGCTCGTCCAGCACGTCGCCCGCCAGAAGGCGGTCGCGCAGCGTCGAATCCGGCCGAGCGATGGTGAACGGGCTGCCGGCGGCGAGCTCTTCACGACGCTCGCGGACGATTTCGTAAACCTCGCGATCCGCGTCACGGACGTGGACCGCCGGGGCGCGGCAGCCTGCGACCAGCGAGAGGGCGACGAAGGGAGCGATGCGGGCGAACGCCCGACGGAGGAGGGGGGTGGGGATCAAGGGCGGGCGGGCGGCGGGGTGCGAAGCCACCCAGGATAGCCTGCGGCGCGCCCGACGCGCGCGCATTCCGCGTAAGCCCGGTGTGTGCGCGGCTCAGCGCCGGCGCGCGGGGACTTCGGCAGACGCCTCGACCTGGGTCGCGCGGAACGCCTTCCAGCGCTCGAACGTCTCGGTCGGAATCGCGGTCGCGACGGGCCCGCCGGCCTGCCACGAGAACGAAAGCAGCGCGTCTCCGTCGAAGCGATACGTGCCTGCGGAGAGGCCGTCGGCACGCCAGATGTCGAGCACGCGCTCCGAAGCGGAGGTGCCGAGCTCGATCGGCTTCGAGACCACGGGGGTCATCGCCTCGAACGACGCGGCGAGCGGCTCGAACACGCGCACGCCCGGCTTCCACTCTCCACCGCGTCGAACCACGTCCACAACGGTGAGCGGAAGCGCCGCTCCCCCACGCAGGTCGAAGTGCCGGTAGCGCACTTCCCCGCCGCTCGCGTCGGAACAGAGCGCCTTCTGATCGGGTGTCCACACGCAGCGCACCGTGCGCCCCGAGCCCTCGCGCAGCTCGCGGAAGACCAGCTCGCGCCGCGCACGACTGACGCGCTCGGTGTGGACGACGCGCGTGCGCTTGTCGAAGAGGATCAGCTCCAGCTCCGAACGCCACGCGTGCGGGTCGCGAACGCGCTTGCCGGGATCCGGTCCGGTGATCCAACGGACGAGTCCGATCGGCGCGCCGCGCAGGTTCGCGTTCGACGGATCGTCGACGCGGAAGTATTCGATGCGCGTGCCCTCGGGCTGCGAGATGTGGACCTCGCGCACGTCGCCGTTCGTGAGCGCGTTCTGGGCGGACGCCGTCGGCACGAGGAGGGCGACGACGGCGAACGGGGCGAGGAGCGTGGGAACGAGGCGCAGCATCGGTCCGCTCTCTATCGGGGATCGGCGCCGATCGCTTGAACGGGCTCAGCGCCCGGGGTCGGCGGGCGCCGGCTCGACCCGCTCGGAGACCGCCCACGCGGGGGTGTCAGGGCCGATCTCGAGGACACGGCGCCCCCACAGGTGGAAGACGCTGACGATGAGAACGGCCAACAAGATGTTGAAGAGCAACCCCACCCGCGCCATCGCCGGCGCCTCCACACGACGTGACGCGAAGACCACGGCGTTCGGAGGCGTCGCCACGGGCAGCATGAACGCGGCCGACGCGGCGATCGTCGCGGGCGCCATGAAGAGCAGCGGCGACATGTCGGCCGCGATCGCCGCTTGGCCGAGGACCGGAAGCAACACCGCGGTCGTCGCCGTGTTCGACGTGATCTCGGTCAGCGCGGTGACGAGCACGACGATCGCCGCAACGGTGACGAGCGGCGGCGTTCCGGCCAGGAGCGGTCCGAGCTGGTCGCCGACCACGCGGTCGAGGCCGCTCTCCTTGAACGCGCCGGCGATCGCGAACCCACCGCCGAGCAGCAACAGCACTTCCCACGGCATGCGCGCCGCGGTCTCCCAGTCCATCAGAAACTCGCCGCGCTTGCGGTTGACCGGGATGACGAAGCACAGGACCGCCATGAACGTCGCGACCGTCGCGTCGGTGATGAACTTCTCGGGGTAGTCGATCCCGAGGGAAGCCGGAAGGATCGAGTGCACCCAGCCCGGGAACGTGAACAGCCCGAGGTCGAGATTCGCGCGCGTAACCCAGAGCACGGCAGTCGTCGCGAAGACGAGCGCCATCAGTTTCTCGCCGCGGCCCATGCGCCCGAGCGCGCGTCGCTCGCGCGCGATCACATCGCCGCCGCGGGTGCTCGTCCGCGGAACGCGCAACGCCACGCGCGTCAGGAGCAGCCAGCCGAGCGGCAGATAGAGCAACACGAGCGGCAACCAGGCGAGCATCCAGCGTCCGAACGAAATCGACGGCGCATCGGGGAAGCGCTCGCCGAGTTGACCGAGAAACACCTGGTTCGGGGCCGTTCCGACCGGAGTCGCCATCCCCCCCACCGACGACGAGTACGCCATGCCGAGCAGCAGCGCGATCGCGAACGGTTCGCGCGCGCGGATGTCGTCCGTACCCGAGACGCTCGCGATGACGGCCACGCCGATCGGAAGCATGAGCAGCGTCGTCGACGTGTTGTTGATCCAGAACGACAGGAACGCGGACGCGATCATGAACCCGAGGACCAGATTGCGCGGGCTCGTCCCGACCCGCGCGACGATCCACAGCGCGATGCGACGGTGGACGTTCCAGCGCTCGAGCCCGAGCGAGATCACGAACGCGCCGATGAAAAGGAACACGAGGTCGTGCATGTAGCTCGGCGCGACGTCGCGCCCGCCGATCACGCCGAGCAACGGAAGCAGCGCCGCCGGGATCAACGACGTCGCGCCGATCGGGAGCGCGGCCGTCATCCACCACGTCGCAGTGAGTGCGGTGATCGCCGCGACCTTGCGCTGCGCATCGTCGAGCGCGTCGCCCGTGCCGAACAGGCACGCAGCGAAGAGCACCGGTCCGAGCACGAGCCCGACGCGCCGCACCCACTCGCCCGACGCGCCGGTATCCGGAACGACGGCGGGCGGCGAGCCGGGGACGTCGCCGCCTATGCCGGCGCCTCCGTCTCGGCCTCGATCCACGCGAGGTACGCGGGCTCGACATGCGCCGGGTCCAGCGCGACCAGCTCCGGGACGTCGTAGGGATGCTCAGCCTCGAGAACAGCCTCGACCGCCGCGACGTGCGCCGCACGCGTCTTCACGATGAGCAGCGCTTCCGCGTCGCTCGTGACGGCGCCGTCCCAGCGGAACACGCTGCGCGCCGCGACGAGGTTCACGCAGGCAGCGAGGCGGCGCTCGACGAGCGAGCGCGCGAACGCCTCGGCCCCATCCACGGGGTAGGTGATCAGAAGAACGCGCGCGCCAGCTTGCGACATGCGGGCAATCCTACGTCGCGTGTCGCGCCCGGCGGGCTAGAATCCCGCGCGCACCGCCTCGCTCCATGGGACTCCTCCACCGCGCCGTCGTCGCCTCTCTACCGCTGCTGCCTCGGCCGCTGATGCGCTCGCTTTCGTCGCGCTACATCGCGGGCGAAACGCTCGAGCAAGCGATGGTGCGCATGCAGCCGCTCGCCGCGAACGGCTTCCTGGGAATCCTGGACATCCTCGGCGAGGACGTGGCGAACGAAGCGGGCGCGCATGCCGTCGTCGCCGCGTACGTGCGCGCCGCGGAAGCGGTCAAGGCCGCCGGTCTCGACGTCTACATCTCCGTCAAGCCGACGCACGTCGGGCTGCGCGTCTCCGAAGACCTCGCCTTCGAGCTGTACCGCGAACTCGCGCAACGCTGCGCCGAACTCGGTCTGTTCCTGCGCGTCGAGATGGAGGATCACACGACCACCGACGCGACGCTGCGCGTGTTCGAGCGCCTCCGGCAAGCGGTCGACGGCGGGATCGGGATCGTGCTCCAGTCGCGACTCTTCCGCACGCCGAAGGACATCGACGCGCTCGCGCCCGGTCCCATCTCCGTTCGCATGGTGAAGGGGATCTACCTCGAACAGGCCGAGATCGCGCACGTCGACCCCGATCCGATCCGAGCGGCGTACATCGAGTGTTCGCGGCGACTGTTCGAGCGTGGGGCCAGCATCTCGTTCGCCACACACGACGAGGGGTTGGCTGAGAGTCTGCTCGCGCTATGCCGCGAACTCGCGCTCCCGAAGGAGCGCTACGAGTTCCAGGTCCTGCTCGGCGTGCAGGAGCGGCTGTGGCAGAAGTGGCGCGACGACGGGCATCCGGTGCGCGTGTACGTCCCCTTTGGCCCGGAGTGGCGCGCGTACAGCACGCGGCGCCTGCGCAAGAACCCGCAGATCCTGCGGCACGTCATGCGCGACTTCTTCGCGATCGGCCGCTGAGCGTCACTTTCCGACCGCGAGTCGGCGCGCGAGGATCTCGCTGAGGGCACCCGTCCGCAGGATCTTGTTCATCGTCGTGCGGAAGTCGTAGTTCACGCGGTACCACGAAACGCGGTCGTCCTCGAGCACCGCGTAGCACGCCCGGCAGTCGCCGTCGCGTGGCTGGCCGGTGGAGCCGACGTTGATGTAGTACTTCTTGTCCGGGTCGAGTTCGTACGTCTGCTCGTCGGCGCCGTTCAGAGCCTGGAAGCGCAGGTCCTCGTCGTGGATGCCGGGCTGGTGGGTGTGACCCGCGACACCGACGCTGTCGAAGCACGAGAAGATCGAGCGCAGCTTGTCGGGGTTCAGGATTCCGTCAGTCGAGAGCACGTACTCGCGCACCGGATCACGGGGCGAGCCGTGGACGAACAGGAAGCGCCCCTCCGTCATGCGCAACGGAAGCCCGCGCAGCCACTTCCAGCGCGCGCGTTTCTCCGACGAGCTCCACCAGTGCGGCATCATCCGCTTGCGGGTGTAGTCGATCGCGCCGCGCGCGTGGGGATTGAAGTCCGACGCGTCGCGGAAGAGCGCCTCGTCGTGGTTACCGAGCAGGCACCAACGCGCGTGGCCACGCACGAGGTCCACGCAGTACTCCGGGTCGGGCCCGTAGCCGACGACGTCGCCGAGGCAGATCAGGTCCGTGACGCCGCGCTTGCGGATGTCGTCGAAGACGGCTTCCAACGCTTCGCGGTTCGAGTGCAGGTCGGAGATGACCGCGACCTTCATCCTCTCGCAAAGCCCTCCGTGGCCGCCTCGATCAACTCCTGTCGAACGTCGTGGAGCGAGCCGGCGATCGTCGCGCCGGACGCCTTGACGTGGCCGCCGCCGCCGAAGCGTTTGGCGAGCTTGTTCACGTTGTAGTCCGTCTTGCTGCGCGCCGAGAGCTTGCAGATCCCGTTCTCGAGCTCGCGCACATACAGCACGACCTCGACCTCTCCGACCGAGCGCAGGATGTCGAGCACGGCGTCGCTGCTGACCAGCTCGTTCGCGTCGCCCGCGTCGAGGGGATGGTCCACGACCGCGAGCCGGCCATCGCAGAAGTACTCGGAGCGCTCGAGCAGGCTCGCGATCGCGCGCGGTTCCGACGGCGGGTTGCGCTGATACACCGACGCGAACACGCGCGTCGGGTCCACGCCGCGACGCAGGATCTCGGTCGCGACCTCCATCGTCTCGACGTCGGTGTTGCTGTATCGGAACCAACCCGTGTCCGTGACGAGCGAGGTGAACACGCCCGCGGCGGCCACTTGGTCGATCTCGACGCCGAGCTGCGTGAGCATGCGCCAAACGAGGAGCCCGGTCGCCGACGCCGTCACATCGACGAACGACTCGTCCCACCAGACCGGGCCGGACGCCGGATGGTGGTCGACGACGAGCTTGCGCGCGCCGGCACGCTCGATCGCTTCGGCCATCTTCCCGCAGCGCGAGAGCTCGTTGAAATCGAGCAGCACGACCACGTCGTGCGGGGGGAGCGACTCACCGTCGAAGACCTGGTACGGGCCGTTCTCGTAGAGGTAGCCGAACATCGGGCCCGGGTCGTCGGGGTTGACGATCGTGACGTCCTTCCCGAGCTGCGACAGCCCGCGGGCGAGCGCGCCCTGCGATCCAATGCAGTCCCCGTCGGGGCGGACATGCCCGACGAGCAGGAAGCGGTCGGAGTCGCGAACGAGCTCGAGGGCGCGCGCGTGGCTCGGATCGGTCGCTTGTTTCGATGCAGTCGTCATCTCGAGGCAATCCTTGGTCCGAACGGGGCACGCAGGATCACGGTCCGTTCCGCCTGTCTATAGGCCCGGACCGCGCGCGCGCATCCCAGTGTACGCTTGTTCGGGCTCCTAGATCGACACCCGCCGCCCGCCGATCCAAACCGATTCGACCGGCGCGGACGACTGAATGACGGCCTGGATCGCGTCGCGATGCGCCGCGCTCGGCGCATCGAACAGCGCCAGGTCGGCGCTCCAACCGGGGCGCAACGCGCCGGCGATCTTTCCCAATCCGAGCGCAATCGCCGCGTTCGTCGTGGCCATCCGAAACGCCTCCGCGGGCGTGAGCGCAGGAAACGATTGGAGCGCCAACCGCATCTCGCGACGCATGTCGAGGTCCTCGTTGCTCGCCAGCGAATCGGTTCCGAGCGCCAGCGTCACCCCCGCGCGCCGGTACGCGGACCAGGGAAACGGGGCGCGATCGAAGAACGCGTGCGTCCCCGGACAATGGACGAGCGAAACGCGCGCGCGGGCGATGCGCGCGGGCTCGCCCCGCTCGGGATGGTTCCCGTGGACGAGGGAAGTCGTCCTTCGGAGCAGACCCGCGCGCTCGACGAGGTCCAGTCCGTGCGCCTTCGGGGACGGCGGCAGGATGTCAGCGAACGGGCCGCTTCCGCGCGCGAGCCACTCGGTCTCCGCTTCGGTTTCGGACCAGTGAATCGTGACGTTCGACGAGCGGCGCCGCGCCACCGCGGCAACCCGCGCGAGCAGCTCCGCCGACGTCGTGTAAGGCGCGTGGGGAGAGATGCCCTCGCGCGTCGTCCGTCGAGTCGGCAGCGCGCGCCGCAGGGTCTCCATCGCGGCGTCCGTTCGCTCCGGGTTCCATGCGTCGAGCACCTCGCGGTAGACCACCGAACGAATCCCGCGTCGCGCTGCGCGCGTCCCCTCGCGCGTCGAAGCGATGTCGCCGATCGACGTCGTCCCGGATGCGAGCGACCGCGCGACGCCCGCGCTCACTCCGCGCTCGTAGTCACCGGCGCGCGACGCGCGATGCGCCACGAGAACGCCGGCGATCCAATCCGCGAACCCGGTGCGATCCGTCATCCGTCCGGCGAACGTGCCCAGCTCCAGGTGCGCGTGCGCGTTCACGAGCCCGGGCGAGAGGATGCCCTCACCGACGTCGATGACGGGCCCGAATCCGGCCGTGGCCGCGCGCTCGATCGCACGCGTGCTGCGCGCGACGCGCACGACGCGTCCGGCTCGAACGACCACCGCTCCCCCATCGGTCACGCGCTCGGCGTGCTCGATCACGACGCGTGCGCGGAGAATCATGGAGACGCCCCCGCGACGAGATGCAGCAACGCGATCAGTCGGGCGTAACGCCGATCGTCAGGTCTTCGATGCCCTCGATCAGTCCGAAGAGCGAGTTGCTCGCGTCCCAAACGACCGCGATGCGGAATGCGTTCGGAGTGAGCGACGGATCGCCGAAGTAGTTCGTCAGCTCCGACGGATGCTCGACCCACGGAGTGAGCGAGCCCTGCACGATCGGACTGTTGATCCCGGTCAACGTCACCGAACACGGTTGGGTCAGCGCGCGGGACGTGTGGACGCCCTGGAAGCGGACGACCACCGGCGACATGCCGAGCTCGTTGCCGAAGATCTCCTGCAGCGTTTGTCCGGGCATGAACGTACTGTCGCCGCGGTACGACTGCGGCAGCGCGAAACCCGCGAGGCGCAGGTTCATGTCCCAACCGAGCTCCGCGCCGTCCGGCGCGAAGATGAGTCGGAAGAAGTTCGACACCTCTTCGTCGGGGTTGGCCGGATCGACAACGTCGCGCTCGCTGAACCAGCAGGACTGCACGCCACTCTGCGCGCCGGCGCCCGACACGGACGGTCCCCATTCGCCGACGCTCAGAACGTCGTCGATGCTGGCACCTGGGCCGTACTGCGCAACGAGGTCTTCTTCGGCGGGCTCGACCTTGATCTTCTCGGTGTCGATGTCCGGGAACGGAGCGAACGACTCGATACGCCAGAGTCCCGGACCTCCATCGCCGCCCGCCGCGCGGCCGGCCGCGATGAGCCCGAGTCCACCCCGTCCGCCCGAGACGTTGACGCGACCGCGGATGCTCGCGATCAACACCTGCGGCGACTGCATCAGGACCGCGCCGCCCGACGCGCCACCGCCCGGCTGCGCCGAGAGGATCGCGGACGAGCCGCCGCCGTTGCCGCCCGACGCGTTGATCACGCCGTTCGAAACAAGACGTCGGCCGGCCTGGAGCTGGATGCCTCCGCCGCCGCTGCCGCCACCCGCGCCACTCGACGGTCCGAAGTAGACGATCTGGAGCGGACCCGGAACCGCGGGGAGCGTGCAGTCGGAGAGCACGCGACCGTTGACCCGCGTCTGGAACAGGTGACCGCCGCCACCGCCTCCACCGGAACCGCCACGCAGGTAGCCGAGCACAGGGTCGAGCGAGCGCACCGAGGGCGTGATCGCCAGGTCGGTCGAATCACCGCCGGCCGCAGCGGGCGGAAGGACCAGGTCGCCGAAGATCGGCGGAATGAACGTGGTCGTCCCCGTGAATCCGCTGAGGCCGTACCCGCCACCGGAGCCCACGCCTCCGAGCGTGTTGATCACGCAGTTGAACGACGGCTCGTAGGGGAACGTCAGCGCGTCGTCGACGTCGTTCGGAAAGCGAATCGTGTCGTACGGCGGAGGCAACGCGCCGGGCTGCGGCCACGCGAGGCCGCCGCGACCGAACGCGACCTCCGAGGGCATCATCGACAGCAACGACGGGAACGCGATCCCGACTCCAGGCTGTCCGTTCACGAGGGCGTAGTCCGCCGGGTTGGTCGTGTCGATCGGACCCGGGTCGTTCGGGTTGTCGTTCGTCGGATCGAGCGCGACGAAGCTCCCGCCGTCCGGACGCGCGCCGCCCACCCCGCCCTGTCCGCCGCCGGGACCGGGAGGACCGGCAACGCCGCCGTCGTAGGTGTTGGGGTTCTGGATCGTCGCGCTGCCGCCTGAGACGTCGATGGTCCCCTGGACGATGAACTCACCGCGCGCGAGCAGGCGCGCGGGATTGGCCCCTTCGAGCCGGAGCACCGAGCCCGACTCGATGAGGATGCGCGCGAACTCGAAGACCCCACCGTCGACCGTGAACGTGTCGGGATCGCCGATGTCGATGACGTTCTGCTTGTTGAACACCTCGGGCTTGACGAGCTCCTCGGAACTGAAGTCCTCGGAGTCGGTGCTCATCGTCACGATCGAGCCGGCCTTGATGACGAGGTCGCCGAGGCGCCCCGAACCGCCGCCCGGGCCGGTCCCGAGCATGCCGCCGCCCCACTCGCTGCCGCTGCGCACGGAGTCCTGCAGCGTGGCCGTGTCGAACGTCTCGACCAGGCCGATCTTGGTGAACGGAATGGCCTCGATCTGGAAGACCGTGTTCCCCGGTTGCACGAGCCGGTTGCCACCGAGGTCGGCGATGCTCGACGAGAGGTTCACGACGATCTTGCGCCGATTCATCGGGTCCGAACCCGCCGACGGGAAGCCGCCCCCGGGGACGAAGATGACGGTCGTCGTGAGCGAGTTCTGGTTGATCGTGATCGTGAACTCGCCACCCACCGGCACCTGGTCCGTCGCGTCGGCTGTGTTGCCGTCGGGGTCAACGAAGACCGTGATCGTCGACGAGCGCTTGGTGACCGGGTTGACGAGCGTCGCCGGGTTCATCACGTCGTCGAAGTTGATCGTGACGTTCGTGTCGCGGAAGACGTCGATCGCGCCGCGCGCATCCCGGTTCGGGATGAGAACGGTCGGGAAGTGATTGGCGTTGTAGCTCGTGACGTCCGCAAGCGTCACGGTCATCGTGTGACGCGGGTTGCCGGGCGTCGGGTCGTAGATCCCGCGCGACGCGAGCAACGTGCAGGACATCCGCGTCGTGTTGAGCGAACCGCTCGTGCTGCGGACGAACGGGCCGAGCGTGTCGAGCGCCGTCCCGGGGATGAGCAGTTGGTACGTCTTGCCCTGGGTCAGACCGAAGATCGGGTTGCCCGTGGAGTCGAACGTCAGCTGCGGGCGGTAGATCAGCACGCGCGCGTCGACGGGATCCACGCGGAACGAGCCGGGCGGAGTCCGCCCGGAGCCGAGTTCGACCATCTGGAACGAGTTGTTCGAGATCGAGTTGATGTCGACCGGCTGGCTGAACGTGATGCGAATCTCCTGATTCACGTACACGTCCGTGACCCCGCACTGGATCTGGTTGCCCGTCGTGTTCGACGCGGAGCATCCGAGCGAGCACGAGGCGATGCGCATTCCGCCGCTTCCGCCGGCGGCGCTACTACCGCCGCCTCCACCGCCACTCGAGCAGCCCGCCATTCCCAGCCCGAGCGCCAGGACGAGGGCCGAAAGCACGCGGCGTCTGATGTTCCAATCCATTCGGTTCTCTTCTCGCGGTCCTATGACTCGAATCGGGCAGGGTCCGGCATTCGTCCGGCGGTCGCGGCCCGGTCGGAACGGGCCCACAGGCATCCGGGCGACGTCCGAGCGCATGGGGGGCTAGCAGGGGGAGCGGCCCGGGTCCCGCGGATGCGGCAATATAATGTGCGTCGACGGCGATCGCCCAGGAATTTCCCCCGCCGGGGCATGCGCTCTATACAACCCGCGTTCCGACGTAACTCGGCTGCCGGAAGACTCTAAGGGCGAGCGCGTGGTGGTCCGTCGCGCATCGTCGTGCGGACCCGCGCAGTGCGCGCTCGCACAGCGTGCTCGAACGCACGCCGCGCCGCGCGCGCACCCGTTCGACCGGAAGAAGCTTCCCTCGCCGTCACGCCGTCGCCGACTAGAATCCGCCCATGACCGTTTCCCGCATCCGCGTCCGTTCCGTCCTCGCCGCCCTCCTGCTCTCCACCCCGCCGACGCTCCTCGCGGCCTGCTCGCCGTCGGACGCGTCGAGTCAGGCTGCCGAGGCGACGCCCGCGCCGCCGCGGCAAACGGTCGAAGCCGACGTGCTGAATCTGATCGCCGCGTTCACGCCGCTCTCCCCCACCGCGCCTCCGGGCGAGCAAAGCGCGTGGTTCGGCCGCCGACACGACACGATCGTGCGCATGCGCGAGGGGAGTCACGCGCACGGTCTCGAAGCGCTGAAGCAGTATCAGGCCCGACTCGACACGCTGCCCGAGATCCGTTGCGGCTTGCTCGACGCGGCGGCGCACGCGGCCCCGGAGGAAACGCGCCCCGTGCTCGCGCTGCTCGTCACGGAGTACGGCGACAACATGCTCGTCCGAACGAAGGCGGCCGAGCTCCTCGGCGACACGTCGCCCGAGCACGCGCTCGAGATCCTCGAGCCGATCCTGCGCCACGAGAAGACCGGGCGCACGTACCCGCGTGAGGAGCACCTCTTGCGCGCGTGGTTGAGCGCGATGCAGCAGCTCGAACGGGATCCCGTCGAGCTCCTTTGCACGGTCGCGCTGGACCTGCCGCGCGAGATGGACGTGCGCCACTTCGCGACCAAGCAGCTGGGCGAACTCGAGAGCAACCAAGGACGGCAGGCGCTCGAGCAGTTGCTCACGGAATCGTCCGGCAACCACATGCTGCGCCGCTTCGCCGCGCAGTCGTTGCAGGCATCGCTATCGGGGAGCGAGTTCTGCGACCTGATCACGCCGGTCATGCAGAACGAAGCCGACATGAACTTCCAGGTCTTCCTCGCGAACATGCGCGACGCGAACTGTCGATGATCACCGACAGCCACGCGCACATCTACTGGAAGAGCTTCGACGAAGATCGCGACGAGATGCTGTCGCGGGCGCGCGCCGCGGGTGTCGAGCGCATGGTCGTCGTCGGTACCGACGTCGCGACGTCACGCCAGGCGTTCGAGCTCTGCGCCGACGAGCTGAACCTGTTCCCGACCGCGGGCATCCATCCGCACGACGCGGACGGCGTCACCGCCGAGGACCGTGCCGTGATCGACGAACTCTGCCGGCGCCCCGAATGCGTCGGCGTCGGTGAGACCGGGCTCGACTACTTCAAGGAGTACTCGCCGCGGCAGTCACAGCTCGAGAACTTCTATTGGCACCTCGAGCTCGCGCGCACGCTCGACAAGCCGGTCGTCGTCCACTGCCGCGACGCGCACGAGGACACGGCGCGCATCCTGCACGAGTTCGCAGGCGTCCGCGGCGTCATGCATTGCTACACGTTCGGACCGGACGAGCTCGCTCCATACCTCGACGCCGGTTTCTACATCTCGTTCTCGGGCGTCGTGACATACCCGAAGAACGAGCTGAACCGGGCGGCGGCGGCCGCGGTCCCCGCCGACCGGCTGCTGGTCGAGACCGATTGCCCGTACCTCGCACCCCAGGGTTATCGCGGCAAGCGCAACGAGCCGGCCTACGCCGCCGAGGTCCTGCGCGTCGTCGCCGAGACGCGCGGCGACGAGCTCGAAACGCTCGCGCGCACGACGTCGGAGAACGCGGCGCGGCTCTTCGGTTTGCCGGCACTCGACTGATCGCAGCGCCCGAGCGAGGCGCCGCAAATGACAGCAAGGCGCCGCCGACCGGAGCCGACGACGCCTTGCCGCATGGCCTAGGCGAACCCAGGCGAGAGAGGTGGACTAGTTGCCCACCACACTCCAGACGTTGCCGTCGTTCGCGGTCTCACCCATGGCGGTGATGCCGAGCGAAGCGCCCATGCCCGTGATGGAGTTCGGGTTCGGGTCGCCCGCCATGTCGCTGTAGGCAGCGTCGAACGCGGGAGCAGCGGCCGGACCGTTGTAGAAGAGGACCGAGTTCGTGCCGCCTTCGTTGTTGAGCGTCTGCAGCAGATCGCCTTCCTGGTTGATGAAGAAGGCGCGGTTGCCCGTCGCTTCCGCTTCCTCGGGCCACGCATAGCAGCACCAGAGGATCTCGGTGTTGTCCGGATCCGGGAACGTCGCCCCGGCCGAACCGCCCACGCCGTCGGCACCATCTTCCGCGATACCGTCGATGTTCCCGGCGTTGACCACGTCCGGGAGGTACATCTTGAAGAGATAGCCCGAGCGCGAGACCGCAGCCTCGCCGCCGGTCAGCACCGTGTCCGAGAAGGCCGTCGGAAGGATCGACGGATCGAGCGTCATGACGTCCATCGCCGGCGCGTCCGCGACCGGATCGTAGCGGCGAAGGAACGCCGAACCCGCGAGCTCGCCGAAGTAGCCAAACTCACCGCCGCCGTCGGCGTCGGTGTCGATCGCGCACGAGGACTCGAGTTGAGCCTGCGCGGACGCGATGGAGCGAAGGGTTGCGATGGCGGCGTTCTCGTTTGCAGAGATACGTGCACTCATCAGCTTGGGAATGGCGATCGAAGCAATGATCGCAATGATGGCCACGACGATCATGAGTTCGATCAGCGTGAAGCCGGAATTCTTCCTGGTGTTCATCCTGTTCCTCGTTCGAATTCTTGCCCAACTCACCCCACGCGGGCGAATCGATAAGGCATTGAGAGACTTTGGTCGGATGCGTTAGGCACCCGGCCTCTGCCAGAGAGCGCGGAGCGGTCGTCCTTCGACCGTCCGGTTGGGGACGAAGGCGACAACCTCCGCTTCCGCAACGCCATGGCTATCGGCCCCACCGCTCCGGCATCTTGAGCGGCCCGCCGCTGTTTTTTTGCGCGCGTATGACGCGACGCACGTGCGGTGGCGAAGAACCGAACGGCGGCGCCATCAAGCACCACCCCGGAAAAGAAAGAGCGCGCGGGCAATCGTTTCCCGATCACCCGCGCGCCCGCGTTCTTCACTCGGTGGAAGCGCCTAGCCCGGGTTATTCATGAGGCTTTGCCGAGATCGACGCGGATGTGCGTCAGATCAGCGCTTCGCGACCGAAGCGCGTGCAGGCGACCTTGACGGGTCGTCGAACCCGGTGAGGAAGGGAAGCGTTGATCTGGCGCGCAGCTGCGTCGATCT
>JAJDEV010000184.1 GCA_029259605.1 Planctomycetota bacterium | reverse complement strand
CGTGGCCCCGGCCGTGCCCATACGCTGGAAGACCGCCACGGCACACATGTGGTTCTCGAAGCCTCGCCGCCCTGTCACACAGCACGCGCGGCGCTTCCGGACGGGGTATGGCGCCGGGGAACCCCCGGCTCCATCCCCGCGGAAGAGAGCCGGGCTACTTGCCGTTCTTCCCGCCACACGTGCTGCCGTTGGTCGGCGAGTGCGTCTGGAAGTTTCCGCCTTCCAGGTACCCGTGCGCTTCGTAGATCAGCGGGTTCATCGCGTGCGGGGGCTCGGGCAAGAGGTAGATCCGGATCGAGTAGTAGTCCGGGCACGAGCAATCACCGACCGAGTTCGGCGTGCCTTCCGGCGGGCACTGCGGGCCCGGATCATCGAAGTGGCCACCGCCGCCCGGCTCGCCGAGATCCTCGACGTGGACCTCGAACCAGTGCAGCGTCTCACCCGGGATGATCTGCGGCGCGTACGGCGCGAGCATGCCGCCGCGTCCGAGCTTCAGGTTCTTGAACGAACCGACGCCGTCGAAGTCCACGTCCTTCACGGGCGACGGCGGGTTGCCCGACGGCGTGCACGGACCCGGATCGGAGCAGACGATCTTCGAGATGTAGGTGCCCTGGGGCGCACTCGCCGTACCACCGTGGAAGATGAACGAGCCGTCGGGGCCCTTCTTCTGGTGGTGGGTCCACTCACCGCAAGGCTGCGGCTGGTAGGCGGTCGGAGCACCGGCTTGCCCGCCCATCGTCCAGGAGTTGCTGTTCGGAACGTTCTTGTTCAGAACGTTTCCGCCCCCGGTCAAGCGGCACGCGTGGTCGGCGCACGAGAACTGGAACGAGCACGGGACCGAGTTCCCGCAGTCGTCCGTCGCCATGAAGTCGAGGCTGACGTCACCGCAAGCGGTGTCCGACAGGAGCTCGATCGTGTACATCCCGCCGCCCAGGTCGGTCACGACGACGAGCGACGGATCCACGGCGTTCACCGTGTAGGAGATCGCCGGGTCGGGGTCGCAGTTGTCGGTGGCCGAGACCGAGAAGAGGAACGGAACGCGGCACTCGATCTCCGTGCAACCCGTCGGGCAGGAGATCACGGGCGGAGTCGTGTCGCTGACCGTGATGATCTGCGTGCACGACGCGACGTTGCCGCAGGCGTCCGTGGCCGTGTAGGTGCGGGTGATCGTTCCACCGCAAGCACCACCCACGAGCGGGCCATCGGTGCAGGTCACGGTCGGGATCGAGCAGTCGTCGAACGCCGTTGCCTGGCTGGGATCGCAGGGCGGAACGTTGGCTTCGCACTCGACCGTGATCGGCCCCGGGCAAGTGATCATCGGAGCCGTCGTGTCCGACACCGTGAGGATCTGGTCGCAGCTCATGGAGTTGCCACAGCCGTCCGTCGCGGTCCACGTGCGGGTGATGACGAAGTTGTTCGCGCAGCTGCCCGGAAGGACGTCGTCGTCGTAGTCGACCGTCACACCGCTGCAGCCGTCCGAAGCGGTGGGCACCCCCGTTGCGCTCGGATCCGTCGAATCGGAGCAGTCGAGGTTCTTGTCCGGCGGGCAGGTGATCATCGGGGGCGTCGTGTCGACGACCGTGATGACTTGCACGCAGGTGGCCGTCCCTCCGCAGCCGTCGGGAGCCGACCAGGTGCGCAGGATCGTGGAGGCACCGCCACAGGCGCCCGCAACGACCTCGTCCGAGTACGTCACGTTCGTGCAGCCCGTCGCCATGCCGGTCACGGCCGGAGCGGTCGACGTGCCGCACTCGACCATCGTGTCGGGCGGACAGGTCAGCGTGCACGGGGTGCACGGGTCGCAGTCCGTGTCGACGCCGAGGAGGTTGCAGTCCTCGTCGAAGTAGCTCGTCCGCAGCGCGACACCGTTGCACGCGACGTTCGACGGTCCGCGCGCAGCGAGCGCGTCATAGAGTTGATCGCAAGGCTTCGTGGTGCCGCAGGTGTACGCGATGACGTAGCTGTAGCAGGCCGGGCTGGGCATCGTGAACGTGCCCTCGAAGTCGTACGTCGAGATCCGGGGCAGGTTGATGCAGTGGATCCCCGTGCCCTGGTTGAAGAAGAACACCGTGATGTACGTGATGTTCGGGTTGCTGACGACGTCCCACTCGGTGACGTTGCGGATCGTCATGAGGTAGGTCTCGCCCTCGGCCACGTTCCAGAACTCCGTCGCGCCGTTCTGCGACGTCGTGAACGCCACGCAGCTGTTGTTGACGGAGGTGATCGTCGCGACGCCCGTGCCGCACGGAAGGGCGTCGGTGAACGTCGTGTCGGCCTGCGCTCCGGAGGACTCTCCGTAAGCGCTCGCGATCAGCGTCGCTCCGACGCAGTCGATGTTGCACACGAGCCAGTTCGTCACGAACGCGCCGGCGGCGTCCGCCTGAACGCCCCAGTCGTGTTGGGCTCCGATCACGGGCGAACCGTCCGCGTGGACGACCTGCATCGTGACGAATTCGAAGGCTTCGAACCCCGCGCCCGTCAGCACCGCGTTCTCGCCGGGTGCATAGTCGAGCTTGTCACTCGTGAGAGACGCCTGGGCCGAGAAGGCCGAGGCCAAAAGCAGACTCGCGATCGCGGCGGCGAATGCGCGCAGCGTTCGAGACGTCGAAACGGAACGGGGAACAGCGGTGCGACTCATGGTGGCGAACCCGGATGGGGATGAGGTCACGGCATCGACCCGAGCGGCCCGAGAGACGTCCTCGGTGCTCGTCATCTTGCCTTCTTGTTGTTGGATCGAGCGCGGGGGCTCGCGGGCATTGTACTCACGTTCATCCGAAACGTGTGGGGAGGATCGACGGCAGAAATCGGGGTCATTCCCGCGGCCGGATCAGGGCATTTGTTCCGTCGCTTCCGCGGTCAGGCGCCGTCCGCGGGACCCGACGCGGGCGCGGTGCGAGGCGCGCCCGACGGGCCCGATCGGTAACCCGGATGCGCGCGCGCTAGCGTATTCGCTGGATACGCGGAGGAGGCGCAACGCGGGCAGCGCGAACTCAGCGCCCTTCGAGAATGTCGTGAGTTTCACCACGGCCTCCTAGATATAAGGAAGCGGATTGCCGCCGATGCCTGCGTCGTGAGCGAGCGGGACCATGGGACGGCGCTGGGCGAAGCGTCCAACGCGAACGGACCTACGATCCGACGCGGCGCGCCAGTCGATTGGAGTCACGTTGTTTTCCGGCACCGCTCACTTCCCGCTCGAAGCGTTGGCCTACGCGGTCGGCTTCGGGGTCTACCGGGCGCAGCGCCGTCGCGCCGGAGACTTCCTCGGCGACGACGTCCGCTGGTCGTTGATCGTCGCGGCAGTCCTCGGCGCCGCGCTCGGTTCGAAAGTGTTGCACCACGCGGCCGATCCCGTCGCGCTCGTCGAGCACGCGCGCGAACCGCTGTTCTGGTTGGGAGGCAAGACGATCGTGGGTGCGCTGCTCGGGGGCTGGTTCACCGTCGAGTGGCAGAAGCGCCGGCTCGGCATCGTGCGCGCGACCGGCGATCTCTACGTCGTTCCGCTCTGCGTCGGAATCGCGATCGGACGCGTGGGCTGCCTCCTCTCCGGCGTGAACGATGCGACGCACGGTTCGCCGACGACGCTGTGGTGGGGGATGGACCTCGGCGATGGCGTCGCGCGACACCCGACCCAGCTGATCGAGATCGTGTTCGTGACGGGCCTCGGGTTGTGGCTCGCACGTGCGCGAACGCGACGCACGGGCGATCTCTTCCTGCTCTTCGTCGCGAGCTACCTCGGGTTCCGCTTCGCGGTCGACTTCCTCAAGCCGATCCCACGGCTCGCCGGCCTCGGCGGAATCCAGTGGGCGTGCCTGGCGGGCGTCCTCTGGTGCGCGCGGGTCGCGTGGCGGCGCGACGTGCGAACGATCGGCGCTCCGACCGAGTTGCGAACGTGACGCGCGTGCGCGACTACGAGTACTACGACGTCGTGCTCAGCCTGTGCTCGACCTGCCTGCGCAAGGTCGAGGGCAAGCTCGTCTTCGCGGACGGCAAGGTGCTCATGCAGAAGCGCTGTCCGCGGCATGGCGCGGAGACGGTGCTGATCGCCGATGACGTGGAGTACTGGCGGCGCGCGCGCGAGGCGTTCCTCAAGCCCTCCGAGATGCCGCGCCGCTTCCAGACGCCCGTGCGCTTCGGTTGCCCTTTCGATTGTGGGCTCTGCGCGGATCACGAGCAGCACGCATGCCTCTCGCTGATCGAGTTGACGGACCACTGCAACTTGACGTGCCCGATCTGCTACGCGGACAGCAGTCCCGAGCGCCAGGGGTTCCGCCCGCTCGCTCAGATCGAGCGCATGCTCGACGCGGTCGTCGAGGCGGAGGGCGAGCCGGACGTCGTGCAGTTGTCCGGCGGAGAGCCGACGCTGCACCCCGATTTCTTCGCGGTGCTCGCCGCCGCGCGCGCGCGTCCGATCCGGCACTTGATGATCAACACGAACGGGCTGCGCATCGCGCGCGATCCCGAGTTCATCGAGCGCTTGGCCGAGCACCGCCAAGGGACCGAGGTCTACTTGCAGTTCGATTCGTTCGAGCGCGCGGCGCTCGAGGAGCTGCGCGGTGCGGACCTGCGCGACGTGCGCCGCCGCGCGGTCGAACAATTGAACGAGCACGGGATCGCGACCACGCTCGTCGTGACCGTGAAGCGTGGCGCGAACGACCACGAACTCGGTCGCATCATCGACTGGGCGCTCGAGCAGCCGGCGGTGCGCGGCGTCACGTTCCAACCGGTCCAGGTCGCCGGGCGTTGCGACGACTTCGATCCGCTACGCGATCGCCTGACGCTGACCGAGGTCCGGCGGCGCATTCTCGAGCAGACCGACGTCTTTCAGCCGGCCGAGATCCTGCCCGTTCCGTGTCATCCGGATTGCATCGCGATGGCGTACGCGCTCAAGCGCGCGGGTACGGTTCTGCCCTTGACCGGCCTGATCGATCCGGAGTTGCTGGTCTCGGTGGGGCGCGACACGATCGCGTACGAAGGCGAGCACGAGTTGCGCGAGGCGCTCTTCGGTGCCCTGTCGCTCGGCAACGCCGCGTCCGATCTACCGGTCCGCCTGCGCGACCTGCTCTGCTGTCTCCCCGCCGTGTCGACGCCCGACGGGCTCGGCTACGAGAACTTGTTCCGCGTCATCGTCCTGCAGTTTCTCGACGCGCATTCCTTCGACGTGCGTTCGGTCAAGAAAGCCTGCGTGCAGATCGTGCATCCCGACGACGGGCGCCTGATTCCGCTCGACACGTACAACCTGTTCTATCGCGGCGATCTCGAGCACACGCGGCTCGCGGAGCTGCGTGCCGAGGTCGAACGATGAGTAACGAATCGCGCGTGGGCGACGTGTTCGTGAGCCTGGGAGCCGGGCTTCTCTTGCACGCCGTCTTCCAGTTTCTCGCGGCCGTCGCTCTGGACGCGCTCTCCAGCGACCCGTACGCGGGCATCCTGGTGTTCGTCTCGTTCTTCGCGACGCAGCTGCTCTACATGCTCCCGGCCGCATACGTCGTGAACCGCCTCGGGCGCCGCCTGCGGTGGACTGCTCCTCGCCGTCGGAGCGGTGGCGTAGGGTTCGACGCCTCGCCGCGTCGGCACCCCGTCAATCCGCGAGCGCGATGGGCAGCGGTGCGTCGCGCGCGATGCGTTGCTCTCCGTTCCACGTGACGGTCGCTCCGTCGATCACGGCAGCGCGCGTGCCGCCCTCGCGAATCCAAGCGACCGCGCCGTCCGTGACGAGCTCCGCGCCGACCGCGGTCGACCCGTCGATCGTTCGCACGAGCACGCGATCGCGGAGCTCGCCGAGCTCGACCCGCACCTCGAATCCGTAGTCCGTCGTCGTGAGCGCGACGGCGCCCGTATTCGGCTCGTCGAGGAACGGTGCGATCAGCGTGACGAAGCGCGTTCCGCCGCGCGCCGGTCGGCGCGACACGGCCGCGTAGCGCGAGCGGTAGAGCTCGTTCTCGTCCTCGTACTCGACGGCGAGCGCGACGTCTGCGCCCGGATTCGAGAACAACTGCACGCCGGGTCCGTCGCCCGATACGAGCGCTCCGTCGTGTGCGCGGAACGGTGCGGGCGCGTGCCAGTGGAGCGCGGCGTTCGGAACGTCGCTGCCGACCGGACCGTGCACGGTGTCGACGACGAGCCAGTAGTCTTCGTCGACCGCGAGCACACGACGCCGAACGCGTACGCCTGCCGAGTCCTTCCAACCGTCGTGGTACCCCTCGAAGTATGCGATGCCGCCCTGCGCGCGGAAGCGGGGGACCCGGGCGCCCTTCGACGAGCGCTGCAGCTCGGCGCCCTCGATCACGAGCATGTTGTGCGCCGCCGGCGTGCGCAGCCAGGCGTCGAGAGGATGGTCGTAGCCGAGGCTGCCACCTTCGATCAGGAGCGGCGCGCCGCGCGCGTACACGTTGACGTCCAGCACCGCCGCGTGGATGTGGGTGCGACCCCACGCGCCCCAATCGACGAGCATGTACGAACTCGTCGGTTCCCAGTCGCTGCGCAGAACGGTGAAGCCGCTACCCGGTAGGTGGACGTTCGTGAAGTCGGGGCGTCGCGGCGGCGGTTCCGTCGGAGTCGAGGCGCGCGCGCGAATCGGCCAGGTATAGCGACCGTCCCCCGACCGCGATGCAAGCGCCACGAGCCAACTCGCGAGGTCGTCGCTCGAGCTGTCGTGCACCCCCGGCATGTGTCCGTCGGGTGCGACGAGCTTCAGGAACCACAGCTCGCGGCTGCCGAGCATGCGCTCGAGCCAAACGCGCGCGTCGTCCGCGTGCGGATCATCGCGCAGCGTGGAGAGCATGCGGTGGTACTTCGCGACGACACCCATCCCGTATCCCCACGTGCGTTCGAGGTGCCCGCCGTCCGCGTCGTGATCCCAAGCGACGTGCTCGAGGAGCCGCCGGCGCCCCGTCGCTCGCCACGCATCCGACTCGCGGAACATCGGTAGCAACGTCCCGAGCTCGAGCAGTGCGCCCGCCCCCGCGACTTGCCAGTTGCCCTCGGTGTAGCCGCACGCCTGCTGGCGCGCGGCGTGGCGCGCGCTGGCGAGGATCATGGTCAGCATGCGTTTGCGCGTCGGCAGCGGGAGCTCCGCTCGCTCGCGGAGGATCCAGAGCAACTGCGTCCAAGCAACCGCGCGTCCGCCGACGGCGAGCTCGTACCAGACCGCGTCGAAGTCGCTCACGGCGGTGATGCGCACGCGCTGGGCGTACCACGAATCGACGAGGTGCGCGACGAGGGCGGCCGCGCGCCCGTCCGTTTCGAGCAAGTGGTGGTCGACGAGGTCGCGCGACCAGCGCCAGGAGTGCAAGTGCGCGTACGCGTTCCTTCCGGCGCCCTGGGTCCAGTCCATCGGGTGTGTGACTTCGAAGTGCATCGCGGCGACTTCGAGCGCGCCCGCGAGCATCCGCTCGGCGCGCAGCGCACGCTCCTCCGACGGCGGGCGGTGTTCGAGCGCACGCAGCCCGTCGGCCGGCACCCAGCTGTCGCGGATCCAGGCGTCGAGCGCGGCCCAGGCGCGCTCGAACTCGCGCGCCGCGGCGAGCGCGTGGGTCGGCGCGAGGCCGGGGACGTCGGGAGCGAGCGCGGCGAAGAACTCCGCGTCGGAGAGCTCGGTGGTCGGAACCAGATCGCGCTTCGCCTGGAGCTGGCGCCGATGCTGGGCGCGTTCCGGGCGCGGCCCCGGATCCTGGGGAACGGCGACCGGAACGAGGCAGAGGGCGAGCATCAGCATTCCATGCATACGACGCCGCTCGCCGGCCGCTGTCGACGGGTTTCTTCCCGCGGGTGCGTTCCGGCGACCGCGGAGCACTCGCAGCGGACGTGCACGCGCGCGCCCGACTGCGGTACGATCACCGCCGATGTCGAACTCGACGAACCTCGCGGTGGCCGTCGCGCTCACCGCCGTGCTCTGTTTCGGCTGTCGTTCCGAGGCGCCGACGACGGAGACGCCGCCCATGACGACAACGGCCGAACGCATTCCGATCGGGGACGTGTCGTGGTTCACCGACTACGACGCCGCCGTTGCGCACGCGCGCGCGGAGCAGAAGCCGCTCTGGATGCACTTCGGCGAGGACCCGGGCTGAGAGGGTTGCCAGTTCTTCGCGAGCGGTCCGCTCCGCGATCCCCGTGTCGTCGCCGCGAGCGCGCGCTTCGTCCCCGTCTTCATTGACACGCTCGACCGCACGCAGCCGTTCGAGCGGTTCGGCGAGTCCTACGGCAGCTATCCCGTCCTCCGCATCCACGACCACGACGCGCGTGACCTCGGCGGACGCCTCGACGGCAATCCGACGCGCGGCCGGATCCCGGTCGCCGACATCCTCGCGCAGTTCGAGCGCGGACTCGAGGCGTTCGAGGTCCCGCGCTAGCCCGGGTTCTTCATGAGGCTTTGTCGATCTCGGTGAAGCCTCATGAAGAATCCGGGCTAGCCGTCGGCCCGCGCCGAGGAGCCGTAGGACTTCGTCTGCCGGAGCGCATCGAGCCAGTAACCCGAGCCGATGATGCGCAGCTCCGCGATGCGCGCGTCCACGTGTTGTTGCGTGACGATCCACGCGATCGACTCGGCCTCGGGAAAGCGCGCGCCGCGCAGCGCGTCACCGAACATGCGTCGCAGCGTGGCCGACTCCGGCATGCCGTCCGCCAGGAGCCGCACCAGCAGGGACTCGTGGAGCGTTCCGGCGAGGACGCGTTCGCCCTCGACATCCTCGGCCCGCACTTCGAGTCGGACCTCGACGGCGTCGGGTAACGGGACGACCCGTGGGAACGCCTGGTGGAGCACGCTGCCGACGTGGAAGAAGCGCTCGTGCAGGTGCATGTCGGCGTACTCCTCCCACAGCTTCTCATCGAGCATCTCGTGCGAGACGTTCTGCCTCTGCCCCTTGCCGAGCGCGTCCCCGAGCTTGTGGGCGAGCAGCACGGCCGCGGCCTCGGCCGGCTCTCGGTCTTGCAGCGCGAGCAGGCACAGCTCGCGCAAGTCCGCCTCGGCGACGTCGGAAGTGTCTCCGAAATCGAGCGCGTCGAGCACCTGTCGAAAGTCCGCCGGCGTCCAGGAGCCTTCGATCTCCTGCACCTCGGTGAAGCTGCGAACGTCGATGCGGTAGCGGGCCACTAGCCCGGGTTCTTCACGAGGATGTGCGGCAGTAGCTGCAACTCGGTTCCTGCCGGTGCTTTGCGGGCGTTGGCCCCGGAGGCGACCTTGTCAGGTCGTCGAGGACGCCGACGTTCGCAAAGTGCCGGCAGGGGCCGAGAGACCGGCGTAGCCGGTCG
>JAJDEV010000183.1 GCA_029259605.1 Planctomycetota bacterium | reverse complement strand
GGCGACCTCGAGCTCGAGCTCCCGATGGTGAAGCCCGGCTTGACGCTCGCCGACCAGCGCGAGGTCGCGGAGGCGCTGCGTCCGCGGCTCGAGGCGGAACCGTTCGCGCTGGTCGAGTTCAGCGAGCTCCTGTTCCTGCTGCGGCAACCGAACCCCGTGCCGTTCATCTATTGGAACAACGCGACCTGGAGCACCTACCGCGAGTCCGCGGACGAGGAAAAGGACGCGACGCTCGCACGCCTCCTGCGCGAACTCGACGTCGACCTCTTCACCTACAAGAAAAAGCTCCCGAACGAGCTGCTCGGCGCGCGCTTCCCGTTCGAGCCCGTGCGCTCGGCGAGCGGGAGCTACGAGGTGTGGCTCCAGGTGCGCAAGCCGCCGCGTTCCGAGGAGTAGACGGGGCGGCGTCACAGCGCGCGGCGCAGACCATCTTTGGATCGTCCGAAGGCGGTGCCCCGGCCGGTCAACCCAGTGGTTGGCGCCGGGGATCGCTCGACCGGAGAAACGAAGATGATCGAATCGCTCGTCCGAGCGCGCCTCTTGCTCCGCATCGGCGCGCTCGCCCTCCTCCCGCTATCGCTCGGCGCGCAGTCCGCGCGCCGGCTCTCCACGCTCGCGCCGAACGGGCCGAATCAGGGTGCGCAGCTCGTGCGCATCGAGAAGCGCACGCTCGAGCCGCAGGGCTCGACGCCCCGTGTCCTCACGATCCACGACGACGGCGGACGGGCGGTGGCCACGCGCGAAGCCGCGGACGAGCCGGTCGGCGTCGCGCGCACCGTTCGTATCCGACCGATCGCGATCGGAGGCACCCCGTTCGTCGCGCCTGCATACCAACGCTGGCTCGGCTCGGCGGACGGACGCATCCTCGTCGGCGCCGGTGATCCACGGGCGCCGGAGCATCCGTTCGAGATCGAGGTCGGCGTCTACCGGGGCGGCCGGCACATCGCGCTGCTCGGACAGCACCTGGGCGCCGACAGCGCGCTGAGCGTCGGACCGCACGGTCGCGTCGCCTTGGTCGCGCACCCGGCGGACGATCAGGAGCGTTGGTTCGCCGTGGCGTTGGACGCGTATGGCACGGAGCTGTTCCGCCACGCGCTCCCAGAGGGGTTGCAAGCGAGGGATCCCGTGTGGACGTCGAGCGGGATCCTGCTCCGCGTCCATTCGATGCGCGGCGAGGGAATCGACGGCGAGATTCTGCGCGTGGACAGCAATGGATGGACGAGCGTGCTCCCCGCGGCAGGCGCGCTGCGGTTGGTCGGCTTCGCGTCGTCCGACCGCGCGCTGGTCGCGGCGCGCGACGAACTCGTCTGGCTGGACGCCGGGACCGGTCGAGTTCTCTGGCGAAGCGATGCGTCGATTCGAGCCGCGTCCCCCGACGCCTGGGCGCTGTGGCACGCTCCGTCGGCCAGCTTCCTGAGCGTGCTCGCCACCGACGTCCGGCGCCGTGGACAGCCGCGCCCTCGCGCGCGGCTCGTCCTCTTGGACGCGGCCGACGGGAGCGTGCGCGCGACGACCGACGTCGAGACGCACGGCGCGCCCGGCGAAGCGCGACTCACGAACCGAGGGCAGAGGCTATGGATCGATTGGTATCGGACGCAGGAGGTGTACGCGTGGACCGACTGAAAACACTCATCGGGATCACCGCTCGCACGCTGTGCGCCGCGGCACTGATCCCGCTCGCCCCGACAGCCGTAACGGCTCAGGACGACGACCCGGTGTGGCCGATCGCCGACGGATCGACCAACGTCATGACGGGCTTCCAGAGCCCCGAAGCGACGCTCCGCTACTTTCACGAAGGGCTGGACCTCGGCAGCACACGCCAGGAGGTCGTCGCGATGCGGTCGGGAGTCGTCTCGTTCCACGAGTCGAGGTTCGTCGGCGGGACGATGGTCGTCCAAGTCCAGGTCGGCGACCGGATCGACGCCGACCTGTACGCGCACGTGCTGCTCGATCCGTGGAACGTCGGCGACGCCATCGAGGCGGGCGACACGATCGGAGTCATCAGCGACACGTACTTCGACAATCCGCGCTTCGGCCCGCTCGCCGATCACGTTCACCTCACGCGCTATCGCGACTACACCGGCGGAACTGGCATCATCCTGCGGCCGCCGCTGCCCAACATCCTGCATCCGCTCGACATCTTCGCGCGCCCACGGTATCGCGACCCGCAGCTCTCCCCCGCCGAGCCCGAAGACGGAAACAACGACGGCTGGGTCTTCGCGATCTCGCGCTCGGGCGCGAAGTACAACTTCATCACGAACGCGTTCGGGTCGGTGGACCTGCTCGTCGAGGCCACCGATCGCCAGTCCCAGACGCTGGTCTACAACCAGTGCATCGTCGGCATCGGCTATTGGATCGAGTCGCTCTGCGGCGGCGATCACGTGCGCGGCCCCGAGGCTCCGTACCGGCTCATGCGCATCAATGAAGAGTGGCGCCCCTCGGTCTACGACGCCGATGCCCTGCTGCCGTCGATCGTGTTGACGAGAGGGCGCTACATCCTCAGCCAGGGCAGCACGGTGACCGGCTTCCCGCAGCTCGGGACGTACATCGTGACGAACACGCGCGGAACGACGGGGCGGGCGAGCGAAGTCGACGCCGAGCAGTACTGGCGCACGGACGCGCGCGTCGGCACGGGAACGGAACCGAACGGCAAGGGTGCGATGCTGGCGCTCGACATCCACGAGGCGCGCTTCCCCGACGGTCGCTATCGCGTTCACGCCCTGGTCGAGGACCTCATCGCGGAGACGGACACCGCGTTCGATCTCCTGGTCGACAACTTCCGCCCCTACGTGGAAGCGGTGCGCGTCCAGCGGCACGACACGCGCGAGGTGCTGTACGACGGGCGCTGGCACTTCGACGAGACGGATCGCCTGCTGCGCTTCCGCGAGCGGTCGATCCCGGGCCCCGTGTCGATCTCGCGTCCCGACGGAAGCGAGGGCGACGGAGTCCTGATCGAGATCGAGTTCAGCGAGGAGATGTCCGACGCGGCGATCGTCGCCATCGAGCCGGCGATCGGCTTCGTCCCCGTGTTGACGCCGAAGCGCGGCAACGCGCGGCGCTGGTCGGGGCGGATTCCGCGCGCGGCGCTCGGTCCGGTGAACGACCAGACGCGCTACCAATTGCAGATCTCGGGCGCGGACCTGGCCGGGACGACGCTCTTCCCGCTCGGCACCTCTTCGGACAAGGTCCTCCCGATCGGAAAGCGCTCGAGCGCGAATCCGACGAACAACGCCACGCTCGACACGGTGCACGCCGTCCCGTTGCGCGCCGGCGCTGCGCACGACTAGCCCGGTCTATTCACGCCACCCTCGAAGGGCGCTGGATCCGCGCTGCCTGCGTTCCGCTTCCTCCGAGGTTCCACCAATACGCGTCGTCAGCGCGCCTTGCCAGCACGGATCCATCACCCTCCGACGATGGCGTGAGTTTCACCACGGGCTGCTAGCACGTCGGCCGCGAATCGCGCCCGAAGCGTTGGGTCGAGCGCCGGTGCTTTCTACGCTTGGTCGCCCTTCGGGCGCAGCGATGCAAACCACCGACCTCGGCCAGCGCGACTATCACTTCCAGCTGCTGCGCGGGATCGTCATCGTCGCCGGGTTGGCGATCGCGCTCGTGCCGGGGCTCGCGCTCTGGGTCCTGCCGCTGTTCCTCCTGTTCGCGCTCGTCCACCTGTACTGGGTGGTCCGGCACGTCGAGGATCCGGAGATCACGTTCCACGACCGGGTCAACGCGTACCACCTGATCCTGATCGAGCTCGCGCTGGGCTTCGTGGGCGTCGGGATCCACTCGGTCGCGCTCGCGTTCTTCATGATCTCGGCCATCTACCTGGCGTACACCTGCCGGCGCTACGAGATGTCCAAGGACGTTCCGGCGCGCCAACACGGGCTCGCCGCGCTGCAGTACGTCGCGATCCTCTTCCTGATGATCATCGTGTTCGCGCGCGCGTATCAGGAGCACGGGCTGCTGCACGCGAACAACGTGCAGGTGCCCGAGAGCGACCACTTCACGCACCTCTACTTCAGCATGGTGACGTGGACGACGCTCGGCTTCGGCGACTTCAAACCGACGGCCGACGCGCAGGCGTGGGCGGCGCTCGAAGGGCTGTGCGGCTACGTGTTCCTCGGGCTCTTCCTGCTGATCATCCCGAGTCTGCTGCGACCGAAGGAGCTCCATCCGGCGCAGGCGCGAGCGGGCGAGCCGGAACCCGGGCCTGCATCGCGCTCGGACTCCTGAGCGCCCCGCTCTGCGCGAAGCGATCAGCGTCGCCGGCCGGGAAGGACCTGGATCCTGCGGATCGCGCCCCCGGACTCGGAGACGTAGAGGTAGCCGCCCTTGGGCTCTCCGATCAACCCGTTCGGGTTGCGGAAACGAGCGTTCAGCGGCGGGCCGTTCCAACCGCCGGGGATGCCGCTGCCGGCGAACACCTCGACCGTGCCGTCGCGCTCGATCCGGTAAACCTGATGCGTGTCGTAGCCGGTCGCGAAGAAGTTGCCCTGATACCAGAGGATATTCCCCATCTGGCCGGGCAGCTTGGCGAACGGGGTCGCCGAGCCGTCGTCCTCGATCCGGTAGATCACGCCATCCAAGTGACCGGCGGCGAACAGCTGTCCTTCGTTGTCGAACAGGATTCCGTGCAGCCCCTTGTTCGCCGGGATCTTGCCGATCGTCGTCCGCTGCCCACCGCGCGTGACGCGCTCGATGACGCCCGTGTAGAAGTAGGGCACGATGACGTCGCCGTTCGGCGCGACGAACACGTTGCCGATCTGTGAGTTGCCCTGCATGAACGTGCTGACCTGGCCCCAGGGCGTCACGGCCTTCACGTTCTTCTGCCCCCAGTTGGCGACGAAGATCGTCCCGTCCTTCGCGGGCGAGATCCCGTAGCACTGCTGCAGACCGAACGGCGCGAAGTTGCTGACGACTCCCTTCCGATCGACCCGCATCAGGTTGCTGAGGTTGGGTTGGCTGACGATGAAGTTGTCGCCGAGCAGTGCGATGCCGTCCGCGCCGCTGAGGTTCTTCGTGATCGTCGCGACGACGCCGGCCTCGAGAACGAACGACTCCTGCGACAGGAACACGGTCTTCGTCGCGGGGTTGTTGCGCACGCCGAGGCGCGCCTGCGCACTCGCGGGCGCGGCCGCGGCCAGGAGTGCGAAGGCGGTCAGGAGGATGGGAGCGTGGAGGGAACGTGTGGACATCGGTGGGAGCTCGGTCGTGGCGGTAGTGGAAGCGATTGCGCGCCGCGCGTTCGAGCACGGCTCGCGGCCTGGTCTCCGAAGACGGATGGCGCGTCGTGGCGTTCGTGACGGGGGTTCGTCGAATCGCGGGGCGACTCGGTGGACCCGGGTTCATCTCGCGTACGAGCCGATGAGCGCGACGGAAGCCACGCTCACGCGTTCACCTCCACCCGATGCGCTCGTGCACGTAATCGAAGACGACCTCGAACTCGTCGAGCAGGTCCAAACCGATGTTCCCGTCGTAGCCGTCGGCGTGCACTCCCGCTTCGACGTCGATGAACTCCGCGGTCAGGTTGACGAAGCGGCGCCCGCCCAGCTCGAACGACGCGACCTCGCCCTCCAGCGTTTCGATCGTGCCGCCGATGCCTCCGGAGTGGGATGCGCGCACCTCGCGCCCGTCGAGCAAGCCCCAACGCTCGATCGCCGGCCCCTGCACTTCGACCGCGCCGTTCGACCCGGTGTCGATCTTGAAGTGCCCGACGTTGCCTTCGAGCACGACGCGGACGACGGGAACGCGTTCGGCGAGCGTCGCGCGTTCCCAGTGGATCCCCGGCCCCTCGAACGTCTCGGGATCGTGGATGTCGATGCGGCTCTCCGCGGCGCGGAACACCGCGACGCAGCGCGCGAACACGTCGAAGCCGAGGATGCCGCTGACATCACAACCGAGCGGCCCGTCGAGGTCGCTCAAGTCGGTCGTGAGAAACACGGGCGCATCGATCGCGAGCGGTCCGAGTTCCAGCCGTTCATAGCGACGCAGTGCCGCGTCGACGGCGCCTCCGACTCCGCTGACGCCGATCCCGCCGAGCCGCTCGGGCTTCGAGCGCGTCTCGAGCGCCGCGTCGAGAACGTTCGCACCCGCGCCGGTGTCGAGGAGGAACCACAGCTCCTCGCCGTCGAGCTTGGCGCGCACCAAGAGGTTGCCGGTGTCGGCGCGGCGCACTTCGAGCGCCGACGGAGCATCCGCGGAGAACACGGCGGCGGGACGCACGCGCGGTCGTTCGAACGCGATGTCCTCGATGCGTCGTGTGCTCAGCGCGCGCTCGAGCCACAACACGATCCGCATGCTCCCCAATCGCGCGGAGTACCCGCGCCGCTCGTCGGTGTCGTGGTCCGGCTCGCGCTGGATGCCGCGCACCTCTCCGCGTCGCTTCCACACGACCTTCTCGAGCCCGTGGTCGCTTCCGAGCTGCACCAGCCCTTCGACGCGCTCCGCGCCGTCGCGCAGCGAGAACCTCGCGCGCACGCGCCCGTCCGTTCCGTGCTCCGGAGCGCCGCTCCACACGAGCGGACACGTCGGATTCGTCCAATGGCCGCTGAGGAACCACGCCGCGAGGCGCTCGTCGACACGGAGTCCGAGCGCGAGCGTTCGAACCGATCCGTCGTAGTCGGACATCCAACCGTCGTCGCCGTCGAAGACCACCGTGCGCGGCAGCGGACCGTCGAACTCGCAGCGGATCCGACCGCCCGCGTCGACCGAGAGGCGCCAGTCGACCTCGTTGCCGTAGAGGCGTGCCGTCCCCTCCCGGGCGAGGAGCTGGGGACGAGCGTCGGCGTCGATCCCGAGTTCGGAGGCGGCGACGGCGCGCAGGTCATCGAGCGAAGCGCTCGGTTCCTGGGATGCGAGGGCGACGAGCGCGAGCGTGAGGTGCGATGCAAACATCGCGACACTATCCCGGACACGTCGTGCGCGCGGGAGACGGAGCGCCGAATCCTTACAGAGCCTTGGAACCACGCCGCGCCAACGTTCGTCGAAGTCGTGCGACGATGGGTCGCGGATCGCATCCGGCCGTGACCGCGGCTCGCGACTCCGCTAGCCACCCGCGCCCGAACGAAGGGATTCGTGCCGCGTCAAAAGAATCGATCTCGCCGTCACGGACGCCACCGCGCGGCATCCGGGCCGTGGTAGGGCTGCATGGAAGAAATCAACGCCTCGGATCTGCTCAGCTACGAGCCCCTGCTCGCGCGCATCGTGCGCGACATCGTGAACAACGACGACGTGCCGGACGTGCTCCAACGCACGTGGCTCGCCGCCGTGCGCGGACCGCGCCCGGAACCCACGTCGCTCGGTCCGTGGCTCGCGCGTGTCGCGCGCAACTTCGCGTACGAGCACCTGCGCCTCGAAGGCAATCGGCGCGCGCGAGAGATGGACGCGCGCTCGCCGAACAACCTGCCGCACGCCGAAGCGCTCCTGCAGCGTCAGGCGATCCGCACGCGTGTGGCCGACGCTGTTCAAGCGCTGCCCGAGCCCTACCGCCGATCGGTCTTCCTGCGCTACATCATGGAGCTGTCCTACCCGGACATCGCCCGCGAGCTCGACACGAACGAGGCCGCCGTTCGCCAGCGCGTGAAGCGCGGACTCGACCAACTCCGAGCGCGGTTGCTGCGGGACGAGGGCGACGCGGACCAGTGGCTCTCCGTGGTCGGTGTGCTCGGGCTGCCGACGGGCGAGCGGCGCATGATCCCGTGGACGAGCGTCGCGTGCGTCGCCGGAACGCTCGCGGCCACGCTCGCCGCCGTTTGGATCGCGGTCTCCGCCGGTGGCGACCGCGTCGAGACATCGGCGACCCCGGGCGTCTCCCTCTCCGGATCGAACGCGCTCGCCGTCGGATCGATCGCGCTTCCCCTCGATGCAGGGGCGTTGCGCGAAACCGCGCGCGACGGACAACCGTCCCTCGCAGTTGACCGCGACGGTTCCGAGCGGCTCATGCGCGGCCGTGTCCTCGACCCCGCCGGCGCTCCGCTCGCGGGTTTGGCGTTGCGCGTCCCCGGATCGGACACAACGGTCGCGAGCACGGATGCACAGGGCGAATTCGCCATCCCGTTCGATCGCGCCGAAGGCGGGCTCACGCTGGCCGCGCCGTTCGTGGCGGCCTACTCGTCGACTTCATCGGACGGTCGATGGCTGAGCGCGATCGAGCATCACCTGATCGTCGCCGCGCCTCGCGTCGAGGTCGCAGGAACGGTGCGCGACGCGCTCGGTCAGTCCGTCTCGGGGGTCCGCATCACCGCCATGCTCACCCCTCCCGTCGGCTTTCCCCACTCCCTCGCGATCACGGTTCCGTGGATGGCGCGCAGCTTGGTGACCGTCGATGGCGGTCGCTTTTCGTTCGTGGATCTGCCGGCCGGATGTGTCGAGCTCGTCGTCCAGCACCCGTCGAGTCAGGATGTGCGCGTTCCGATCGAACGCGACGACCGCGCGCTCGACATCGTCCTCCAGCCTTCGAGCGGCGACTGCGAGCTGCTCGGCCGCGTCCGCGATGCGGACGGACGCCCGGTACAGGGTGCGACGATCGGCGCGGGAATCCGGCGCGCGTGTTCGGAGCGCGACGGTTCGTATCGCCTCGCTCTCGACCGCGGGCCACAGGACCGCGAGCCGTTCACCGTGTTCGTCGCGCACGCCGGTCACGCGACCGAGGCGCGCGCCCTCTCACCGTCCGAGCTCTCGAGCGGCGCGAGCGTCGACTGGACGCTCACCCCAGCGCAGCCCATCGCGGGCCGCGTGCTCGACGCGGACGGTCTGCCGAAGGCCGGCTACTTCGTGATCCCGTGGGACGAGGAGTTCGTCACCGGACGCCTCGGGGCGACCGACCTCGCGCAGCCGACGCACGACCGAACGCCCTCGTTCTTCGGGCTTCCGAACCTCGCCGTCGCCGTGACCGACGAGCATGGAGCCTTTCGCGTGGACGGCTTCGGTCCGGGCGAGCACTCGCTCGGCGTCGTCGATCCCGCGCTGACGCTGACGCTTTTCTCGGAGCACCACGCGGCCGGCTCGCGCGACGTCGAGATCCGCGTTCCGCGCGACGCGTTCCGACCGCTCGACGGCCGCATCGTCGCTCCCGACGGCGCGGGTGCGGAGGGAGTCCGCGTCGAGCTGGTCCTCGAGGTCGCGCGCAACGGAGTGGTGAACGCGTGGCGCTCGACCCAGCAGTGGGCCGACACGGATCGAAACGGGGTGTTTCGCTTCCCCGCCGTGCCGCGCACCTGCCGACTCATACTGCGGATGCATCGTCCGCCGAGTCTCTTCGAGCCCACGGTGATCGAGCCGGACACCGCATCGCCGGTCGAGATCGTGTTCGAGCCCCTGCGCTACTTCCGTCTCGACCTCTCGAACGAAGCGTCCGCGTCCGGAGTCGCACGCCTGCTCGACGCCGACGGCGCGCCGGTCGCGGTGATCGAGGCGCACCAAGGGCTCCGGATGGACGCGCTTCGAGCGTTCCCGCTCCGCGCCGGCAAGAGTTCGGTCCTCGCGACATCGACGCGCGCGCGCACGCTGGTGCTCGATGCGGATCCGACGTTCGCGTTGCCCTTCGAGCTGCGCCCCGACGAGGTCACGACGATCGGAGGTTGACCCTCCTCGTCACACGCGAGCCGCGGGTGCATCCGGCCCGCATGCGCTTCGCTCGACACCTGCTCCGACTCGGTCTCGCCGCCCTCGCCGGGACGGCGGCGTTCGCTCCGCCCTCCTCGGCCCAAGACGACCGGGCGGCGTTCCAAGAACTCGCCCCCCTCGCCGACCTCGTCGGCACGTGGAAGCACGAGCCCGCGGACAACATCCGCGCGCGCGTCGAGTGGACGCTCGGGGGCAAAGCGATCGCGTCGAGCTGGGGGTTCGTCGGAGCGGACGGCCGGTTCGACACCTACGGAATCACGGTCGGGACGTTCGACCGCGCCGCACGACGCTTCCGGCAGCTGTGGTTCAGCTACGACCTGAACTTCATCACCGAGTTCGAGGGCGAGTACCTCGACGGCGCGTTCCACTACGAGGGACACGGGCATGAGCGCGACCGCGCACACCTCGAGCGCACCGTAACGCACGACATCTCGGAGAGCGGGCGGACTTGGGAGATGGACAAGTCGTTCGACGACGGAGCGACGTGGCAGGTGGGACACACAGTCACCCGCTGGACGCGCGCCGCTTCGGTCGAGTCGAAGGAGATCCTGGGCGCGGACGGCGCGGACACGTTTGCCTTTCCCGAGCTCGAGCCGCTCGACTGGTTGATCGGCGACTGGGACATCCGCTCGTCGTCCGGTCCGTACCGCTGCCGCGTGCGCTACGTGATGGAAGGCAAGGCGCTCGCCTCGACCTTCGGCAGCCTCGACGCCAGCGGCGCATTCGTTCCGCTCGGCGTCACGCTCCGCACGTTCGACCGCGGCTCGGGCAAATTCCGCATGCTGTGGTACGACGAGCGGCTCGCGTCGATCACCGAGTTCGAGGGCGAGCGCGACGGCGACGGCTTCCGCTACGACGGGCATGGACACCGGGGCGAGCAGCCGTTCCTCGAACGCGTCGAGATGTTCGACGTCCGGCCGAACGCGTACTCCTGGCACCGCGACGTGTCGTTCGACGGCGGCAAGACCTGGCGCGAGAACGAATGGAGCTACTCCGCAACGCGCGTCCCCACGCCGGCGGGTGTGACTGAGCGCCGCTAGCCCGACGACGGCATGGGGTCACCCGACTACATGCCTGCGTAGGCGCGCAGGAGCGCGCGCCAATCGTCGCCCGACGCGATCTGCAATACGCGGCCGTCCGGAGACGCGAGGCATCTCGTCGGGACGCCCACGACGCGGAGCTCGCGCGTGAGCCCTTCGTTGGCGATCGCGATCGGAACCCGGTAGCCACGGTCCTCGACGAACTCCCGTACGTCG
The DNA here is from genome assembly GCA_029259605.1 of Planctomycetota bacterium. Lineage (GTDB taxonomy): Bacteria > Planctomycetota > UBA1135 > UBA1135 > OFTM281. Next base: position 10,602 of record JAJDEV010000183.1, on the reverse strand, counting down.
TCCGGGTTGTCGCGCCACGCGAGCGCGAGCACCGCGGCCTTCGTCTCCGCGCCTTCGAGCTCGCGCGCGAACGCGTCGATGGCGGGGAACTCGTCGACGCACGGCGCAGCGCGCGCACATCGTCCCCGACAGGCGTCATGCCTCGTTCCCCCAGGCGTTCGCGCACGAGTTCGAGGGACGCCTCCGCGCGCCTCGTACCGGCAACCGGATCGACGCCGAGCGCCGGTAGGCGCTCCACCAGCGCGAGCGAGGCGCGTAGGTCGTCGGGGATCGCCTCGAACACCTCGTCGGCCGCGTCGAACTCGCCAAACAACTGGCTTCGTCGTGGGCGGCCAGAAAGCGCCGGATCTCCTAGGACTCGACCAATTCGGTGAGCCCGTCCACTCCGTCCTGGGCCGGCGGCGGCGCGCTCACCGCGAGCATCAAGATCGAGGACACGATGGGTGCGACTAGCGTGTTCATCGTCAAACGCGTAAAGGATGGGACCACGTCTCCGCGCGTGACGAACAGCGCCGGGATCGGCGGCGAATCCGAACTTCGCTGCATCGTTCTCGCGGCCGACGGGCTCCAACCCCTGTCATGCAGTCCAACCCGCCCCCGATCGCGCCCGAAGCGCTGCTGCGACACGCGGACTTCATCCGTCGCCTCGTGCGACCGCTTCTGAGCGATGAAGCCGCGGTGGACGACGTCGCGCAGGAGACATGGGTCACCGCGCTCCAGCGACGTCCGGCCCAGGCCGACAGCCTGAAGTCGTGGCTGGGAAGCGTCGCGCGGCGCGTCGCGTTGCGGAGGCTGCGTGGCGACGAGCGACGCACGCGTCGCGAGCAGGAGGTCGCGGGGACCGGAGTGGGCGACGACGATCGCTCGAACGCCGCGCGTGAAGTCCTGCTCGAGAACGTGACGCGCGCGGTGCTCGATCTCGCCGAACCGTACCGGTCGACGGTGATGCTGCGCTACTTCGAGGGGCTCGGTCCCAAGGAGATCGCGAGGCGCACCGGTGTGCCGGTCGCGACGGTTGCCAGCCGCCTGCAGCGCGCGCACGCGCGCATCCGCGAGCGGCTCGACCGCGACACCGACGGCGGGCGACGCGCGTGGAGCGCGGTCGCGTCGTCGCTCGCCCTCTCCCACGGAGCCCTCGTCATGAGCAGTTCATTGAAGGTCGCCACGAGCATCGCCGCGGTGACGATCGGGGCGGTCGCGCTCTGGTCGCTCGCTTCCCAGGACGCGCCGAGTGTCCCCGCGAACACGAAGTCGGCGAGCGAACGGGCGCACGCGCTCGCGCCCCCGCGCGAAGCAGCGGACGAAGACCCGGCGCCGCCGACATCGACGGCGCGCGTCGCCCCGGCTCCCGCGCCCGCACCGACGCCTGAGCCGGCCTGGACGAAGCCGAAGACGGGCGCGCTCGCGTTCCGCGCCGTGTGGGAGAACACCCGACTGCCCGCCGTCGACCGCGTGTTCGGATTCTTCCCGTGGGACAGCGACGAGCCGTTCGCCGAGCGCATCGACTGGGTCACCGACGAGAACGGCGAGATCCTCCTCGAGGAAGTCGCCGCGGGCGAGGTCATGATCTACGGCCAGTCCGGTGGTGGCGGGCGCGCGACGATCGAAGCGGGCGAGCTCACGGAGTACGAGCTCGTCGTGTCCGAGGGGATGCTCGTAACGGGCGTCGTCGTCGACGTCGACGGGAACGGCGTCGACGGCGCGCGGATCTGGCTGTCCGACCGCGGCAACGACGAGGACGGGGTGTTCGTCACCGCAGCGGACGCGCGCGGCGAGTTCGAGCTCCTCGGCGTCTCCGCCTACCATTCGATCGCCGCCTTCGCCCCCGGCTACGCGCCGTCGGCGCCGCATCGAATCGAGGGACACGTCGGCGAGACCGTCGAAGTGCGCCTCGAACTCCCCGCCCAGGGTGGATCGATCTACGGCTTCGTCACCGACGCATACGGAGCCTCGATCGGCGACGAGAACGGCAACGGGGGCGCGGTCGTTCGCGTCGAGCCGCTGCGCGGTGGTCGGTTCCAGCGCCCCGACGGAACGTGGTCGCACGAGTTGGTCGGTTTCGACGCGGTTTGCGACGTGGCCGGGCGCTTCGAACTGAAGGGACTTCCGCTCGAGCCCATTCGGCTGCTCGCGCGCGCGCCGGGCTTCGCGCCGTTCTCGGTCGAGCTCACGCCGACGATCGAGGGAACGAGTGAGCGCGTGACCCTTCAGCGCGCCGCGATCGTCTTCGGAACGATCACGAACGGCGAGGGTGCGCCGCTCGCGGGCGTGAAGGTGCAAGAGGGGCCGTACGGCAGCTTCGCGTCATCGTTCGGGCGCACGCGCGCCGACGGCACGTTCCGGCTCGCGAACCTGCCGTTCGGAAGCGTCGAGTTGCTCGCCGAGGATCCGAACTACGGGCGCGTGACGGTCGAGCTCGAGCTCCTGGCGGGCGAGGCCGTCGAGTGGAGTCCCGTGATGGTCGCCGGCCCCGCGCTCGTGGGCTCGGTCGTCGACGAGGACGGCCAACCGCGCGCCGGATTCACCGTCGACGCGCTCGGCTCGAAGGCCGATCCGGAGACGCGTCGCCTCTGGAGCGAACAGGTGCGCACGTCGAGCGACGGGAGCTTCCGCTTCGCCAACTGTCCAGACGAGGAGCTGCACGTCGAGGTGCACGACGCGAACTACGTGCTCATCGACACCCTGCGCGGAATCCACGCCGGCGGTGACCCGCTCACGATCGTGGTGTCGGATGCCCAGCTTCCGTCGGCCGGCGTGCGCGGGACGATCGTGGATTGGGAGGGCGAACCGGTCGCGGCGACCGTCGCGCTCTTCGGCCCCGGCGACACGCGCGGCTATCGCGCCGCGCGCTCCGCGCTCGACACAGGTGACTTCGAAGTCGGCGCGCTGCCGCCCGGCGTGTACTCGCTGACCCTTCAAATCGACGATCGGCCGGCCCTCGGGCACCCGGAGATCGAGCTCGCGCAGGACGAGCTGCTGGACCTCGGCGAGTGGCGCCTGCCTGCACCTGGTCGCGTCGAGATCGCCGTCGTCGGGCACGCCGGATCCGGCCCGTACGACGACATCTGGCTCCTACGCCAGAAGGGCGATGTGTGGGGCCCGCCGATCCAGTTCGCGCGCGAGGACGTGGACCACATGATCCTCTGGCCGGGACACTATCTGCTGCAAGCGCACGGCGTGGACGTGTGTGTGGAGCAGGTGGAGCTCGACGTCGTCGCCGACGAACTCGCGCGCGTGCGCCTCGAACCCCGGCCGGGCGCCGAATGCACGTTCATCGTGCGGACGACGGACTCGGCGTCCGAGCCGCCGGCCTTCGTCATCGTTTCACTCGTCGACGAGGCGCGCAAGCGCAGCGCGGCGAAGTGGGCCGAGCTGCAAGCGGTGACCGACGGCACAGCGTTCACGCGCCGCCTGCCCCCCGGGGACTTCACGGCGCTCGTGCGCGCGCTCGGCACCGAGCTCGCTCGCATCCCGTTCTCGGTGCGCGAAGACGACTGCCGCATCGAGCTGGCCTTGCCGTAGGAGCGCGGTCAGAGCTGGACGCGTTGCACTTCGCCGGGCATCGGACGGAACGCGATGCGGTCGACCTCTTCGCCGTTCACGAGCACCTGGAACCAGCGCGCGCGGTCGGAGGCGACGAGCACGTCGGAGCGCTCGCCGAAGACGGTTGCCGTCGGCTGCGGGCCCCAGGCGTTGCCGCGCATGTGGATCATGTCGAGCGGTTCGCCGTCGGCGTCGAGCGTGCGCACCTCCGTGACGCCCTCGTCGTAATCGGCCCATTCGAACTGGACGTGACAGCGCAAACCGACGACCAGCTCGAGGTCCTCGAGGTCGGCGTCTTCGGGTAGCGCGCGTTCGATCTCGGGCACGATCGAATCGCCCGAGAGGCTCAGCGTCACACCGCCCGTCGCGGTCCCCTCGATGCGGAACGCGCCGCGCTCGTTCGTCGTGTCCGAACCGCCGAACTGGAACCCGTAGCCCGCGTGGCCGCGCGACACGGTGACGCGCACGCCGGGAACCGGATCGCCGTTCGCGTCGACGAGGCGCCCCTCGATCGTGCCGACCTCGCGGGTGTCGATCACGATGCGCGCCGCCTCGCCGCCCGGCTGGAACGGCCCGGCGGTGACCGCTTGGAGCGATGCGGCCGCGACCACGCGCAGTCGATACGGCCGGTCGAGCACGCCGTCGATGCGGAAGCGACCCTCGGCGTCCGTGTCGACGAACGAGGTCCCGGACAGGACCTGCTCCAGGCTCCGCTGGATGTACATCGAGAGGCTCGAATCGGCGGGGACCTGCCCGAACGGGGTCTGATCGAGCAGGCTCAGGGTCGCGTTCGCGAGCGGCGCGCCCGCGTGATCGACGACGATGCCCGCGAGGACCAGCTGGTCGGCGGAGGCGAGTTCGAGCGTGATGCGTTCGGGCCACGGCTCTTCCGCGCGCGGCGCGAGCGCGCGCTCGGCGGCTGCAAAGCCGGGCAGCGCCGCGCGCACGGTCAACGCGCGCGAGTCGTCGACATCGGCGCCGGGGAACTTCTCGGGACGCAGCGCGAACTTCCCCGCGGCGTCGGTGAGCACGGCGATCACGCCCGCGGACACGTACGCGCCCGCCGCGGGCAAACCGTTCGGAAGCAGGACCTCGCCCACGAGTCGATCGGGATCGGGGTGGAACTCGGACAAGGTGAGCTCGACGAACGCGTCTCCGCCGGCCGGGAACGCGCCGACGTAGCGCTCGTAGCCGGGCGCGAACGCGACGAGCGTCGCATCGGGAAGGTCGGCGGCGTCGGCGACGGCGAACGCTCCGTCGTCCTGCGAACGCGCGCGCATGGTGTGCGCGATCGTGCGGTCGAGCGGGATGCCGAGGTCCTTGAGCGAGCTCTCGTACTGGTAGACCTCGATCGTCGCGCCCGCGATCGGCTGCCCTGCTTCGTCGATGACCCGGCCCGCGAACGGGACGCGCCACGTGACGACGACGACGAGCTCGTCCTGAGCGGAGGAGACCTGGGTCGACGACGGGTGCGGACTCGGGATCGACGCCGAGAGCAGCGTCGCGTAGCGCTTGCTGACGACACGCACCCGCTGCGCGCCGCGCGGCGCATCGAGCTCGAACGCGCCGCGCGCGCCGGTGCGTGTGGAGACGAGCGAAGCGCCCGCCTGCGCGTCACTCTCGACGCTGTGCGGCGACACGCCCATCGCGTGCACTTCGACGCCGACGACGCCGTTCCCCTCGAGATCGATCACGCGCCCGCGCAGGGCGACGCGAGCGGATGTCGCCGGCATCACCGGCGCGACGCGCGCCTTCGTCGCCACGGTCGCGGTGTCGGCGACCGGCGCGCGCACGCCCTCCAACGCGGACGTCGACGCGACTGGCGCGGCGCCGAACTCGTCGACCGGATCCGACACCTCGATCGGCGCGATCGCTCCAGCGTCCGCGCGCGTCCCCATCGAGCGCACGACGAAGATGGCGCCGGTCAACGCGCCGGCGGAAAGAAGGACCTTGATCGGTGTGCTCATGACGACGGCTGCCGTCTTCATGCCGGTCAGCGTGGTTGCGGTGGTCGTCGCGGCGGGCCACTCGCGCAGGGGAGCGAGCGCGACGATCCACGCGCTTCCCATCCGTCGCTCGAGCCGCGTACGCATGCGCTCGAGCCCGCGCGAGACCCGCGTCGAGACGGCGGACACGGACACGTTCGTCCGACGCGCGATCTCGTCGTGCGGCAGCTCTTCGAAGAACTTCAACAACAGCGTCGAGCGGTACGGCTCGTCGAGTTCGAGCAAGACCCCGACGAGCTGGCGCTGCATCGACGCGCGCTCGACCAGGTCCGCCGTCGACGGAGTGCGTTCCGCGCGGCTCACCTCGAGCTCGCGCTCGGCGCGATGCCGGTCGCGCCGAGCGTTCTGGCGGAACACGTTGCGGAGCACGCCGGTCAGCCACGCGCGCGTCGACGCCGGGCGCACCCCGTCGCGTCGCAGCGCGGCCACGGCGACGGCCATCGTGTCCTGCACGAGGTCGTCGGCTTGGTGCCCGTCGCCAGCCAAACGCGCCGCGAGCCGACGCACCCAGGCGACCTCGGCCATGAGCCGTTCCGCGTCGAGTGAGGAGGGTTGAGGCATGCTGTCCGCTCCAATGTGTCGCCGGACGCCCACGAGTCTCAGCGTTCCGGCGATAAATCGAACGTCGCGCCGCGGAACGCCACGCGAGATCGGTCACAGGAACGCCGCCCGCGCATCCATCGGGACGCTCCGCGTCCGATGCAATCCCAAGCCCACCCCCTCGCCGCCTCGCTGGCCCGCCGCGCGCTGCTCACCGCGCTGCTCACCGCCTCCGCGTACGCGACGCCCGCGGCCCAAGCCGAGCCCCCTCTCCCGCGGCTCACGCGCCTGACGGAGTCGCCCGGCACGTTCGACCTCTGGCCGTGCTTCGCGCCCGACGGCGCCGAAGTCCTGTGCTGCCGAACGTCCGACTTGCGCTCGTTCGAGTTGGTCTCCGTCGCCGTCCAGGACGGGAGCGAGCGTTCGTTCGCGAGCGTCGAACTCGACTTCGAACCCACGCGACCGAACTGGCACTGGGCCTCGAACCGCATCGCGTTGACGGGGATCGAGCCCGACGACTCGCGCGGGATCTGGGTCATGGACGCTCGCGACGGATCGGTCGAACCGATTCGGGAAGAGGCGCTCGGATCCCAATGCTTCTACCCGTGTTGGTCGTCCGACGGGAGGTCGCTCGTCGTCACGGACTTCGAGGTGAACGGACGCGGTACGGTCAAGCGTGTCCAGCTCGCGAGCAGGATCGTTCGACCGTTGACCGATCCGGCTGCCGTGCTCGCTGGACGCGCGTGGGAGTCGCCGCGCGACGCGGCCGTCGTGTTCGCGGGGCAAGCGAACCGCGGGGAGCCGTACGACCAGCTCGCGAATCGGCTGTTCGAGGTCACGGCCGACGGAGGGGTCCGACAGCTCTTCGACGGCATCGGACGCGCGCCCTGCTTCTCGCCGGACGGCCGCTGGATCGCGTTCGAATCGTCCGTCGGCGACATCGATCGAACGGACGGGCGCGAGCGCTACGCGATCATGCTCATGGCCGCCGTCGGCGGGCCGCTCGTTCGCCTCACTCCCTACGCGCTGAACGCACAGCACCCGAGCTGGTCGCCGGACGGGTCGCGCATCGTCTGCTTCACCGAGTTCGCGTCGGGCAAACGCGGACTCGGGCTCATGTTGATCGACGAGCTCGTCTTCCCGGCGTCGGGCTCGACCGACGCGCACAACCAAACTCCGGCGGTGCGGAAGTGAGTGCCGTGGACAGACTCGTTCGAACATTCTCGCGCACGCTACGTTGCGGCGCCTTGCTCCTGGTCGGCGGCTTGGCGAGCGCGCAGGAAGCCGAGGCCATCCTGTACATGGAGCAGCCGACGGGCATCGGTCTCGAGGAGTACGGCGCACGGTGGCCCACACTGGACGGCTGGCTGAAGAGGCTTGCGGCGGATGCGGACGCCGCGTCGACGGTGCGCGACCGGTTGCGCGACGCGACCGCGAAGCAGGACGAACCCGGAGCGCTCAACCTGCTCGCGCAGCTGCAGCGGCAGGCGGGAGCGACCGACGAGGCGCTCGCATCGATCGAGCGCGCGCTCGCGACGGAGCCCGACGAGTTCCTGCACCACTTCCAGCTGGCGATGGTCTGCCACGCGAAGCTGCGCGTCGCTGAGAGCGGCCTCGCGCGCTGGCAGTGGCACAACCGGACGAAGGCCGCGTACGAGCGCGCCTTCGAGCTGGATCCCGCGAATCACGCCAGCCGCTACTACCTGGCGTACACGGCGCAGCAAGCGCCGATCGGAATGGGCGGCGACCCGGAGGAAGCTCTGCGGCTCGCACGTGAGGGGCTCGAGCGTGGGCAGCTCGGCTTCACCGTGGTCGTCGCCGACTTGCTCCGCCTGCAGGGGAGCGCGGACGCGGCGCTGCGTGCGTTCGACCTCTCGGTCGAGCGCGGCGCGTTCAAGCTCAACGCGTTCGTCGCCGCGGTCGAGCTCGCGCTGGAACGCGATGATGTGGCACGCGCGCTCGCTTACTCCGAGTTCCTGGTGCGCTGCCGCCCGGACAGCCCGCGCAGCCACGTCGCGCGCGGCGACGCGCTCGCGAGGTCCGGAAGCACGGACGCGGCGCGAGCAGCGTACTCACGCGCGCTCGAGCTGGACCCGATGAACCCAGCCGCGCGGCGACGGCTCGGCGAGACGCACCCGAAGCGCTGAGGGGCCGCCGCGATCGCTCGGCTCAACGCGCATCGCGGCGGGCGGAGAGTTCTTCGCGCGCCAGCGGTACGCCGCCCAGGAGGATCGTCTCGATGCTGTCGTAGGCCGTGACGGTTTCGAGCGGGTTGGCGGCGAGCAACAGCAGGTCCGCGCGCTTTCCCACCTCGACGCTGCCGAGCTCGTCGTCAAGGCCGAACGCCTCCGCATTTCGCAGCGTCGCCGCGGCGAAGATCGATCGCAGCCCCACGCCTCCGCGCTCCCAGCCCTCCATCTCCCAGTAGCCGTTGAGCCCCGGAGGGTTCCCCCACCCGAACCCGCCGACGGCCGTGTCGGTTCCGAAGAGCAGGCGCGCGCCGCTCGCGTCCAGCGTTCCGGTCAAGCGTTCGTAGCGCGCATTGAACGCCGACTGGAGCGCGCGTATGTCAGCCCCGTCGCTGGCGGCGGGAAGCGTCGCGCCGAAGAGGCGCACGAAGTCCGCGCGCTGGGCCTGCGCTTCCCCGCGGAGGTACTCGAGGTGCGCCGGCGGAAGCACGTCGGCCAGGCGCGGGTCGTCGAGCGACGCGGGATCGAACATCGACGCCGTGTTGCGCAGCGTTCGCAGCGTGGGCTGGATGCCGATGCCCGCCGCGACCTGCCGCTCGAGGATCGCCGTGACGCCGGGCGGCGTGTCCGGTGCGTCGAACGCGACGTCCGGCCAGTCCCACAGTCCGTGGGCGACGATGTCGACGCCCGCCTCGACCGCGACCGCGTGCCCCTCGGGAGCGGTGGCGTGCAGGATCGTGACGAGCCCCGCGCGATGCGCCTCCTCGACGACCTCGCGCAGAATGGCGACGGACGGAAGCGCGAACTCCGGCGGTCCGCCGGGCGACCACAGCGCTTGCTCATAATAGAGCTTCACGCCGATCCCGCCCGCGTCGCGAATCGCGGCGACGACGGCGGCCGGCGTGTGCTGCGCCGCATCGGCGCCGTCGGGCAACACACCGCTGCCGTGGACGTCGTGCAGGTAGTTCGGATAGGCAGACGGGAGCGTGCCCGGCGGCATCTCGAGCGCCATGAAGCCGTTCGGGAGGACGACGCCCTGCCCGCAGTGGAAGAGGCGCGGATGCACCGCCCGCGCCGTGAACGCGCGGTTGACGTCGAAGTCGGCGTTCAGCTCGATGACCGACGTGTAGCCGAAGAAGAGCAGGCTGCGCGGGAGCTGTTCGAGGTACGCCTCGCGAATCTGCTGGAAGCGCGCGGTGTACTTCCGCTTGAGCCCGGTGGCGTGATAGAGGTGCACGTGGCTGTCGATCAAGCCCGGCACGAGGTAGCGCCCGCGTCCGTCGAGCGTGGGCACCGTCGCGTCCGCGCCCGACGTCGGCTCGATCGCCGCGATCCGCCCGTCGCGGATCAGGACGTCGCGATGCTCGGCGATCGAGGTGCGCTCCGGCGAGACCACGGTGACGTCGCGAACGAGGAGGTCCTGCGCGGCGCTGGACGCGGCGAGGAGAACGGCGAGGATCGGAATCGCTGGGTATTGCATGGGGTCACGCATACACGCCGTCCCGCGCAAGCGTTGCGTTGTGTCGCCTTGATACCGCGCTTCCGGTTTCGAATACGATGCCGTCGCCGCACGGCGTGACTCGAACCCCTCGAAGCGAACCATGAAGCTCCTCGCCATCTTCCTCGGCCTCGGCCTCACCCTCACCGCCTCGCTCCGCTCGCCGCAGGACTCCGCGTCCTCCGACGTCTCCGAGATCCTGCGTCAGATGTACGAGGACGACCAGGCCGTGCGCGCGGAGGACTGGAGCGTGTTCACACCGGAGCAGTTCGCGGAGCTGCACCGCGCGGACGGCGAGCGGCGGAGCGAAGTGCTCGCGATCGTCGCGGATGACGCGCTCCGCACCGGCGACGACCACTACTACGCGGCGATGATCCTGCAGCACGGCGGCCGACCCGAGGACTACCTGCTGTCCCACGTGCTCGCGACGGTCGCGGGCTTCGAGGGGCACAAGACGGCGAAGTGGCTCGCGGCGGCGTCGCTCGACCGCTATCTGCAATCGGTCGAGCGCCCGCAGATCTTCGGCACGCAGTACTTGCAGGCCGGCGGCGAGACGACGCAGGACCCGATCGACGCGCAGCTCCTTCCGGACTCGGTGCGCAGGCGCTACGGCGTGCCCAGCGCGGCCGAGTCGGCGCAACAGCTCGAGTCGATGCGCTAGCCCGGATCCAGCGCCGTTCGAGGGTGGCGTGAGTTTCACCACGGGCTGCTAGCCCGGATCATTCATGAGCCTTCACCGAGATCGACGCAGCTGCGCGCCATATCAACGCTTCCCTTCCTCACCGGGTTCGACGACCCGTCAAGGTCGCCTCCACGCGCTTCGGTC